>JANOQS010000291.1:0-2408 GCA_031414975.1 Methylibium sp. | reverse complement strand
AGTCGGCCGCGTTGCCGCGGCCCTTGTAGACAAACAGACCCTGCTTGCTCATGTTGGCCAGGTTCTCGATGTGGCGCACGTGCAGCGGCGTGTTGAAGGCCAGCCGCGAGTCGTTGCCGCGCATGCCGTTGCCCTTGGTCGCGAACTCCACGTTGTGCCAGGCCGAGAAGCTCTCGAGCTGCGTCCAGCTGACCCAGCTGGTGGTGAACGGGCACTTGTGGCCGCTGGCCTTGAGCTTGGCGGCCGCCAGGGTCACCTCGGGCCAGGTCTTGGGCGGCGTTTCGGGGTCCATGCCCGCGGCCTTGAAAGCGTCTTTGTTGTAGTGGAAGACGGTCGTCGAGCTGTTGAACGGGAAGCTCAGCATCTGCCCGTTCGGGGCGGTGTAGTAGCCAGCCACCGCCGGCACATACGCCTTGGGGTCGAACTTCACGCCGGCGTCGGCCATGATCTTGGCGACCGGCACGATCGCGCCCTTGCTGGCCATCATCGTCGCGGTGCCCACTTCGAACACCTGCAGGATGTGCGGCGCGTTGCCGGCACGGAAGGCGGCGATGGCGGCCGTCATCGACTCGTCGTAGTTGCCCTTGAACGTGGGCACGACCTTGTAGTCCTTCTGGCTGGCGTTGAAGTCCTTGGCCAGGTCGTTGACCCATTCGCCCAAGGCGCCGCCCATCGAATGCCACCATTGCACTTCGACCTGGGCGTGTGCCGGTACGCTGACGAGGGCGACCGCCAGGGCGGCGGCCGACAAGGGGAGGAACTTGCTCTTCATGGGGAACTCCGTCGACGAAAGGAATGCTTTTAAGGATGGGGAACCGAGGGCCTGCCTCGAAACCAGCGCGCGAGTGTGGCGGCCGTTTGTGACAGTCGCGTTTATCCCGTGGAAGCGGGCGCCCGGCAACGGGGGATAACCCCTCTCGCCCTGGCTCTCGAAGGCGGCTCTTTTGCTGCGCTGCGGTACGATTGCCGCCCACGTGCCAACGCGGGTGCCCAAGAGCCCCGGCCCCCATGAACGCGCCGCTTCCCCTTGCCCAGATTTCGCCCGGCGTTCCGCTGGCCGCGCACACGGCCGACGCCACCCTCAACACCGCGCTCGACACCGCGCCCGACGCCGCACCGCGGCTGCGCGAGATCCCCTACAACTACACCTCGTTTTCCGACCGCGAGATCGTCATCCGCCTGCTCGGCGCGCGCGCTTGGCAGGTGCTCAACCTGCTACGACAGGAGCGCCGCACCGGCCGCTCGGCGCGCATGCTGTACGAGGTGCTGGGTGACATCTGGGTGGTGCAGCGCAACCCGTATCTGCAGGACGACCTGCTCGACAACCCGAAGCGGCGCCGGTTGCTGATCGAGGCGCTGCACCACCGGCTGGGCGAGATCGAGGCGCGCCGTGAACCCCGGTCTGACGAAGGGCGCGACAGCGAGCGCGACGCGATCGTCGGTGAGTTGCTCGATGCCGCGCGCGCCGCGGTGCAGAGTTTCGCCGACCAGTTTCACAAGGTGGCCGACCTGCGCCGCCGCACGAACCGCGTGCTCGGTCGCGTCACGTCGAAAGACAACATCAAGTTCGACGGCCTGAGCCGCGTCTCGCACGTGACCGATGCGACCGACTGGCGCGTCGAGTACCCGTTCGTCGTGCTCACGCCTGACACCGAAGTGGAGATGGCGGGGCTGGTGAAAGGCTGCGTCGAACTGGGCCTGACGATCATCCCGCGCGGCGGCGGCACCGGCTACACCGGCGGCGCGATTCCGCTCACCTGGGACAGCGCCGTCATCAACACCGAGAAGCTGGAGGCGATGACCGAGGTCGAATTCCGGCGCCTGCCCGGGCTCGACGTCGACGTGGCGACGGTGTGGACCGAGGCCGGCGTCGTGACCCAGCGTGTCAGCGACGCGGCCGACCGGGCGGGGTACCAGTTTGCCGTCGATCCCACCTCGGCCGAAGCCTCGTGCATCGGCGGCAACATCGCGATGAACGCCGGCGGCAAGAAGGCCGTTCTGTGGGGCACCGCGCTCGACAACCTGGCCTCGTGGCGCATGGTCACGCCCGAAGCCAAGTGGCTGGAAGTGATTGGCTGAACCACAACCTGGGCAAGATTCACGACGTGGAGGTCGCCAGCTTCGAGCTGCGCTACTTCGACGCTTCGGGCAAGAAGCTGGAGCGCACCGAGCGGCTCGACATCCCCGGCCGCATCTTCCGCAAGGAAGGCCTGGGCAAGGACGTGACCGACAAGTTCCTCGCCGGCCTGCCCGGCATCCAGAAGGAGGGCTGCGACGGGCTCATCACCAGCGCGCGCTGGATCGTGCACAAGATGCCGGCGCACACGCGCACGGTGTGCCTCGAATTCTTCGGCAACGCGAAAGACGCGGTGCCCAGCATCGTCGACATCAAGGACTACATGTTCGCG
>JANOQS010000290.1:0-1905 GCA_031414975.1 Methylibium sp. | reverse complement strand
GATGCGGCGGTAGTCGTCGGGCCCGATCGCGCCAACGAAAATCTTGTAGCCGATGCGGCGCAGGAAGGCTTCGTCGGCCACCTCGGCCGGCGCCATGTTGGTGCTGAAGAACAGCAGCGTGTCGAACGGGATCTGGAACTTGCCGCCGTTGCGCAGCATCAGGTAGTCGTGCCGGTGTTCCATCGGCAGGATCCAGCGGTTCAGCAGCTGGCGCGGCGTGACCATCTGGCGCCCCAGGTCGTCCACCAGGAACAAGCCGCCGTTGGCCTTGAAGTGTGGCGGCGCCTGGTAATAACCGGCGCGCGGGTCGAACACCAGGTCCAGCATTTCCAGCGTGAGTTCGCCGCCGGTGACGACGACCGGGCGTTCGCACTCCACCCAGCGTGTGTCGGCGCGGGCCCGGTTGTCCAGCGTGCGGGTGGCGTCGGCATTCGGCTGCACCGGCTTGTGCATCAGCGGGTCGAACACGCGAATGATCTCGCCGCCCACCTCCACCGCATGCGGCACCGCGATGTGGCCCGACAGCAGGCGCGCCATCTGCTCGCACAGGTAGGTCTTGCCGGCGCCGGGGGGGCCGTACAGCATGATGGCGCGGCGCGAGTTCATGGCGGCGCCGAGCTGGTCGCGCACCGCGGGGTCGATCACCAGGTTGCCCAGCGCCTGGGTCAGGCTGGCCTGCGTGACCCCCATGCCGGCCACGCTCTGGGCCTCGACACGGGCCGCATAGGCTACCAGCGGAACGGGAGCCGGCCCGCTGTACAGATTGCGTGCCAGCGCTTCGGCAGCGCGCGCGCGGCCGGCCAGCGTGAGCTCGTAGGTCACGTCGCCATCGAGCGAACCGCGGCGCTTGACCTCGACGAGGTTCTCTTTGCGGAGTTGCACGAACAGCAGCTCCAGCAGCCCGGCGCCGAGCTTGGCGTGCGCAGACAGCTCGTGCAGTTGCGCCAGGCCGTGCTGCTGCATGGTCTTGAGCACCAGCTCCAGCAGCAGCAACAACGGCAGGCCGGTTTCTTCGGGCGTGCGGGGTGCCGGCGGCACGACGGGCGCGGCAGGCGCGGCTTGCGTGGCGTGGCGGCGCAGGGGGTCTGCTGCGCCCGGGTCGGCGCGGGCGCGGGCCTGCGCGCCGTCGTGGGTTGAATTCATGGGGATCACGCTCATGGCCTGCGCTTCGGGTGAGAGGTGGCCCGCGATCGGCGCGCTCACAACAGGCCCAAGGAGCGCAATACCTCGAAGCTGGTGCCGCACGCAATCGCCACTGCATACGGCAAGCGGCCGGTGGTACGCGCCGGGGGTTCCACGCTGAAGCCGCCGCCGGTTTGGGCCTTGACCAGGGTGTGCGTGAGCATGACGCGCAGGTTGCCCAGCACCTGGCGCAAGGCGCCGGTCCAGAGCGCGGCAACCAGGGCCAACACGCCGCCGGCCAGCAGCGTCCACAGCGCGGCATACGCCACACCGGTGGTGCCGAGCCACACACCCACCATGGCGAGCAGCTTCACGTCACCGGCGCCCATCGCGCGCAGCGCGTAGATCGGGAGGAAAAGACCCAGGCCCAGCAAGCCACCGAGCAGTGCGGGGACGAAGCCCAGGGCGCCTGCGGGTTGGCTGAACAGTCCGGCGCCCGAGGGGGCGACGGATTGAATGAAAAGCCCCAGCAGCATTCCCGACACCACGAGGGCATTGGGAATGCGCCGGGCGAGCAGGTCGCACACGACCGCAACCAGGAGCAGCGCAGCCAGGACCGGCAACGTCAGAGGAGCCTGGAGATCCATGCTGGCCTCGATTGCTGTGCTTGAACCACTGGGGGATGCGGGCGTGCGGACGAGTTACAGCGCGCCCGCGAGTTTGGTTGAGATCTCTGTGAAGACCAACACCAGGTTGTCGCCCACAAGCGTGACGCTGACGATG
>JANOQS010000289.1:0-15532 GCA_031414975.1 Methylibium sp. | reverse complement strand
ACTGGTGGGCCCTGAGTGACTCGAACACTCGACCTACGGATTAAGAGTCCGCTGCTCTACCAACTGAGCTAAGAGCCCCAATTCTTCTCTTGCAAATTCTGCTGTCGGTTGCCGCACCGCATACCCCGGACACCGAAGCGTCTGGTGGGTTGTGCGGGGCTCGAACCCACGACCTACGGATTAAAAGTCCGCTGCTCTACCAACTGAGCTAACAACCCGGCAAGCCTTCCATTATATCGGGCTTTGCCGCGCTGCCTTGCCCGAACCCACGATCACAAATTCTAGCGCCTCGTTGGCGGCCACCATGCCGAAGGTGGCCGTCACGCTGACGCTGGAGCCGTAGCCGTGGCAGTTCAGGCTGCCGTCGTTGGCCGGGTCGTCGCTCATGTCGCACACCTCAGCCGGCGCGGCCACGGCTTCGCGCGAGAAGACGCACCGCACACCCAACGCCGCATCTCGCGGCGCGCTGCCCAGGCGTTTGCGCAAACGCTGGCGCAGCGCCGCCAGCAGCGGGTCGTGCGTCACGCGGGCCAGGTCATCGACCTGCACGTCCTGCGGCCGGCGCTTGCCACCGGCGGCGCCGACGGCTACCAGGGGCGTGCCGGTCTGCAGCGCCCAGGCCGCCAGTGCGAGCTTGGCGCGCACCTGGTCACAGGCGTCGATCAGCACGTCGACAGGTTGCTGCAACAGCGCAGGCCAATTGGCCTCGTCGACGAACTCCTCCACGGCAAACACCGCGCAGCCGGGGTGGATGTCGGCCACGCGGTCGCGCAAGGCGAGCGCTTTGGCCTGCCCCAGGGTGGCGCCGGTGGCCTGTACCTGGCGGTTGATGTTGGACTCGGCCACGTGGTCCAGGTCGATCAAGGTGAGTGCGGCCACGCCGCTGCGCGCCAGCGCTTCGCAGGCCCACGAGCCCACGCCGCCCAGGCCCACCACCGCCACGCGCGCGGCGCGGATGCGCGCGTAGCCCGTGTCGCCATACAAGCGGCGCAGCCCGCCGAAGCGGCGCTCCAGATCGGCCACCGCCAAGGGCTCGGCGATCATGCAGCGCGCTCGATGCGCCAGGTCTGCAAACGCAGTGCGGCCACTGCGCCGGCGATGATGGCGGCGAGCGCGACGAAGCTCGTCAGGCTCAAGGTCGACACGCCCGACAGCCCCTGGCCGACGGTGCAGCCCAGCGCGGTGACGCCGCCCACGCCCATCAGCGCGGCGCCGATCAGGTGGTCGGCGGTGTCGGCGGCGTTGCGAAAACCCTCCCAGCGGAAGCTGCGCGACAGCAGCGCAACCGCGGCCGAGCCGACCACCACGCCCACGGTGGAGACGATGGCCAAGGTCAGCACCTTGCTCTTGTCGCTGAAGAACATCAGCCAATCGAGTGTGTAGGCCACCGGGGCGACGAAGCTCAGCGCCTCCATGCGTTGCGGGTTGGTCGTCGCAACAAAAGCCTCTTGCAAGGTGTTCGGGTCTTCGGCCACATAACCCAGGCGCCCCGACACCCACCACGTGAGCGCCACCACGGCGCCGATGCCCAGGCCGGCCAGCAGCGTCTCGCCGGTGCGGCCGGCCGGTGCGGCCAGCGCCCAGGCCAGCAAGCCACCGCCCAGCACCAGCCCCAGCACGGCGGCCAGCGTGGCCTTCGAAGCACCACTCGCTGCCGCAACGAGCGAAGGCAGGTCTTGCCCCATCGGCGTGGCGATGAACACCGTGTCCACCGTGGCCACGCGCGCCACCGCGGTAATGCCCTTGAGCGTGGCGAACGCCGCCAGCCCGAGCATCAGAAAGACCACCAGCGACTTCAGGTTGCCGCCGCCGATGCGGACCAGCGTCTTGCTGCCGCAGCCCGAGGCCAGCACCATGCCGAAGCCGAACATCGCGCCACCGACCAACGCCGACAACCACATGATCCGCTGCCCGCCGTAGACGGTCTTGGACGCATCGACCCAACCGAGCGCCACCATGCTGTTGAAGCCGATCATCGCCACGCCAATGGCCATGACCCACATTCGCATGCGCGTCCAGTCGCCGATGTTGACAATGTCGGCCACGGCGCCCATGGTGCAGAAGTGGGTGCGCTGCGCGATCGCGCCGAACAGAATCGAAAGCGCGAAGGCGGCCCACAGCACTTGGCTGGCCAGGGCGTTCAGGTCGATGTCTTGCATGCCCGGGATTCTATGCAGCCATCGGCTGCCCACCGGGTTGCAGCGCGAGCAGCTACCTCAGTGAGGCAAGCCGCTCCTTGCCGGCCTGCGCGGCTTCGGACTTCGGGTAGGTCTTCACCAGCTCGTCGATGGTGCGGCGCGCGGCTTTGGCGTCTTTCAGTTCGATCTGGCAATTGGCGATCGAGAGCAGCGACTCCGGCGCACGCGGGTGGTCGGGCGCAGCGGCCAGCAGCGCGCGGAACGACGCGATCGCGTCTTTGTAGTTGCGATTGCCGTACTGCGCATTGCCGAGCCAGAACAACACCGACTCGTTGTAGCCGCTGGCCGGGAACCGGCGCTGGAAGCCGGCCAGCGCGACCGACGCCGGGGCGAATTCGCCCTTGCGCATGATGCCCATGGCTTCGTCGTACATGCGCTTCTCTTCGGCGTCGGCCAGGAACTCCTTGCCGTCGGCCGACACCTTTTGCGGCTCGAGCTTGCGCACGCGGTCTTCCACGCCTTGCTGGATGTCCTTCTGCTTGC
This sequence comes from Methylibium sp., assembly GCA_031414975.1. Classification (GTDB taxonomy): domain Bacteria; phylum Pseudomonadota; class Gammaproteobacteria; order Burkholderiales; family Burkholderiaceae_C; genus LGRD01. The sequence goes on along the minus strand of JANOQS010000289.1, from coordinate 12,851 downwards.
GTTGCACCTCGGCCACGTCGCGCGCCAACTGCTCGTCCTGGCCACGCAGCTTGGCGTTGTCGGTGCGCAGCAGCTCGATCTGGTTGTTCAGGTCGAGCATGCTGCTCTTCATCTGCGACAGCTGTTCGCTCAGTTGCTTCAACTGGGCGTTCATCGCCGTCATCTGCTCGTTCTGGCGCGCGCGCGCCTGCTCGTTGCTCTGTTCGAGTTTCAAGCGCAGGTCGAGGATGGCCTTGCGCGCCTCTTCGTCGTCGAACAGGCCGGCGTGCGCAACCGGCATCCACAGCGCGAGCAACACGGCGAGCGCCCGCCAACGCGCGAGAGACCTGGTTCGCATCAACACCTCCTTCAACGGCTGACGAGTTCGGCGCGCCGGTTCTTGGCCCAGGCGGCTTCGTCGCTGCCCTGCGCGGCCGGGCGCTCCTTGCCGAAGCTCACCGCCTCGACCTGGCCGCCGCCAGCGCCCAGCAGCGCGAGCGACTTGGCCACCGCCTCGGCACGCTTCTGGCCCAGCGCCAGGTTGTACTCGCGGCCACCGCGCTCGTCGGTGTGGCCTTCGATGGACAGGCGCTTGGCCTTGTCGGCCACCAGTGCCTTGGCATTGGTTTCGACGACGTTGCGGAACTCGTCTTTCACGACAAAGCTGTCGAAGTCGAAGTACACCACCTTGGGCAGGCTGGTGAAGGCCACGTTGTCGGTCTTGGTCAGGTCCACCGGCGCCACCTGCGACTGCGCGGTGCCGGCCGTGCTGCCGCCGGTGCCGGGGCCGCTGCCGCCGGGCCGGGCCAGGTCGGCGGTGTTGGTGCTGCTGGCCGGCACGTCGGCGTCGAGCTTGGTGGTGCTGCAGCCGGCCATCAGGGCCGCCGCGGCCACCGCGATGAATGCATGTTGATGAATCGAAGTCATGGTAGGAACCCCCTCGCTCTGGAAATGAATCTTGAAGTGAACAGTGAACTCGAACTGGCCGCGCCCGATGTTGCGGCCCGTCAACCGGCGCTAGCGCCCATACGGGCTCCAGACCGGCTCGCGCACATCGGCCGTGGTCGACACCAGGCGGGCCTTGATCTTGCCATCCAGCGTGGTGGTCATCAACACATCGCGCCCCTGGGCGCGCGTCGCGTAGATGATCAGCTTGCCATTGGGCGCAAAACTCGGGCTCTCGTCATCACCCGTGTCGGTGATGACCTGGGGCTGCCCGTTGCCCGTCAGGTCCTGGGTGTGCAGGCGGTACGCATTGCCGACCCGCGAAATATAGGCCATGGTGCGCCCATCCGGGCTGATGGCCGGGCTGATGTTGTAGCCGCTTGCAAACGTGAGCCGCTCCACCCCGCCGCCACTGACCGGGGTGCGGTAGATCTGCGGGCTGCCGCCGCGGTCGCTGACGAAGTAGATGCTGCGCCCGTCGGGCGAAAACGCCGGCTCGGTGTCGATCGCCGCACTGTTGGTCAGGCGCCGCAGGTTGCTGCCGTCGCGGCTCATCAGGAAGATCTGCGAGCCGCCGTCGCGCGACAGGGTGACCGCCAGCGTCTGCCCGTCGGGCGACCAGGCCGGCGCACTGTTCGAGCCGCGGAAATTGGCGATCGGGCGGCGTGCGCCAGACATCACATCTTGCGAGTAGACCACCGCCTTCTGGCTCTCGAACGACACATAGGCCAGCTCGCGCCCGTAGGGCGACCAGGCCGGCGAGATGATCGGCTCGGCGCTGTTGAGCGCCACCTGCCCGCCTTCGCCGTCGGCATCGGCCACGCGCAAGGTGAAGCGCCCGCCACCCTTGGTCACGTAGGCCACGCGGGTCGAGAACACGCCCTTGTCGCCGGTGAGTTTTTCGTAGATGAAGTCGGCAATGCGGTGTGCGGCCAGGCGCAGGTCGGCGGGTTCGACGGCGTTGCTCTGGCCACCCAGTTCGCTGCCCTTGACCACGTCCCAGAGTTTGAAGCGCACGTCGAAGCGGCCATCGGCCAGGCGCGAGACCGAACCGGCCACCAATGCGTCGGCCGCGCGGGCGCGCCACTCGCTCATCACCGGCTGGGCCCCTTCGTCGAATGCCGCCTGGTTGTCGACACCGCGAAAGAAGCCGCTGCGCTCCAGGTCGGCGCGAATGATCGCCGAGACCATCTGCGTGGACTTGTCTTCGTCGCGAAACTTCACGATCGCGATCGGCACCTGGGTGGCGCCGACGCCGGAGATCTCGACGCGGAACTGCGCTGCCGCGGGTTGCGCAAACAGCAGCGTGAATATCAGCGCAGGCAGCACCGAGAACGACAAGAGGAAGGACTGCAAGGTTTTCAATGGAGCGCCGTTTGAATCGGGGACAATGAGCATGATAAAGGGCCAGACCGCAGCAACCATGCAAGACCCGCATTCGCTGACCGTGGTGATCGTCGCGAAAAACGAAGAACGGAACATCGCCGAATGTGTGGCCAGCGCTTCATTTGCCGATGAAGTGGTGGTGCTCGATTCGAACAGCAGCGATGCCACGGTGGCCCTGGCCAAGGGCGCCGGTGCGCGCGTGGTGCAGACCGACTGGCCGGGCTACGGGCCGCAGGTGGCGCGCGGGTTTGCGCTGGCGCAAAGCGCGTGGGTGCTGTCGCTGGACGCCGACGAACGCATCACACCCCAGTTGCAACAGGAAGTGTTGGCAGCGATTCGTTCCGGTGCGCACGCCGGTTACCGCATCCCGCGCCTGTCGGAGTTCTGCGGCAAGTTCATTCACCATTCCGGCTGGCGCCCCGACCACACCTTGCGGCTGGGGCGGCGCGCTCAATCGGGTTTCACCGATCACTTTCTGCACGCCCACATGACGGTCACCGGCTCGGTGGGCACGCTCAAGCACGACCTGATCCACTTCAGCTACCCCAACCTTCACGACGTGCTGGAAAAGCTCGACCGCTATTCCACCGGGCATGCGCACGACCTGCAAGCCAAGGGCCGGACGGGCGGTTTGTGGAAGGGAATCGGGCATGGTCTGTTTGCATTCGTTCGCACGTATGTGCTGCGGCTGGGCTTTCTGGACGGCAAGCACGGCCTGATGCTGGCCATCTACAACGCAGAGTACACGTACTACAAGTACCTCAAGCTCGGGTTTCTTCAGAACCCGGCCCGGCGCCCGGAGTTCCCTGCATGATGCAAATTCGCGCCAAGCCTTTGACCCACGGCGCATGACCGAACCGCTTCCCCCGCTCAAGCTGCGCCTGCGGCGCATTGCCCCGTTCTTCGCCGAAAGCCACATGGGCTTTGCGCTGGTGATCGTCGGGGCGGTGATCGGTGCGGCCACCGAGCCGCTGATCCCGGCCCTGATGCAGCCGCTGCTGGACAGCGGCTTCAAGGCCGGCACCCTGCCGCTGTGGCTCGTTCCGGTGGCGATCATCGGCATCTTCGCGGTGCGCGGCCTGGCCGGCTTCATGGCGCAGTACGGCCTGTCGTGGGCCGCGTCGCGCGGCATGCTGCTGATGCGGCGGGCCATGTTCGAGCGCGTGCTGAGCGCGCAGCCGGCGCTGTTCACCCAACAGTCGGCGAGCAGCCTGACCAACACACTCACCTACGAGGTGCAGGCCGGCGCGTCGCTGCTGGTCAACTCGTTGCTGACCTTGCTGAAAGACTCGCTCACCTTGCTGGCGCTGCTGGCTTACCTGCTGTACCTGAACTGGCAGCTGACCCTGTTCGTCAGTGTGCTGTTCCCGGCCGTCGCGGTGGTGATGCGCGTGCTGAGCAAGCGCTTGCATGCGCTCACGGTGCAAAGCCAGCAGGCCACCGACGAACTGGCCTACGTGGTCGAAGAGAACGTGCTCGCCTGGCGCATCGTGCGGCTGCATGGCGCGGCGCCCTCGCAAGCCAGCCGCTTCGGCGCGTTTGCCGAATCGTTGCGCCGACTGACCATCAAGTCGGTCGTGGCCGCCGCCACGATGACACCGCTGACGCAGGTGCTGGCCGCCTGCGCGCTGTCGGCGGTGATCGTGGCCGCGCTGTGGCAAAGCGGCAATCAGGGCGGATCGGTGGGCGGCTTCGTCGCGTTCGTCACCGCGATGCTGATGCTGGTGGCGCCGATCAAGCATCTGTCCGAAGTCGCTGGCCCGATCACACGCGGGCTGGCGGCGCTGGAGCGCGGCATCGGCTTGATCGAGAACACGCCGGTCGAACAAGGCGGCAGCTTCGACCCGGGGCGCGCGCGCGGCGAGGTGGAACTGCGCGCCGTGAACCTGCGCTACGGCGGCGACAACGCTGACGGCGCCGACCGCCCCATGGCGCTGGCCGAGGTGAATCTGCAGCTGCAGGCAGGCGAATCGGTGGCGCTGGTGGGCCCGTCGGGCGCCGGCAAGTCAACCCTGGTCAATCTGCTGCCGCGCTTTCTCGAGCCCAGCTCGGGCGCCCTTCTGCTGGACGGCACGCCGGTGACCGACTGGAACGTGCTGGCCCTGCGCCGCCAGTTCGCCCTCGTCAGCCAGGACGTGGTGCTGTTCAACGACAGCGTCTCTGCCAACGTGGCGCTCGGCGTCGGCCCGGCCGACCCCACCCGCGTGCGCGACGCGCTGCGTGCGGCCAACCTGCTGACGTTCGTCGAGGGCTTGCCACAAGGCGCAGACACCTTGATCGGCCACAACGGCAACCAGCTCTCCGGCGGCCAGCGCCAGCGCCTGGCGATCGCGCGTGCGATCTACAAAGACGCGCCGATCCTGATCCTCGACGAAGCGACCTCGGCACTCGACTCCGAATCGGAACGGCTCGTGCAGGACGCGCTCGAAAAGCTCATGCGCGGCCGCACCAGCCTGGTCATCGCACACCGGCTCAGCACCATCGAGCGGGCCGACCGTATCGTGGCACTCGAGGCAGGCCGCATCGTCGAGCAGGGCACGCATGCCGAGTTGCTGGCCCGCGGCGGCCTTTATGCTCGCCTTCACGCCCTGCAATTCAGGAGTTGAGTCATGACGTTGCCGCCGCCCCCGGTCAGCCCCATCAGCCCCGTCAGCCGCTATCCCGTGCCCCCGATCGAAGGCCTGCCCGACGATCTGCGCCAGCGCATCCTCGAAGTGCAGGAGAAGTCGGGTTTCGTGCCGAACGTGTTCCTGGCGTTTTCGCACCGGCCAGAAGAGTTTCGCGCCTTCTTCGCTTACCACGACGCGCTGATGCTGCGCCCGCCCTCGGGCCCGAACGGCCTGAGCAAGGGCGAGAAAGAGATGATCGTCGTGGCCACCAGCGGGGTGAACCACTGCCTGTACTGCGTGGTGGCGCACGGCGCGATCCTGCGCATCTACGAAAAGAACCCGCTGCTGGCCGACCAGGTGGCGGTGAACTACCGCAAGGCACAGATCACGCCGCGGCAGAGCGCGATGCTCGACTTCGCGATGAAGGTCTGCACCGACTCCGCGTCGATCGTCGACGACGATTTCGCCGCGCTGCGGGCGCACGGTTTCACCGATGAAGACGCCTGGGACATCGGCGCGATCACTGCGCTGTTCGGGCTGTCCAACCGCATGGCCAACCTCACGTCGATGCAGCCCAACAACGAGTTCTACCTGATGGGGCGGGTACCCAAGGCCAGGCCCGCAGCCGCGACGTGAAGCGAAGAGTCTTCATCACCAACTATGTTGGCCTGACCTCACGGCTTGAGACCTTGGCTCTCGCCTTCATGATTTCCGATCGGCACGGCCACGAGGTCTGCCTGGACGGCTGGCCGGAACTCGATGCGATCGAGATCCTTGGCGCCACAAAGCGCTCGCGCGGCCTGCTCGGGCGCCTGGACTGCGTCAAGCTGCGCGCCGACATGCCAGGCAAGCTCGATCGCGTCGGCTCGCACCGCAACGTCAACTTGCGCACGCACCAGGGCCCGCGCGAACTGCTTGAGCCTTACTACCTGCCCACCGGTCGCCGCGTGAAGCTGAGGCCGGAGCTGGTCGACGTGATCCGCGCGGCCTTCGCTCCCTACGCGAACCGCCCGCTGGTGGGCGTGCACATCCGGCGCGGTGACTTCCCGTTGATCAGCGCCACCGAGTTCGACGTCAACGCCTTCGTCTGGCCGGCCGTGCCCGACTGGTGGCACGAGCACGTGATGGCGCAGATTCAGAAGGCCGTGCCCGACGTGGCGTTCTTCGTCTCCTGCTCGGGCAGCCTCGATGCGTTCCCAAACCTGACGAAGAACTTCGACGTGTTCACCATGCCGGCCGCATCGCCCTACCGCCACTCGGCCCGGCAAAGCGGCCACCAGTCGAGCACCCACCCGGCGGTCGATCTGTTCGCGCTGGCGTGCTGCCGTGTGCTGGTGGGTTCGAGCTGCTCGACCTTCACGCACTACCCGGCACACATGCTCGGCGGGCCGACGACGGTGCTGATTCCGCCGTCGCACAAGATCTTCCCGGACAATCCGCAGTACAGCCGAATCGATCTGCACGGCCGCGGCGTTGCCGACTGGCTGGCCGCCTGTCGCACCGGCGCCGATGCCACCCCTGTGACCGACGCGGCCACCCTGCCCTACGCCCGCGGCGCCCACGTGGACTGGATGTGACCCCATGAACCCCATGCGCTACACCGTCGTGATACCCGTGCTGAACCAGTTGCGCTACACGAAACAATGCGTCGACAGCCTGCTCGCCCACGGCGTGCCGGCCGATGCGCTGCTGATCATCGACAACGGCAGCAGCGACGACACGCCGGCCTGGCTGGCATCGCGCCCCGACATCCGCTCGATCCGCAACCCGGTCAACCTGGGCTGTGGCGGCGCGTGGACGCAGGGCGCGCTGGCGTCCGACCGCGACTGGGTGGTGCTGCTGAACAACGACATCGTCTGCGCGCACAACTTCATCGAAGCGCAGATCGGCGCGGCGCAGAAGCACGGCCTGCAGGTGGTCAGCCCGTCGCTGGTGGAGTTCGAGCTCGACTACGACCTGCCCACGTTCACGCAGGAGTTCCTGGCCAAGATGAGCGGCACGGTGCGCGAAGGCTGGTTCCACGGCGTGTGCTTTTCGGTCCACCGCGAGGTATTCCAGAAGGTCGGCTTCCTCGACACCGACCGCTTGCTGTTCGGCCGCGAAGACGCCGAGTTCCTGGCCCGCTGCAAGCGCCACGGCATCCAGGTCGGCACGGTGGGCGACGCGTTCATGCACCACTTCGGCATGATCACGCAGACGGCGATGAAGAAGGAACAGGGTGTCTCCAAGTTCGGCGACCACCGCTACTTCTACGGCAAGATCGGGCTGAACTGGTGGGGCCGCCAACAGGTCAAGTTCGCGCGCAAGGCGCGCACGCGGGAGTGGTCTGAGGCGGAGCGGGCACGCACCGGGCTGAGCTTGCACATGGTGCACAAGGACGGTGCGGTCGAGTACCGCTGAACGCCAGCACATGACCACACGCCACCTCGACCTCGGTTGCGGCTCTGTCCCGCGCAACCCCTACCACTGCGACGAGGTGCACGCGGTCGATCTGGCGCTGCCGCCGGGGCTTGACAGCACGCGCTTCGCGCAGGCCAACCTGAGCCTGGAGCCGATCCCGCACCCCGATTCGAGCTTCGACTCGGTCTCGGCCTTCGACTTTCTTGAACACGTGCCGAGAGTGCTGCCCACCACCGACGGGCGCGCCACGCGCTTTCCGTTCATCGAGCTGATGAACCAGATCCACCGCGTGCTCAAACCCGGTGGTCGCTTCTTCGCGCTGACGCCGGCCTACCCGAACGAAGAAGCGTTCCAGGACCCGACGCACGTGAACATCCTGACCGAAGGCACCTGGAAGTACTTCTGCGGCGAGCCGCCGCAGGCGCGCATGTACGGCTTCAGCGGCAACTTCGAGATGCGCCGCAACGAGCGCGCGCTCTACCCCGAGGCCTTCGAGCCCACCGCGGCCGTGAGCTGGCACCGCGAGATGCGCCGCCGCCGGCTGCTGAAGACCGGCAGGCTGACGCACCTGATGTGGGAGTTCGTGTGCGTCAAGGCCGGTGCGTGATGGAACCCCGACCGGTACGCGTGATGGAAGACCGGCGATGACCTTCACCGACCGCTTTCGTGCCTGGCGCCGTGACCTGAAGGCACGCATGCCCTACGTGCGCCGGCGCGAGCACCGCATCCTGCAGCGCCGCTACGCCGAGCTGATCGAGGGCCTGGGCTGGACGGCGCCGCCAGCCACGCAGGCCACGCTGCACGCGCTGAAGCCGCTGGCCGCTGAACTGCAAGGCGAGGTCTGCTTCTTCGTCAGCTACGCGCCGCAGACGGAGTTGAAGAAGCATGTGCGGCACCACATCGACCACCTGCTGCGCGCTGGCGTGCAGGTGGTGCTGGTGCTCAACACCGAGCTGGCCCCCGGGCAGATGCGAGTCGACGCCGACTTGCTGGGCCGCCTGAGCGGCGCCTTCGTGCGCGAGAACGTCGGTTTCGACTTTGCCGCCTGGGCCCACCTGTACAGCCTGTGCCACCATCAAGCGGCGCACTGGGCGCGCTTGTTTCTCATCAACGACAGCATCGTCGGCCCACTCAACGAAGCCCACTTCGACCGCCTGATGGACCGCGTGCGCCGCAGCAGTGCCGACGTGGTGGGCCTCACTGAAAGCCAGCTGCCGCTGCGACACGTGCAGAGCTTCTTCCTCGCCTTCAACCACACCGCCCTGCGCCACCCGGCCCTGCAGCGCGTGTTCCAGCGCATGCTCAGCCTGCCCAGCAAGGGCCAGGTGATCGACGTCTACGAAACCCGGCTGACGCACGTGCTGACCGAACACGGGCTGCGCTGCGAGTCGCTTTTCCCGCCGCTGTCGGACGACCCGTACAGCTCGAACGACACCTCGTTCCGTTGGGCCCAGCTCATCGAGGCGGGCTTTCCGTACATCAAGACCAGCATCATCGAGCGCTTTGCGGGCAGCACTCAACTCGAAGCGGTGGTGCCGGCGGAGTGGCTGCCGCCCAAGGATTGAACGACCGAGCGCGATCTTCGCGAACGACCAACGCCGGCGCGCCTGCTGCGCGTGGAGCCCGCCCGGCGCCGGCCTGCGCGTCAGCCACCCTTACTGCCGCGAACGCGCCGCTTGATCGACGCCAGCACACCGGTCTTCGGCGGCTGGTAGTCGGCAAACGCCGCTTCGCCCATGCGGTGGTGCGTGGGCGGCGCCATCGGCCGCTTCTCGACGACGACCACGCTGTCGTAGAAGTGCACCGAGTGCGCCGAGCGCGTGAAGTCGCCGACTGCCAGGCGCTGCGGCTCACGCGAATGCCAGGCATGCAGTGCGTCGACGAAGCCCTTGGCGTATTCGATGAACGTGCCGCGCCGCCGCACGCCACCGCCGAACTCGCGCCAGTACGAGGTGTGCAGGTCCTCGCACAGGTACACGCCGTTGGCAGCCACTTTCGGGAACAGCGCTTCGTACGTGCGGATCTGCTGCTGCATCGTGTGTGCCACCGTCGTCGATCAGGATGTCGATCGTCGGCAGTGTCTCGGCCAGGATGCGAAGAAAGTCGCGATCACCCTGATCGCCGATGAAGATCTGCACGCCCGGCTCTTCGAACTGCTTGCAGTTCGGGTTGATGTCCACGCCGAACACCTTGGCCTGCGGGCCGAAGTAGTGCCGCCACATCTGCATCGACCCGCCCTGCGAAACACCGAACTCGACGATGTTGATCGGCTGGCCACGAAAGCGCGCGAAGTGGCGGTCGTAGATCTCGAAGTAGTGCCGCCACTTGTGGATCAGGCGGCCGGTGTGCTGGTTGAAGAACTGTTCGAGGTCGTTCATGGTGGAGCCGACGCGAGGGCCGGATCGGCGCGTTCAGCGCTCATTCATTTCGTCCCGCGTGAGGTTGTGCCCGACCCTCACGGCGCCGCGCAGTCTGGCGCAACTTGAGGAGGCATGTGTTCGGGTCTTCGGCGAAGTAACGCTCCGCGAGCAACCCCAGGCGCACGAGCTACTCGTTGTGCGCCTTGAGGTGCGTGAAGTTGCTCTGCGGACGGCCACTGCCATGACGCCCCTACCCGCCCGCCACGAAGGCTTGCGGCGAAATCACGCGCCCCTGCATGCCCGCATCCCGGAGCAGCAGCTTGTCGCCGGTGACCAGTACCAAGTCTGATCTGGCCGTGAGCAACTCCCACAATAGCTGGTCACCCGGATCGGGCGCGGGCGGAGCGGCCACCGGCGCCAGCACGATCGCGTGTTGGGCAAGGTCGGTCAGGATCGCTTCGACCTCGGCAACCGTCAATCCATGCTGCTTGCGCAGCGCCGGCCGTATAAGCACCGCGCAGTATTCGGCCAGCAGTGCCTCTGACACGACAAACGGAAACGCGGCAGCCAGCATGCCATCCAGGATGCGGGCGACGGGCGACGTGTCGCTCCCAGTCAGCAGACCGGCCACGACAACATTGGTGTAGACGATGACTGCAGGGCGACTCACGGCTTGCGACGCACCGCTCGAACTTGTTCTTGAGCCACGGCCAACGCCTGGTCGTCGCCGAGCTTGCTGCATGCTCTTGCTCGACGCACGAGGTCGCGCGCTTCCTCACGCGACTTGATGCCGTAGAAGTCCAGGCTTTCGTCGATCAGTTGTCCGATGGTCTTGTCGCGTTGTGCGGACGCTTCTTTGAGCGCCCGGTAGCGGGCTTCGGTCAGTGTGATGGTCAAACGGCTCATCAGGCAATCTCACATGGGTGCTTTGACACCAATATGTTATCGCACACGCGCCAGCCCTACATCAACACAATGTCGTATTGCTCAGGCGACCCCGTCGCCTCGGCCTGCAGCGAGATCGGCTTGCCGATGAAGTCGCTCAGCCCAGCCAGGTGCTGGCTCTCTTCGTCGAGCAGCATCTCGACCACCGTGGCGGCGGCGACGACGCGGAATTCCTTCGGGTTGAACTGGCGCGCCTCGCGCAGGATTTCGCGCAGGATGTTGTAGCAGACGCTTCGCGCCGTCTTCACCTGGCCCTTGCCCTGGCAGGTGGGGCAGGGTTCGCACAGCATGTGGGCAAGGCTTTCGCGGGTGCGCTTGCGCGTCATCTCCACCAGCCCGAGCTGGGTGAAGCCGCTCACGGTGATCTTGGTGCGGTCGCGTGCGAGCTGCTTGCGCAACTCGGACAGCACCGCGGCCTGGTGCTCTTCGCGCGCCATGTCGATGAAGTCGATGATGATGATGCCGCCGAGGTTGCGCAGGCGCAGCTGGCGCGCCATCGCCTGCGCGGCTTCGAGGTTGGTCTTGAAGACCGTGTCGTCGAAGTTGCGCGCGCCGACGAAGCCGCCGGTGTTCACGTCCACCGTGGTCAGCGCCTCGGTCTGGTCGATGATCAGGTAGCCGCCCGACTTCAGGTCCACACGCCGGGCCAGCGCGCGTTCGATCTCCTCGTCGATGTTGAACAGGTCGAAGATCGGCCGTTCGCCTTTGTAGTGCTCGAGCCGGGCCACCGACGTGGGCGTGAACTCGGCGCCGATCTGCTTCAGCAGGTCGTACTGCATCAGCGAGTCGATTCGAATCGCCTGCGTGCCCTCGTGCGTCAGGTCTCGCAGCACTCTTTCGACCAGGCTCAGGTCCTGGTGCAGCAAGCTGCCGGGGGGCGACTTGAAGCTGCGCTCGCGCACCGCGGCCCAGGTCTTGCGCAGGTAGGTGATGTCGTCGGTCAACTCGGCGTCGATCGCTTCTTCGGCGTTGGTGCGAAGGATGAATCCGCCCGTCGGCCCGGCCCCTTCGGGCAGCGCGGCCAGCGCCGTCATGCGGGTGCGCAGTTGTTCGCGCAGTTCGCTGGAGCCGATCTTCTGCGAGATACCGATGCGGTCGTCCTGCGGCAGGAACACCAGCAGCCGCCCGGCGATGCTGATCTGCGTGGACAGGCGCGCGCCCTTGGTGCCGATCGGGTCCTTGATGACTTGTACCGTCAAGGTCTGGCCTTCGAACACCAGCCGCTCGATCGGCGTGGGCGGCGCCGCTCCGGCACCATGCTCGCCACGTGGCGCGCCGTTGGCGGCGCCGCGCGGCGTGACGCCGTTGACCTGCACGTCGGCCACGTGCAGAAAAGCGGCGCGCTCCAGGCCGATGTCGATGAAGGCCGATTGCATGCCGGGCAGCACGCGCGCCACGCGGCCGGCGTAGATGTTGCCGACCAGGCCGCGCTCCAGTGCGCGCTCGACGTGCAGTTCCTGCACTGCGCCGTTTTCGACGACGGCGACGCGGGTCTCTTGCGGGGCCCAGTTGATCAGGATGTCTTGCATGGCAGCGATGGTATGCCAGCCTCCAGCAGCAACTGCGCGGTCTCGTACAAGGGCAACCCCATGATGCCGCTGTAGCTGCCTTCGATGTGTTCGATCCAGCCGGCGAGCGCGCTTTGAATGGCATAGGCGCCGGCCTTGCCGAAGGGTTCGCCGGTGCCGACGTAGGCCTGGATCACGGCTTCGGGCAGCTCCGCAAAGCGAACCCGCGACACATTGACCGCACGCAGCGTTCTGCGGCCGTGGGCCAGCGCCACCGCAGTGATCACGCGATGTGTCTTGCCCGACAGCAGGCGCAAGGTCGCACAGGCATCGGCGGCATCGAGCGGCTTGCCGAGGATGCGCCGGCCGAGCGCGACCGTGGTGTCCGAGCACAGGATCGGCGCGTCGGCCAGCCGCCTTTGCTTCAGGCGTTGGCGCGCGGCCGCCAGCTTGGCCAAGGTGACGCGTTCGCAATAGTCGGCCGGCAACTCGCCCGCGCGCTCGGCTTCCAGCGCCTCGGCGTCTTCGTCGGCCTCAGGCAGCAGCAATTCGTGCGGCACGCCGATCTGCTCGAGCAACTGGCGCCGCCGCGGGCTCTGCGAGGCGAGGTAGATGAAGTCGCGCGTCATTCGCCGGCCTCACTCGCGGTGGTACGGGTGATTGATCGTTACGGTCCAGGCCCGGTACAGCGCCTCGGCCAGCAGCACGCGCACAAAGGC
>JANOQS010000288.1:0-2986 GCA_031414975.1 Methylibium sp. | reverse complement strand
TCGATGAACACCAGCTCGTAGCTCAGCGGCGCACAGCGCGCCATCCAGGCCACTGCGTCGGCGTTGCTGACGCTCAGCGTCGTGGCCTTCAGGCGCTGGCGCGTCTGCTCCAGGCTGGCAGCGAGGTGGCGGTCGCGCTCCAGCAACAGCACCTGCGCGGCGCCGCGCGACGCGGCTTCGAAGCCGAGCGCGCCCGATCCGGCGAAAGCGTCCAGGCAACGCCAGCCGCTCAGGTCCTGCCCCAGCCAGTTGAACAAGGTCTCACGCACGCGGTCGGGCGAGGGCCGCAGCCCCGGGTGGTCGGCCACCGGCAGCTTGCTGCGCTTCCATTGGCCGCCGATGATGCGCACTTCTCGCGGAGGGCTGGCCGACCCCTGCGAGGGCCTCACAGCCGCACCGGAATGCCGTCGCGCGCCATCAGCGCCTTGGCCTGCCCCACGGTGAACTCGCCGTAGTGGAAGATGCTGGCGGCCAGCACCGCGTCGGCGCCGCCGATGCGGATTCCCTCGGACAAATGCTGCAGCGCGCCGACCCCGCCCGAGGCGATCACCGGCACGCTCACCGCGTCGCTCACCGCACGCGTCAGCTCCAGGTCGAAGCCGATCTTGGTGCCGTCGCGGTCCATGCTGGTCAGCAGGATCTCGCCGGCGCCTTCGTCGGTCATGCGTTTGGCCCAGGCCACGGCATCGAGGCCGGTGTTCTTGCGGCCACCATGCGTGTACACGTCCCAGCCGTCGCCGCGTGCGGCACGGTCGTCGCCGCTGCGGCGTTTGGCGTCGATCGCCACGACGATGCATTGCGCGCCGTACTTCTGCGACGCGTCGCGAATGACCTGCGGGTGGGCCACCGCGGCCGAGTTGAAGCTGACCTTGTCGGCCCCGGCGTTGAGCAGCCGGCGCACGTCTTCGACCGTGCGCACGCCGCCGCCGACGGTGAGGGGGATGAACACCTGCGAGGCCACCGCCTCGATGATGTGCAGGATCAGGTCGCGCCCGTCGCTGGTGGCGGTGATGTCGAGGAAAGTCAGTTCGTCGGCGCCCTGGTCGTTGTAGCGCGCGGCAATCTCGACCGGGTCGCCGGCATCACGCAGCGCGACGAAGTTGACGCCCTTGACGACCCGCCCGCCGGTCACGTCCAGGCAGGGGATGATGCGTTTGGCGAGCATCGAGCGCGATCAGGCCGACGCCGCGCCGTTCAACTCGTCGGCACGCGCCTGTGCAGCGCTGAAGTCGAGGTCACCGCTGTAGATCGCGCGGCCGCAGATCACGCCTTCGATGCCCTGGTCTTCGACCGCGCACAGGCGTTCGATGTCGGCGAGGTTGCTCAGGCCGCCCGAGGCGATGACCGGGATGCTCAGCGCCTGCGCCAGCCGCACCGTGGCTTCGATGTTGATGCCGGTGAGCATGCCGTCGCGGCCGATGTCGGTGTAGATCACGCCTTCGACGCCGTAGTCCTCGAACTTCTTGGCCAGGTCCACCACCTCGTGGCCGGTGAGCTTGCTCCAGCCGTCGGTCGCGACCTTGCCGTCTTTGGCGTCGAGGCCGACGATGATGTGGCCGCCGAACGCGCTGCAGGCGTCGCGCAGGAAACCCGGGCTCTTGACGGCGGCGGTGCCGATGATGATGAAGCTCAGGCCGTCGTCGAGGTAACGCTCGATCGTGTCGAGGTCGCGAATGCCACCGCCGAGTTGCACCGGAATCTCCTCGCCCACTTCGGCCAGGATGGCCTTGATCGCCGCTTCGTTCTTCGGCTTGCCGGCAAACGCGCCGTTCAGGTCGACCAGGTGCAGCCGCCGCGCGCCGGCATTCACCCAGCGCCGCGCCATGGCTGCGGGGTCTTCGCCGAAGGTGGTGGCGTTCTTCATGTCGCCTTGTTGCAGGCGGACACAGTGACCGTCTTTCAGGTCGATCGCAGGGATCAGCAGCATGGCCGGGAAGCTGGTGGAGAAGAGGTTGTCACCCGCAAAAGATGGGCCGTGATCGCGTTCAGGGATTCCAATGGAGGAAATTGCGGTACAGGGCCAGGCCGTGTTCGGCGCTCTTTTCGGGGTGGAACTGAGTGGCGAAAATGTTATCGCGAGCCAGCGCGCAGGTAAAGCGGCTGCCGTAGTCGGTTTCCCCCACACTGTGGTGGGGGTCCGACGGCTTGGCGTAGAAGCTGTGCACGAAATAGAAGTACGCGGCGTCCGGCACGCCCGCCCACAAAGGGTGTGCGCGCACTTGGTGCACGCGGTTCCAGCCCATCTGCGGCACCTTGTAGCGGCTGCCGTCGGGTTGCAGGCGCCCTTCCAGCCGGAAGCGGATCACGTCGCCGGCCATCAGGCCCAGGCCCGCTGTGCCGGCCGCATCCTGACCTTCTTCACTGCGCGTGAGCAGCATCTGCATGCCCACGCACACGCCCATCAGCGGCTTGTTGGCGGCGGCGTGCAGAACAGCGTCCTGCAGGCCGGAGTCGCGCAGCTCGAGCATGCAGTCGGGCATGGCACCCTGGCCGGGCAGCACGACGCGATGGGCGGCGAACACCTCTTGCGGCTTGGAGGTGACGATCACGTCCACGCCCGAACCTTTCGCCACGCGCATGACCGCCTGCGACACCGAGCGCAGGTTGCCCATGCCGTAGTCGACGACAGCCACCGTGTGCGTCATGTCAAAGAGAGCCTTTGGTTGACGGGATCACGTCCATGGCCCGCGGGTCGTATTCCAGCGCCATGCGCAGCGCGCGCGCGAAGGCCTTGAACACCGTTTCGCACTGGTGGTGGGCGTTGTCGCCAAACAGGTTGTCGATGTGCAAGGTGACGCCGGCATGGTTCACGAAGCCCTGGAAAAACTCGTACACGAGCTGCGTATCCAGGGCACCGATCATGCCGGCCTTGAACGGCACGCGCATGTGCAGCCCGGGCCGGCCCGAGAAGTCGATCACGACCCGGCTCAGCGCTTCGTCCAGCGGCACGTAGGCGTGGCCGTAGCGGCGCAGGCCGCGCTTGTCG
>JANOQS010000287.1:0-3663 GCA_031414975.1 Methylibium sp. | reverse complement strand
AACAATGCAACGGATCATCCCGCTCGCGCAGGAGCGCCTCGGGATTGCCGACGAGCACCTGTCGCCGTACGGGCACTACAAAGCCAAGCTGTCGCTGGAGCACATCGAGTCGCTGCAGGGCCGGCCGGACGGCAAGCTGATTCTGGTGACGGCCATTTCGCCCACGCCCGCCGGCGAAGGCAAGACCACCACCACCGTGGGCCTGGGCGACGCGCTGAACCACATCGGCCACAAAGCGGTGATCTGCCTGCGCGAACCGTCGCTCGGGCCGGTGTTCGGCATGAAGGGCGGTGCGGCCGGCGGCGGCCACGCGCAGGTGGTGCCGATGGAAGACATCAACCTGCACTTCACCGGCGACTTCGCGGCCATCGCGCTGGCCAACAACCTGCTCGCCGCGCTGATCGACAACCACATCCACCACGGCAATGCGCTCGGCTTCGACGTGCGGCGCATCACCTGGAAGCGCGTGGTGGACATGAACGACCGCGCGCTGCGCGACATCACCGTCGGCCTGGGCGGGCCGGCCAACGGCTATCCGCGCCAGGACGGTTTCGATATCGTGGTCGCGTCGGAGGTGATGGCGATCCTGTGCCTGGCCACCAGCCTGGCCGACCTGAAGGCGCGGCTGGGGCGGATCGTCGTCGCCCACACCGCCGACCTGAAGCCGATCTGCGCTGCCGACCTGCAAGCCCATGGCGCAATGGCCGCACTGCTGAAGGACGCGCTCGCGCCCAACCTGGTGCAGACCCTGGAGCACAACCTGGCCTTCATCCACGGCGGGCCGTTCGCCAACATCGCGCACGGCTGTAACTCGGTGCTGGCCACCCGCACCGCGCTGAAGCTGGCCGACTATGTGGTGACCGAAGCCGGTTTCGGCGCCGACCTGGGGGCCGAGAAGTTCATCGACATCAAGTGCCGCGAATCGGGGCTGCGGCCTGCGGCGGTGGTGATCGTGGCGACGGTGCGGGCGCTCAAGTACCACGGCGGGGTGGAGGTGAAGGACGCGTCGATCGAGAACCTGGAGGCGTTGCAACGCGGGTTGGTGAACCTGGAGCGCCACGTCGACAACGTGCACGAGCGCTACGGCATGCCGTGCGTGGTGGCACTGAACCACCGCACTCACGACACCGAGGCGGAAGTTGCGCTGCTGACCAGCCGCGCCCAGGCCCACGGTGCCAAGGTGGTGGTCGCGCGCCATTGGGCCGAAGGCGGCAAGGGCGCCGCAGACCTGGCCCGCGAGGTGGTGGCGCTGTGCCGGCAGCCGAACAGCTTCCGCTTCGTCTACGAAGCCGAAGACAGCCTGTGGGACAAGGTGACGATGATCGCCACCCGCATCTACGGCGCATCTGGCGTGAAGGCCGACGCCAAGGTGCGCGCGCAGATCGACGCGCTGCAGGCGCAGGGTTACGGGCGCTTTCCGGTTTGCATCGCGAAGACACAGTATTCGTTTTCGACCGACCCGAGGCTTCGGGGCGCCCCTGCCGGCCATGTGCTGGACATCCGCGAGCTGCGGCTGGCGGCTGGCGCCGGTTTCGTCGTGATGGTCTGCGGGGACGTGATGACGATGCCGGGGCTGCCGAAGCTGCCGTCGGCCTGCGCCATCGACGTGGACGACATCGGCAGGATCAAGGGGCTGTTCTGATCAGCCCCGCGAGACTCAGCCCACGCGCTCAGCGCATGAAGATCGCGTACGGGCCCGACGCAGTCAGGTTCGCGTTGCCGCCTTCGAGCTGGCGCATGCGGCGCTCCAGGTCGTAGATGTCGGCCGATTCGGAGAGATACTTTTCATCCCGGTCCTGGATCGAGACGGGCGAGAAGTCGAAGAGGCTCACGAGGGAGCGTAAGAACGTAGCCATGAGAAGCGGGAGACGATGTCTGTGTTGAAGAAGGTGGCAGTCTAAGGGAAAACCCTCATTCGCACCACGGAGAAGCTGAAAATGACCCTGATCCGGTCATTTATTGCTTCAGGAGGCGAAGCAGGCTCATGAATGCACCGAACACGTGCACCGAACACGTGCATCGAGCACGTGCATTTCCCGAACCGCTCTCACTCCAACAGCCGCGCCTTCACGCTCTTGCCCTTGACCTTGCCCGCGTTGAGCTTGCTCAGCGCCTGCTTCGCGATCTGGCGATCGACCGCTACATAGGTCGAGAACGGGTTCACGTCGATCTTGCCGATCTGGGCGGCGGCAAAACCGGCGTCCTTGGTCAGCGCGCCCAGCACATCGCCGGCGCGGATCTTTTCCTTGCGTCCGCCGACGATGTGCAAGGTCACGCGCGGTGGCACGAGCGGCTCGGTACCGGTGGGGGCCAGTTCGCTCAAGGGGTGCCAGTCGCTTTCGGCACCCTGGACCACCTCGATCTTGCCCACGCTGCCCATTTCGTCCAGGCTGGCCAGGCTGAGCGCCCAACCTTCTGCGTCGACGCGGCCGGTGCGGCCGACACGGTGCACGTGCACATCGGGGTCGGGCGTGATGTCGACGTTGATCACCGCCTCGAGTTGCGCAATGTCGAGCCCGCGCGCTGCCACGTCGGTGGCCACCAGCACCGAACAACTGCGGTTGGCAAACTGCACCAGCACCTGGTCGCGTTCGCGCTGTTCCAGTTCGCCGTGCAGTGCCAGCGCCACGAAGCCTTGCGCGCGCAGCACTTCCACCAGGTCACGGCATTGCTGGCGCGTGTTGCAGAACGCCAGGGTGCTGGCCGGGCGGTAGTGGTTCAGCAGCAGTGACACGGCATGCAGGCGCTCGTCTTCCTTCACCTCATAGAAGCGCTGGTGGATCTTGTCGGCGGCATGGCGCGCCAGCAGCTTCACCTCTTTCGGTTCGCGCATGAACTGCTTGGCGAGCTGGGTGATGCCGTCCGGGTAGGTGGCCGAGAACAGCAGGGTCTGGCGCTCTTTCGGGGCGAGCTTGCAGACCGCGGCGATGTCGTCGAAGAAGCCCATGTCGAGCATGCGGTCGGCTTCGTCGAGCACCAGCGTGTTCAGCGCGGCCAGGTCCAGGCTGCCGCGTTGCAGGAGGTCGAGCACCCGCCCCGGCGTGCCCACCACCACGTGGGCACCGTGCGCCAGGCTTTCTTGCTGGGGGCGCAAGGCCGAGCCGCCGCACAGGGTCAGGGTCTTGATGTTTTCGGTGGCGCGGGCCAGGCGGCGCACCTCCTGTGTTACCTGCTCGGCCAGTTCACGGGTAGGGCACAGCACCAGGGCCTGTACGGCCGGGCGGCCGGTGCCGCCTTCGGGGAGCAGCTTGTTCAGGAGTGCCAGCGCAAATGCCGCCGTCTTGCCGCTGCCGGTCTTGGCCTGGGCCACCAGATCGTGCCCGGCCAGCGCGAGTGGCAGGCTGGCGGCCTGGATCGGCGTCATGCCCAGGTAGCCCAGTTGGTGCAGATTGGCCTGCATCGCCGCGGGCAGCGGCAGCGTGTCGAAAGAGGTCATGCCCCATTATCGGGACGGTCATCGGGACGGTCATCGGGACGGTCATCGGGACGGTCGTCGCAACCGCCGGCGACCGCCACCGCTGACTAGGAGCGTGGGCGGCAGAAGGTCGTCGGCTGCAACGCGCGAGAAACCGGCACCGCCGGGTATCACCTCCTGCGCCCAGGGGGAAGACCCTGGGCTTGTCGGCGCTCCCCCGCGGTACTCGGTTTTCGCACGTTTCGCTT
>JANOQS010000286.1:0-3781 GCA_031414975.1 Methylibium sp. | reverse complement strand
AGCTCAACGGCATCGACAAGTCCAAGGTCAAGATCGTGCCCTATGCCTACGACCCCACGCCGCTGCTCAAGGGCGAGATCGACGGTTCGCTCGACTTCACCACCACCGTGCCCTTCACGATCAAGAGCAAGGGGCAGGACGCCGCGAGCTTCCTGCTCGCCGACTTCAAGCTGCCGCTGTTCAACGACGTGGTGATCGTGAAGGGCACGTTGGTGGTGAAGTCGAGCGAACCGTCGATCTCGCCCTTGAGCAGCGGCGTGGGGTCGTAGGCGTAGGGCACGATCTTGACCTTGGACTTGTCGATGCCGTTGAGCTTGAGCATGGCCTCCACCGTGAGGCGGTTGACCGGCGGCACGGCGATGGTCTTGCCCACCAGGTCGGCCGGCGTCTTCAGCGGCTTGGTGGCCAGGCTGACGATGCCCACCGGGTTCTTCTGGTACTGCGCGCCGATGATCACCAGCGGTGCCTTCTGCTCGGTGATGGCCTTGATGGTGGTCTCGACGGTGGACAACGCCACGTCGGCCTTCTTCGACAGCAGCGAACTCTCGGGAATCACGTCCGGGCCGCCGGAGAGGTACTTCACGTCCAGCCCTTCGGCCTTGTAGTAGCCGTTGTCGATGGCAATGAAGTAGCCCATGAACTCGGCGTCGTTGACCCACGCGGCCTGCAGCGTGAGCTTGGCTGCTGCCTGGCTCCAGCCGGCCAGCGGCGAGGCAGCGGCCAGTGCGGCGGCGCTGCGAATGAAGTTGCGACGTGTGGGGTGCATGGAAATCTCCTTGGGTGGATGACGTTGAAAGAGGGTCGGGGCTCAGGGCGCCAGCCCGGCGGCGCGCCGCAGCTCGCTCAGCGCGGGGTTGGCCTGCACTTGTTCGGGCGAGATCTCGGCCCAGGCCACGCCGCGTGGCCGTGGCGATTCGCGCTGCACCGCGAGGCTGCGCGTGGGCGTGCAGATCCAGTCGACCAGCACATCCGCCGGGCTCGGGTACAGACGCTTGTCGAGCACCTGCAGGTCGTGCACCAGCGCGGCGACCGGGGTGCGCTCGCCCACCAGCCCCATGTCGCTGAAGATGCGCCACTCCATGTCGAAGTAGCCGTGGCCACGGCCGAAGCGCACGCCCGAGGCGGCCACCGCCGAGGCGCCGGTGGCCACGCAATCGAACGGCCCCAGCTCGGCCAGCGCCGCCAGGCTCACCGGGGTGCCGAAGTGCTCCACGCCGTCCAGCCAGGCGGCGTAGAGCTCGTGGCCCGGCGGCACCGAGCCGGGTTCGAGCCGGTAGAAGCCGCGCGCCATGTTGTAACTCGACACCACCAGGCTCACGCCGGCCACCAGCAGCCGGCGGCGCAATTCGACCAGGCTGTTGTCGGGCGTGACGAACACGTGCCGCGCCGCGGCGAACGGGGGCAGGGCCAGAATGCGGTCGGTCGCCGCGGCCGAGCCGGCGAAGTCGGGAATGAAGTCGGCAAAGCGCAGGTGAAAGCGCGAGTCGGGCACGGCCACCGCCTTGAGCCCACCCCAGACCTGGTCACGATCGGCAGAACGACTGGACAACGCGCCTTCCTCTGTGTTTGCCGCACCCTGGCTGGGGAAACCCAACTTGGCACGACTGTTTCAAGAGTCCATACTATCAAGGAACATCTGTTTCAATGCAAGCGATCCTGATTTTCCGGACCACTTTTCTTTCTGCCACCGCATGACGACCCGCCTGACGCTGGCCATCCAGGAGCACCACGAGCAGCTCTCGCCCAGCGAGCGCAAGCTGGCCGAGCTGCTGCTGGGCCGCGCCGATGACCTGCTGACCTATTCCGCCACCGAACTGGCGGCCATGGCCGGTGTCTCCAAGGCCACGGCGGCGCGCCTGTTCCGCAGCCTGGGCTACTCCGACTTCAACGAAGTGCGCCTGCAGGCGCGCGAGGAGCGCAACCTGGCGCCGCCGTTCCAGGCCAGCGCGGCGCGCGAGGCCGCGCCGGCACGCGCGCACTCGATCGCCGCCCACCTGCAGGCCGAGAGCGACAGCCTGGCGCGCACCTTCGAATCGCTGCGCAGCGACACCTTGCAGGCCGCGGCCGAACTGCTGGCCAGAGCGCCACGCGTGTGGCTCGTCGGCACCGGTGTCGACGAGGGCCTCGCGCGCTTCGTGCGCCCGCAGCTTGCGCGGGCGCGGCCCGACGTGCACCTGCTCGGCACCCAGAGCGGCGTGTGGGCCGAAGACCTGGCCATGACCGGCCCGCGCGACGCCCTGCTGCTGGTGCTGACGCAGCCACGCACCGGCCTGATCGAAAAACTGCTGACCCACGCCGCCACGACGCGGCTGGACAGCGTGGCGGTGGTGGACATCCGCAACACCGCGTGGGCGCGGCGCGCCTGCACCGTGGTGCTGCCCTGTTTCGGCGACACCGACTCGGCCATGGTGGCCGCCAGCATGCTGCACCTTCTGGTGCGGAACGCCGCCGCGCGCGTGGGCGCACGGGCCCGCCAGCGCCAGGACCTGGTGGCGCACATCAGCCAGGAGCTGGAAGGGGACTGAGCCTTTCTGCTGCGCCGGGGCTGGCCTGGCTTGTGGAGGCGCGAAAAATGATGCAACATCGCATCATTCCAGATGCGCCAAAAGATCATGCGAGCCACAGTAACCGTTGACGATGCTCTGTACGCGAAGGCACTTGAGGTTGCCGATCCTGCGATGGACAAGGCCGACCTTTTTCGAGAAGCCATCAAGACGTTCATCAGGGTTCAAGCGGCCAAGCGGCTTGCGGCGCTTGGCTCCACCTTGCCCGAGATGGAAGACATTCCCCGGCGGCGCGGCGACAACCCGCGATGACCGGGGTTCTCGTTGACACATCGGTCTGGGTCGATCACTTTCGCCAGCACAACAGCGCTCTGACCAGGTTGCTTGAGTCGGACAGGGTGTTGACGCACCCCATGGTCTTGGGTGAACTCGCATGTGGTACGCCGCCAGCGCGTGCGCAGACGCTTGCTGACATTGAAATGCTGCAGCAGGCCCAGCAAGCGAGCCTGCGAGAGGTGCTGGACTTCATTGACCGGGAAAGACTCTATGGTCTCGGCTGCGGACTGGTAGACATGGTTCTCTTGGCGTCCACGTTGATGACTCCGGGTATCGCACTGTGGACGCTGGACAAGCGCCTGTCCGCTTTGGCCGAAAGATTCCAGATCCTGCATCGCTCGCCCCAGCACTAGCGCGGCACTTTCTGTGGAACTGGGCTTGAAACGAGCCGCCACATCCCTATAATCCTTCTGCTAGCACTCATCGCCATTGAGTGCTAACGAGGACAAGCGGCCCGGCGGGCCCCCTTCAGGCCCCGACCTCCGCCCCAAGTGAATGAGCGCATACTTTGCCTCAACCCCCCGTAGAAGCTAGTTCTGAGTCATCAAGGAGATGCTATGAAACTTCGTCCGTTGCACGATCGCGTGATCGTCAAGCGCCTGGAACAGGAAACCAAGACCGCCTCGGGCATCGTGATCCCCGACAACGCTGCCGAGAAGCCTGACCAGGGCGAAATCCTGGCTGTCGGCCCGGGCAAGCGCAACGAGAAGGGCGACTTCGTGGTCCTGAACGTCAAGGTCGGCGACCGCGTTCTGTTCGGCAAGTACAGCGGCCAGACCGTCAAGGTCGATGGCGACGAACTGCTGGTGATGCGCGAAGAAGACCTCTTCGCCGTCGTCGAAAAGAAGTAATTCCCGCTGCCCGGCCGGTCCGGGCAGACAGTTTTCAAAGTTTCAGGAGTGAATTGATATGGCAGCAAAAGACGTAGTGTTCGGCGGTGA
>JANOQS010000285.1:0-2866 GCA_031414975.1 Methylibium sp. | reverse complement strand
GGTGGCCACTTGAGTTTGAGACATTGATGAGTTCCGATGCAGCGTCGCCGCTGCGGGTTGGGTTGCAAAACCGACGCCTTGATGTGCCTCGGATAGGTTGGCACGGGAGGGAAGGCGGCGGGCTCTCTAGGGGTCAACTTCCAGCCCTGAAACCAAACCCCCGGCGAGGCCGAGGTTCAGGCGAAGGGCCTGCGTTGTTGCCAGACTTCAAGAACCGCATCGACCGAGGCTTGCACGGTGAGCGCCGAGTTGTCCAGCAGCGTCGCATCTTCGGCCGGCTTCAAGGGCGCGACGCTGCGGTTCTGGTCCCGGGCGTCACGCGCTTCCAAGTCAGCGCGAAGGCTGTCGATATTAGCGGAAATTCCCTTTGAAATCAATTGCTTGTGCCGTCGCTCGGCGCGCGTGGCGGCGCTCGCCGTCAGAAAAACTTTCAGGTCGGCGGTGGGGAAGATCACCGTGCCCATGTCGCGCCCATCGGCCACCAGGCCGGGCACGCGCCGGAACGACAACTGCAGCTCGCGCAATGCGGCGCGCACGGCGGGCCAGGCCGAGATCTTCGAGGCCATCGCGCCCACTTCTTCGAGGCGCAACGCCTCGGTCACGTCGAGCCCGCGCAGGCTGATCTGGTCGGTGGAAAAATGCAGGTCCAGCCCGGCGGCCAGTTCCGCCAGGCGGGGTTCGTCGTCGGTGCTCACGCCCAGGCGCAGTGCAGTCAACGCGGTGGCACGGTAGACCGCGCCGGAGTCGAGAAAGTGGTAACCCAGCGCCTTGGCCAGCACGCTCGCCAGGGTGCCCTTGCCGGAGGCGGTGGGGCCGTCGACGGTGATGACGGGGATGTCTTCGGTGCCGGTCCGGACGATGCCGAACAGGGTCTCGAAATAGTCGGGGAAGGTCTTGCCGACACACTGCGGGTCGAGGATGCGCACTGGCACGGGAGGCGCTTCACCGGCCAGCGCATTGAACGCGGCGAGTGAAAAGCACATCGCCACGCGGTGGTCGTCGTAGGTGTGGATCGCGGCGGCTTTCCATTGCGTCGGCGCGGTGATCGCGATCCAGTCCGGTCCTTCGTTCACCGCGGCGCCGAGCTTGCGCAGTTCGGTGGCCATCGCGGCAATGCGGTCGGTTTCCTTTACCCGCCAACTGGCGATGTTGGTGAGCCGGGTCGTGCCCTGCGCATAGAGCGCCATCACCGCCAAGGTCATCGCGGCGTCGGGAATGTGGTTGCAATCCAGGGTGATGGCCTGAAGCGGCCAACGGCCGCGTTTCACCTCCAGCCAGCCGGGCCCACTGAGCACGTCGGCACCCATCGCGCGCGCGGCGTGGATGAATTGGATGTCGCCCTGGATCGAGTCGGTGCCGATGCCTTCGATGCGCAGCGGCGCATCCGTCGCCGCGATCGCGCCCAGCGCGATGAAGTAAGACGCCGACGACGCATCGCCTTCGACGTGAATGCTGCCCGGCGAGCGGTAGGCACTGCCCAGCGGCACCGTGAACGCGCGCCAGCCGTCACGCTGCACGGCGATGCCGAAGCGCGCCAGCAGGTTCAAGGTGATCTCGACGTAGGGCTTGGAGATCAGTTCGCCCTCGACCTCGATCGTCACCGCATGCCGCTCGGCAACCAGCGGCAGCGCCAGCAGCAGCGCGGTCAGGAACTGGCTCGACACATCGCCGCGCACTCTGATCGGTGCCAGCGTGCGCAGCCCGTGCCCCGCCGGCGCGGCGCCCGAACCCAGGCGCAGGGGAGGGTAGCCTTCATTGCCCAGGCAGGCCACGTCGCAGCCGAGCTGGCGCAGCGCGTCTACCAAGTCGCCGATCGGGCGCTCGTGCATGCGGGCCACGCCGCTCAGCTCGAAACGGCCGCCCTGGGTCGCGGCCAGCACCGCCAGCGCGGCGGTCAGCGGGCGCATCGCGGTGCCGGCGTTGCCCAGGAACAGGTTCGCCTCTTTCACCGCCAGGCGCCCACCCAGGCCGGTCACGTGCAATTCGGCACCGCGCTGAGTGATGCGGCAGCCCAGCGTGCGCAAGGCTTCCAGCATCACGGCCGTGTCGTCGGAATCGAGCAGGTCGTGGATGACCGTGGTGCCGGCGCTCAGCCCGGCCAGCAACAGCACGCGGTTGGAAATGCTCTTGGAGCCGGGCAACTGCACGCTGCCGGCGGCGGACCGCAGCGGTGGGAGGTCGAGGAAACGGGTGGTGAACATGCGGCCTGACTCTCAACCGTGCGGGCGAGCAAAAAAAGAACAGCTCAGCGGTGGCTGCCCGACTTGGTGGTGTGCATGTGCCAGCCGGCGCGCGAATCGGAGGCGCTGCGGATCAGGTCTTCCAGCGCTTCGAGGTTGCCGATCTTCATCGCGAGTTCCATCGCGTCCAGCGCATGCCGAAAGCGTTCCGACTGCTTGATGATCTCTTCACGGTTGGACATGAGAATGTCGCGCCACACCGATGGATCGCTGGCGGCGATGCGCGTGAAATCGCGAAACCCCGGCCCGGCCAGCGACAGGAAGTCGCGCCCCGCCGGCTGGCGCGCCACCGAGTTGAAGTAGGCAAACGCCAGCATGTGCGGCAGGTGGCTCACAGCGGCGAAGGCGGCGTCGTGGTTCTCCGGCGTCATGCGCAGCACCTGCGAGCCGATCGCGGCCCACACATCGGTGGCCTTTTGAACCAGCTCGGGGTCGGTCTGCTGCAGCGGCGTCAGGATGACCTGGCGGCCGTTGTACAGCGAGGCGTCGGCATGCGCGATGCCGCCGGTTTCTTTGCCCGCGATCGGGTGCGCCGGCACGAACGACACCACGCGCTCCTTCAGCACGCGGCGGGCGGCGTCGACCACGTCGCGCTTGGTCGAGCCCACGTCCATGAACAGCACGCC
>JANOQS010000284.1:0-7212 GCA_031414975.1 Methylibium sp. | reverse complement strand
ATTCCCGAGCGACCCATGCACAACAAGACCACGAACGCCGCAGCATTCAACACCACACGGGCCATGGCGCTGGCCAGCCTGCTCGGCGTGGCCGCTGCGGTCGTCGCCCTTGCACCGGGTGCGGCCCGTGCGCAAGACCAGAAGCCCGCCAACGAGCAAGTCATCGTGCCGCAGGTCGAGCGGCGCGAGGTGCCGCTGCCGCGCTTCCCGTCGAAGGACTTCGAGATCGGGCTGTTCACCGGCATCTACAGCGTCCAGAACTTCGGCTCAAGCTCGGTCAGCGGCGTGCGGCTGGGCTACCACATCACCGAAGACTTCTTCGCCCAGTTCGCCTACGCGCAGACCCAGGTCAGCGACGAAACCTACCGCCAGATCCTGCCCGGCGGCATCTTCCCGACCGGCAAGGACACCTTGAAGTACTACAACTTGTCCGCCGGCTACAACGTGCTGCCGGGCGAGGTGTTCCTGGGCGGCCGGCGCGCCAAGGCCACCGCGGTCTACCTGATCGGCGGCGTGGGCAGCACCAGCTTCAACGCGCAGAAGCGCCAGACCTTCAACGTCGGCCTGGGGCTGCGCCTGCTGCTGGCCGACCGCTGGGCGCTGCAGGTGGACATGCGCGACCACATCTTCTCGCTCGACCTGCTGGGCAAGCGCCAGAGCACGCAGAACCTGGAGCTGACGGGCGGGCTCAGCTACTTCTTCTGATCCTCTTCTTCTGACCGGCAGGCAACCGATTCGAACTTCCACAGGACTTCCCACGCGCACCTCTTGTTACAAGCCTTGTAACAGCAGCCTTTAACGTTCAGTTCAGCGTTCAGCCAGTGATGACCATGACCCACACCACCTTCCGTTTCGCCATGACCCGACTGCTGCTGGGCGTTGCCCTGTCGGCCTGCGCCGGCCTGGCCGTGCCGGCGGTCACGCCGTCCGCCGCGGCACCCGACTTCACGCTGCGCACGATGGGCGGCCCGAACCTGCGCCTGCAGGAGCAGCGCGGCCAGGTGGTGCTGGTGAACTTCTGGGCCACCTGGTGCGGCCCGTGCCGGCAGGAGATCCCGCACCTGAACACGCTGTACGACAAGTACCGCGCGTCGGGCTTCGTGCTGCTGGGCGTGAACATCGACGACAACCCGAAGGCCGCGGCCGACCTGGCCACCAAGCTGGGCGTCAAGTTCCCGGTGCTGCTGGACACCGACAAGGCGGTCAGCAAGCTCTACGACATGAGCGCGATGCCGGCGACGGTGGTGATCGACCGCGACGGCAAGGTGCGCCACATCCACCGCGGCTACCGCGACGGGTATGAGCTGACCTACGACCAGCAGGTTCGCGCGCTGCTGAAGGAGTGAACGTGGCCATGCGTCGTGACCCTCATCGAAGCCCCCTCCGGTTGGCGGCCCTGGCCTGCGCCGCGCTGCTCGCCGGCTGCAGCAGCTGGGGCAGCTTGGAGCCCTGGGTGAAGCCCTACGAACGCGAGCGCCTGGCCGACCCGATCATGAAGTTCTCGCGCAATCCGCTGGCCGACAAGCACAGCGAGCATGTGCGCGACGTGCGAGAGGCGGCCCACGGCGCCACCGGCGTGCAAGGAGGCGGCTGTGGCTGCAAGTAGCTTGCTTCGATCCGGACCGGCCGCGGCCTGGCAGCACTGGCTGAAGGCGTTCGTCCGCGCGCTGCGTCGGGCCGGCGCCCACTGGCCCGGCGTGCTGGGCGGCGTGCTGGCGGTTGGCAGTGCCGGCACGGCACGCGCGATCCCGCTGCCCGAAGACAGCGCCGAAGGCATGTACCACCTGTACAAGGGCGGCGGCGTCACCGCGTCGGGCCCGGCGCTGCTGGTGCGCAAGAGCCTGGCCGACCGCGTGTCACTGTCGGCGCAGTACTTCGTCGATTCGGTCAGCAATGCCTCGATCGACGTCGTGACCACTGCCAGCCCCTACAAGGAAAAGCGCACCGAGTACGGCTTCAGCGCCGACTACGCGGTGCGCGACTCGCTGATCACCTTGGCCACCACCAGCAGCAAGGAGCCCGACTACACCGCCGACGCGGTGAGCCTGGACGTGGCGCAAGAGACCTTCGGCGGCATGACCACCGTGAACCTGGGCTTCACGCGCTCGCTCGACCGTGTGGGCAAGCGCGGCGACGCGGCCTTCTTCGACTACGCCAAGCACTGGCACTACCGCCTGGGCGTCACGCAGATCCTCACGCCGCAGTGGCTGATGAGCGCCAACCTCGAGGCGATCTCGGATGACGGCTTCCTCGGCAACGCCTACCGCGCCGCGCGCGTGTTCGGCGCCACCGTGCCCGAGCGCCACCCGCGCACGCGCACCTCGCGCGCGGTCAAGCTCCGCCTCATCGGCGACCTCGGCTCGCGCGACGCGGTGCGCGCCGAGTACCGCTATTTCTGGGACACCTGGGCGATCAAGGCGCACACCGTCGAGGGCGGCTACAGCCGCTACTTCGGCGACCACTGGCTCGGCGATGCGTTCGTCAGGGTCTACTCGCAGGACAAGGCACTGTTCTACAGCGACAACGCCACCACGCAGACCACCTTCGTCTCGCGCAACCGGCAGTTGAGCACCTTCAACAGCTACAGCCTGGGCACCAAGGTGGCGTACACGCTCAAGCGCGTGCCGGGCCAGTACGAGATCAAGGCCAACGCCGCGTACGAGATGGTGCGCTTCAAGTTCAAGGACTTCACCGACCTGCGCAGCGGCAGCCCATACGGCTTCACCGCCAACGTGCTGCAGTTGTTCGTGTCGGCCACTTTCTGAAGAGGTTCGGACCCCATGCTGAAATCACTGCACCCCTTCATCGCCGTCGCGCTGGCAATCGGCGTCGTCACCGGCGCGCACTCCCAGGCGACGGCGCCCGCCTCGCCCGCCGCACCTGCGGCCTCCGCGCCGGTGGCCGGGGCCGCGCCTGCCGCCGCCGCCTCGGCCAGCCTGGACACCCGCATCCAGGACGCCAAGAGCGACGTCATCAAGCTCAACCGCGACCTGCTCGTGCTGGAAGAAGAGCTGCTGTTCCCGGCCAACACGCAGGTCGCGCTGTTCGTGTCGATGGACGTGGGCAAGCTGTTCGAGCTCGACTCGGTGCAGATCAAGCTCGACGACAAGCTGGTCGCCAACTACCTCTACACGCCTGGTGAAGTGAAGGCCTTGCACCGCGGCGGCGTGCAGCGTGTCTACCTGGGCAACCTGCGCGCCGGCGAACACGAACTGGTGGCCACCTTCACCGGCGGCGGCCCGCACTTCCGCGACTACAAGCGCGGCGCGACGGTCAAGTTCGACAAGGGCACCGACGCCAAGTACATCGAGCTGCGCATCAAGGACTCTGCCGCCAAGCTGCAGCCCGAGTTCGACGTGCGCGTCTGGCAGTAAGGCGGCATGGCCCTGCGCGTGAGCCTTCACCAGCCACTGCGGCGCCTGCTCGGTGCCGCGGTGGCGGCGGCCTGCGTGGCCGGTGCGCTCGGTGCCGCCGTGGCGGCTGAAGCCACCAACGCGGCGCCGCTGCAGCCGATCCGCGACCCGCACTACGGCGACACGCTGTTCCACTTCTACCAGGACCACTACTTCACCTCGATCACGAACCTGATGACTTCGCAGCACTTCAACCGCGTCGCGCAGCATGCCGACGAGGCCGAGCTGCTGCGCGGCGGCATGCTGCTGTCGTACGGCCAGCACCGAGAGGCCGGCGAGATCTTCACCGCGCTGCTCGACAAGGGCGCCGCACCGTCGGTGCGCGACCGCGCCTGGTTCTACCTTGCCAAGATCCGCTATCAGCGCGGCTTCCTGCCCGAAGCCGAAGACGCGATCGGCCGCGTGCAGGACCAGCTGCCGCCCGAACTCGACGAGGACCGCGGCCTGCTGCACGCCAACCTGCTGATGGCGCGCGCCGACCACGCGGGTGCCGCCGAACTGCTGAAGAAGATGACCGCCGCGAAGAAGCAAGCGAGCCCCTACGTGCGCTTCAATCTTGGCGTGGCGCTGATCCGCGCCGGTGACATCGAAGGCGGCAGCGCGCTGCTCGACGAGCTCGGCCGCGCGCCCGCTCCCGACGAAGAACTGCGCAGCCTGCGCGACAAGGCCAACGTCGCGCTCGGCTACGCCGCGCTGCAAGACGACAAACCCGAAACCGCGCGCGGCTTTCTCGAAAGAGTGCGCCTGACCAGCCTGCACGCCAACAAGGCGCTGCTCGGCTTCGGCTGGGCCGCGCTGGCGATGAAGCAGCCACGCCAGGCGCTGGTGCCGTGGGGCGAACTCTGGCAGCGCGACATCAGCGACGCGTCGGTGCTGGAAGCGCGCATCGCGGTGCCCTATGCCTATGCCGAGATCGGCGCCTTCGGCCAGTCGCTGACGCAGTACAACGAAGCGCTCGCGGTGTTCGAGCGCGAGGCGAAGAACCTCGACCAGTCGATCGCCGCGATCCGCAGCGGCAAGCTCGTCACCGGCCTGCTGGAGCGCAATCCGGGCGACCAGATGGGCTGGTTCTGGAGCATCAAGGAACTGCCCGACATGCCGCATGCTGGCCACTTGTCGCAGGTGCTGGCGCAGCACGAGTTCCAGGAAGCGTTCAAGAACCTGCGCGACCTGCGCTTTCTGGAGCAGAACCTTTCCGAGTGGCAAGACAAGCTCGGCGTGTTCGACGACATGCTCGCGAACCGCCGCAAGGCCTATGCAGAACGCTTGCCGCAGGTCCGTGCCAAGGCCGGCGCGACCGGGCTCGATGCGCAACAGAAGCGCCGTGACGGCCTGGCCGGCGAATTGACCCAGGCCGATGAACAAGCCGACGGCGTGGCTTTTGTCGATGCGCGCGAGCGCGACCTGCAGGAGCGCCTGGCGAGAGTGCAGGCGATCCTGAAGAGCGCGGCGGCATCGACCGATCCTGAATTGAACAGCGCTCGCGAACGCGCTGCAAGAGTGGCCGGCGCGCTGACCTGGCAACTCGCGCAGGCGCGGGCCGCGCGCGTGTGGGCCGCGAAGAAGAACATGCGCGAGCTCGATCAACAACTGGCTCAGGCGCGTGGCCGCGACACCGCGCTGGCCCAGGCGCAGACGGAAGAGCCGGCGCGCTTCGACGCCTTCGGCAAACGCATCGCCGCGCTAGCCCCGAACCTCAATGCACTGCTGCCGCGCGTGGTGGCGCTCAGCGGCGAACAGCAGCGGGCGGTGCAGGACATCGCGGTGGCCGAACTCACCCGCCAGAAAGAACGCCTGGCCGCCTACACCTTGCAGGCCCGCTTTGCAGTGGCGCAGTTGTACGACCGCGCGAACCGCCCGCTGCGCCTGAACCTGCCGAACCCGGGCAACGCGTCTGCACCCACTCCCGACGAGGCCGGCCGTGCGATCAAACAATAGCCTCCTGCTGGCCCTTGCTGCGGCGGGCCTGCTGGCCGCCTGCGCCGGCAAGCCGGCGCTGCGCATGGCCACGCCCGACAACGAGCCCACCTTGAAGAGCCTGGCCGAGCGTGGCGAGGTGGTCGTGGCCGAAGACGAAGGCATCAACGCCAGCGAAGAAAAGGCCATCGCCGCGTACAAGAAGTTCCTCGACGTGGCGCCCGATGCGCCGCAGCGCGCCGAAGCCCTGCGCCGGCTCGGCGACATCGAGATGGACGCGGCCGACACGCGCAGCGCGAACAGCACGGCAGCTGCGGGTGCCAATGCGGCCGACCCCGACTACCGCGCCGCGATCGCGCGCTACCAGGAGTACCTGAAGGCCTACCCGAAAGACCCCGGCAACGATCGCGTGCTGTACCAGCTGGCGCGCGCGCAAGAGCAGGGTGGCCAACTCGAAGCCTCGGCCAAGACGCTCGACCGGCTGGTCGCCGAGTTCCCCGAGACCGAACACCGCGACGAAGCCTTCTTCCGCCGCGGCGAACTGCTGTTCGCCACGCAGGACTACGCGCGGGCTGAGAAGGCCTACGCCACCGTGCTGGCCAGCGGCAAGGAGAGCCCGTACCAGAGCCGCTCGCTCTACATGGAAGGCTGGTCGCGCTTCAAGCAGGGGCGGCTGGACGAAGCGCTGAAGTCCTTCTTCGGCGTGCTCGACCTGACCCTGGCCGGCCGCGACGATGGCGGCGAACTCGACAGCCTGCCGCGCCTGGCGCGCGCCGACCGCGAACTGGTGGAAGACACCTTCCGCGTCGCGAGCCTGAGCCTGGCCAACCTGCAGGGGGCTGACTCGATCCCGCCCTACATCAACACCGACGCGCGGCGCTCGTACGAATTCCGCGTCTACCAGCAGCTCGGCGAGCTCTACATCAAGCAGGAGCGCACCAAGGACGCCGCCGACACCTTGGGCAAATTCGCGCGCGCCAACCCGCTGCACGCGCAAGCGCCGGTGCTGCAGACGCGTGTGATCGAGATCTACGAGAAGAACGGCTTCGCCAACCTGGCGCTCGAAGCGAAGAAAGACTACGTCTCGCGCTACGGCGCCGACAGTGAGTTCCGCCGCGCCAACCCCGAGGGCTGGGACAAGGCGCAACCGTTGGTCAAGACCCACCTGTCCGAACTGGCGCGCCACTACCACGCGAGCGCGCAGAAGAGCAAGGCGACGGCCGACTACCAGGAAGCGGTGCGCTGGTACCGCGCCACCATCGCCTCGTTCCCGACCGACCCCGACGCGGCGCGGAACAACTTCCTGCTCGCCGAACTGCTGTTCGAGGACCAGCGCTTTGCCGACGCCGGCACCGAATACGAGAAGACCGCCTACGGCTACCCGCAGCACGCCAAGAGCGCCGACGCCGGTTATGCCGCACTGCTGGCCCACGCCGAGCGCCAGAAGCGCGCCGCACCGGCCGAACTGCCGGCCTTGCAGAAGACCGGCGTGGACAGCGCGCTGCGTTTTGCCAAGACCTTCGGCAGCGACCCGCGCGCCGGTGCGGTGCTGACGGACGCGGCTGAAAAGCTGTTTGCGCTGAAAGACACCGCACAGGCCGCCAGCGTGGCGCAACAAGTGTTGGCGCTGCAACCACCGGCCGGTGCCGCCCAGCGCCGCATCGCGTGGACGGTGCTCGCGCATGCCGCCTTCGAGCGCGGTGAGTTCGACAAGGCCGAGCGCGGTTATGCCGAGGTGATCGCGCTGACGCCCGAGCGCGACCCGGCGCGTGCCGACCTGGTCGAGCGCCAGGCCGCATCGATCTACAAGCAGGGCGAGCAGGCGCGTGCCGCCAACAAGCCGCAGGACGCGGTGGGCCACTTCGCGCGCATCGCGGCGGTC
>JANOQS010000283.1:0-1852 GCA_031414975.1 Methylibium sp. | reverse complement strand
TTCGGCGGCATGGGCTTCTGCAAGGAGCTGCCGATCGAGCGCTACTACCGCGACGCGCGCATCTACCGCATCTTCGACGGCACCTCGGAGATCCACCGCGGCGTGATCGCGCGCGGGCTGCGCAAGCACGGGGCGGCGCTGTTCGACGTGAATCGCTGACGCCGAACCGTCGCCCACAATCCGGCGCATGAAGCTGTACCTGGCGCGCCACGGCGAGACCGACCTGAACATCGACGAGCGCTACCAGGGCAGCAGCGACGCGCCGCTGAACGCCCGCGGCCTGACGCAGGCGCAGGCGCTGGCGGCGGCGCTGCCGGGTGACATCACGCACATCATTGCGTCGCCGCTGCAGCGTGCATTGCAGACCGCGCAGGCCGTGGCGGCCGCACGCGGACTGCCGGTCACCACGATGGCGGGCCTGCGCGAGAAAGACTTCGGCGCCTTCGACGGCCTGACGCAAACCGAGGTCGCCGCGCGCTACCCGGCCCTGTGGCACGGCGGCGTGCTGACCTCGTGGGACGAACCGCCGCCCGGCGGCGAAACGACCCGCGCGGTGGTGCAGCGCGTAACGCAGTGCCTCGATGACCTGCGCGCGACGCACACGGACGATGCCGCCGTGCTGCTGGTCGTGCACGGCTTCGTCGTGCGTGCGCTGCGCTACCGGCTCGATGGGCTGGGCGAGGCGGAGTTCTTCATTGCCGAACGGATCGGCAATGCGCAGTTTCTGGTGCGCGAGGTGCCCGGCCGGCGCTGAACGTCAACGCCGCGCAGGCCCCGCGTGCACGCTGGGCGTGCGGCTCATCGACGGCGCTGGTTCGCGGGATTCAAGCTCAGGCTCCAGGCAGCCACCGCGGTGGCCAGCCACGCGCCGTCGTCCAGCGGCAGGTCGTGGCCTGCCGTCGGATGGATCACATGCGGCGCGTTCCAGGCCGCAGCCAGGGCCAGCGAGCAGCGCGGGTTGACCAGCGCGTCGCGCGCGCTGCTGGCCACCAGCACCGGCACCACGCGGCCCGGGCCGACGTGATCGACATGTCGATAGCGCGCCGCGGCCAGCAATTGGCGCAAACCGTTGACCGTGCCGACCGGCCGCGCCTGGCGGATCGCGACCCATTCGTCCACCCGCGACACGTGCCGCTGCGGCGCCGAACTCGTCAATCGAAGAATCGCCTGTTCGGTGCGGCGCGCATCGCCCGGCACGAGCAGGCGCAGCAGGGTCGGCCACTGGCCGGGCCGCAGCCGGTGTGTCGCCGGGCTGAACGGGCGCATGCTCGAATTGACCAGCACGCAGCCCTGCAGCTCTTGCGGCTGGGCCGCCACCCAGGCCGCGGCCACCATGCCGCCGAGCGACAGCCCGAGCAGCCGGTACGGCGGCAACACGCCCTGCTCGAGCAGGCGTTCGCGGCAGATGTCAACGATCGCCGGCACCGACAGCGGGCAGCGCATCCGCCGCAGACTGCCGGCGCCGGGCAGGTCCACCGGCACGATGCGCGCTTGGGGCAGCGCGCGCGCGAGCTCATCGATGAACGGGCCCCAGTGGCCGGCCTCGCGCGTGAGCCCGCGCAGCAGCACCCAGGTGTCGGTCATGGTCAAGACGCTCCATACCAATGCGCCAGCGCGGCGGTGCGGCGCGCTTCGCGGTCGGGCCCCGGCGCGCACCAGCGCGGGTGGCTGCAAGCGGCGCGCAGCACGAAGTCGAGCAGGCCCAGATGGCGCCGCAGCACGCGCTGGCGCCGGTGTTCGATCAAGGGGTTGAAGATACCGCGGCGCGAGAAGAGCTGGCGCGGGTTCTTCTTGACCCACAACCACGAGCCCATCTCCAGGGTGAGCGGCAGGAACACGCCGTCCGATGCCG
>JANOQS010000282.1:0-9740 GCA_031414975.1 Methylibium sp. | reverse complement strand
GTCACCGTGACCCAACCGCAAAGCGCCAGCCTGCCGGTGCGCGTGGCCGCCAACGGCAACGTCGCGGCCTGGCAAGAGGCCAGCGTCGGCACCGAATCCAACGGCCTGCGCCTGGCGCAGGTGCTGGTGAACGTGGGCGATGTGGTCAAGCGCGGCCAGGTGCTGGCCACCTTCGCGACCGAAACGGTGCAGGCCGACATCGCGCAAATGCGCGCCGGCCTGGCCGAGGCCGAAGCCACCCTGGCCGACGCCAAGGCGAATGCGCAGCGCGCGCGCGACCTGCAACCCAGCGGCGCGCTCAGCGCCCAGCAGATCAACCAGTACCTCACCGCCGAACGCACGGCGCAGGCGCGCGTGGAGGCTCAACAAGCGATGGCCAAGGTGCAGCAACTGCGGCTGGCGCACACACGCGTGCTGGCGCCCGACAACGGCGTGATCTCGGCCCGCAGCGCCACCGTCGGCGCGGTGCTGCCGGCCGGGCAGGAGCTGTTCCGCATGATCCGCCAGGGCCGGCTGGAGTGGCGCGCCGAGGTGCCGTCGGCCGACCTCGCGGCGTTGAAGGTCGGCATGAGCGCGGTCATCACGCCACCGAACGCGGCGCCCCTGAAAGGCACGATCCGCATGGTCGCGCCGACGGTGGACCCGCAAACCCGCAACGGCCTGGTCTATGTCGACCTGCCGGCGCCCGGTGGCTTCAAGGCCGGCATGTTCGCGCGTGGCGAGTTCGAGGTCGGCTCGGGCCAGGGCCTGACCTTGCCGCAGAGCGCCGTGCTGCTGCGCGACGGTTTCAGCTACGTGCTGCGCGTTGGCGCCGACTCCAAGGTCAGCGAAGCCAAAGTCAAGGTCGGCCGGCGCGTGGGCGACCGGGTCGAGATCGTCGACGGGCTCACGGCCGACGTGCGCGTGGTCGCGGCCGGCGGCGGCTTCCTGGGCGACGGCGACACGGTGCGCGTGGTGGATGCGCCGGTGAAGTCGGCAGCGGCCGGTACGGCGGGCGCCGCCGTGGCCACCAAGTAAGCAGGGCATCACCATGAACGTCTCTTCCTGGTCGATCCGCACGCCGATCCCGTCGGTGCTGCTGTTCATCATGCTCACGCTGATCGGGCTGATGGCCTTCCGCGAGATGAAGGTCCAGCAGTTCCCCGACATCGATCTGCCCACCATCACCGTCACCTCCTCGCTGCCCGGCGCTGCGCCGGCGCAGATGGAAACCGAGGTCGCGCGCAAGATCGAGAACTCGCTCGCCACGGTGCAGGGCCTGAAGCACCTGTACACCAAGGTGCAGGACGGCACGGCCATCGTGACGGCCGAATTCCGCCTGGAAAAGCCCACGCAGGAAGCGATGGACGACGTGCGCGACGCCGTCTCGCGCGTGCGCTCCGACCTGCCGGCCGACTTGCGCGACCCGGTGATCACGAAGATGGACTTCGCCGGCATGCCGGTGCTGACCTACACCGTCTCGTCCACCCGCATGGACGACGAGGCGCTGTCGTGGTTCGTCGACAACCAGGTCACCAAGGCCATGCTCGCGGTGCGCGGCGTGGGCGCGGTCGGCCGCGTGGGCGGGGCGCAGCGTGAGGTGCGGGTCGAGCTCGACCCGGCCCGCCTGCTGGCGCTGAACGCCACCGCGGCCGACATCTCGCGCCAGTTGCGCCAGGTCCAGCAAGACGCCTCGGGCGGCCGCACCGACCTGGGCGGCGCCGAACAATCGGTGCGCACCATCGCCACGGTGCAGTCGGCCCAGGCGCTCGGCGCGCTGGAGATTTCGCTCAGTGATGGCCGGCGCATCCGGCTCGACCAGGTCGCCACCGTCAGCGACACGGTGGCCGAACAGCGTTCGACGGCGCTGCTCAACGGCAAGCAGGTGGTCGGCTTCGAGATCACGCGTTCGCGCGGTGCCAGCGAGGTGGACGTGGCCAAGGGCGTGGTCGCCGCGCTCGAAAAGGTCAAGGCCGACCACCCCGACGTGACGATCACCGAAGCCTTCAACTTCGTCGACCCGGTGATCGAGAACTACGAGGGCTCGCTGACCTTGATGGTCGAGGGCGCGATCCTGGCCGTCATCGTGGTGTGGCTGTTCCTGCGCGAGTGGCGCGCAACCTTCGTCTCGGCGGTGGCGTTGCCGCTGTCGATCATCCCGACCTTCGCGGTGATGTACCTGATGGGCTTCACCGTCAACGTAGTGACCTTGTTGTCGCTCTCGCTGGTGGTGGGCATATTGGTCGACGATGCGATCGTCGAGATCGAAAACATCATGCGCCACCTCGCCATGGGCAAATCGCCGCTGCAGGCGGCGATGGAAGCGGCCGACGAGATCGGGCTGGCGGTGATCGCCACCACCTTCACCTTGATCGCGGTGTTCCTGCCCACGGC
This sequence comes from Methylibium sp., assembly GCA_031414975.1. Classification (GTDB taxonomy): domain Bacteria; phylum Pseudomonadota; class Gammaproteobacteria; order Burkholderiales; family Burkholderiaceae_C; genus LGRD01. The sequence goes on along the minus strand of JANOQS010000282.1, from coordinate 7,367 downwards.
CTTCATGGCCGGCGTGCCGGGCAAGTTCTTCGTGCAGTTCGGCTGGACGGCGGCGATCGCGGTGTTCTTCTCGCTCGTCGTGGCGCGCATGCTCACGCCGATGATGGCGGCCTACATCCTGAAAGCCCCGAAGAAGGAGCACAAGGAACCTGGCTGGATGAAGTGGTACATGCGCTGGGCCGCCTGGTGCCTGAAGCACCGCATGTGGACCTTGCTGGCCACCGTGGTGTTCGCGGTCGGCTCGTGCACGCCGCTGTTCACCGGGCAGATCGCGGGCGGCTTCATTCCGCCGGATGACCTGTCGCAGACCCAGGTCTACATCTCGCTGCCGCCCGGCAGCACCTTCAAGCAGACCCTGGCGGTGGCCGAGCAGGCGCGCGAGATCGTGCAGAAGAACCCGCACGTGAAGCTGGTCTACACGGCGGTCGGCGGCGGCAAGGCCGGTGGCGACCCGTTCATGGTGGCCGGCGCGGCCGAGGCCCGCAAGGCGACGTTGACGATCAACCTGACACCGCGCGACGAGCGCAAGGGCATCAGCAAGCAGGCGATCGAGAAGGAACTGCGCAGTGCGCTCGAAGACGTGCCGGGCGCGCGGCTCAACGTCGGCTTTGGCGGTTCGTCGGAGAAGTTCATCCTGGTGTTGGCCAGCGAAAACGGCGAGGCGCTGACCGCCCATGCCGCGCTGGTGGAAAAGCAGTTGCGCACCATCCCCGGCATCGGCGCGGTCACGTCCACCTCGGCGTTGCAGCGGCCCGAACTGGTGGTGCGGCCCGACAACGCGCGCGCCGCCGACCTGGGCGTGACCTCGGCGGCGATTGCCGACACCTTGCGTATTGCCACCGCCGGCGACTACGACCAGGGCCTGGCCAAGCTGAATTTCTCGCAGCGCCAGATCCCGATCGTCGTGCGCCTGCCCGACGCGGCGCGCCAGGACCTGGCGCTGCTCGAGCGGCTGGCGATTCCCGGTGCGCGTGGCCCGGTGCCGCTGGGCAACGTCGCCACGCTCACCATCGACAGTGGCCCGGCCCAGATCGACCGCTACGACCGGCTGCGCAACGTGAACTTCGAGATCGAGCTGAACGGCCAGGCGCTCGGCAAGGTGCAGGAGCAGGCCGACGCGCTGCCCAGCCTGGCCCAGTTGCCGCCCGGCATCACCAAGGCCGCGCTCGGCGACGCCGAGGCAATGGGCGAACTGTTCGCGAGCTTCGGCCTGGCGATGCTGACGGGGGTGCTGTGCATCTACATCGTGCTGGTGCTGCTGTTCCACGCCTGGGTGCAGCCGGTGACGATTCTGGCGGCGCTGGCGCTGTCGATTCCCGGCGCGATTCTGGCGCTGTACGTCACCCGCACCGACCTGACGATGCCGTCGATGATCGGCATGATCATGCTGCTGGGCATTGCGACGAAGAACTCGATCCTGCTGGTCGAATACGCCATCATGGCGCGGCGCGAACACGGCATGAACCGCTGGGACGCGCTGCTCGACGCCTGCCACAAGCGCGCCCGCCCGATCGTGATGACCACCATCGCGATGGGCGCCGGCATGCTGCCGATCGCGGTCGGCTTCGGCACCGACCCGAGCTTCCGCGCGCCGATGGCGATCGTCGTGATCGGCGGGCTGATCACCAGCACCTTCCTGAGCCTGCTGGTGATTCCGGTGGTGTTCACCTATGTGGACGACCTGGTGCAGTGGGTGGCGCGGCTGTTCCGGCGCCTCTTTGGGCCGCCGGCCGCCACGGCGCGGCCGGCCGGGGTGGAGCAGGGGGCCAAGTAGCGCGGGTGCGGCAAGGGGCACCGCCTGACCACCGACAGCGGGCACAGGGTTGGCGCAGGGGCTGGTCAGCCAGCGTTTCCTGGGCTATGTTTGTCGGGGTCTGCACCGCCCCAACAAACCACCCAAGGAGTGCCCTCATGAGCTATCTGCCTGGCAAGTTCGTCTGGTTCGAACACGCGTCCAACAACGTCGCGAAGGCGCGTGCCTTCTACGAGCCGCTGCTGGGCTGGCACACCGAAATGATGCCCGCGGGCGAGCACCGCTACCCGATGATCCTGAACCAGAACCAGGGCATCGGCGGTTTCACCACCGCTCAGCCCGGCGAGCGCAGCCGCTGGATGGCCTACCTGTCGGTGCCCGACGTGGACGCTGCGCATGCCGCCGCTGTGTCGGCCGGCGGGCGCTCGCTGGCAGCGCCAATGGACTTCGGCGCCGTCGGCCGCGGCGCCGAGGTGGCCGACCCGACCGGCGCGCGCTTCTGGCTCTGGAAAAGCGCCGAAGGCGACCGCGACGACGTGGTCACCACGCCCACCGGCGACTGGTACTGGACCGAACTCTGGACGCCCGACGACACGCGCGCACTCAACTTCTATCAGCGCATCTTCGGCTACACCCACGACACCATGGACATGGGGCCGCAGGGCACCTACTACCTGCTGAAGAAAGACGGCGTCATGCGCGCCGGGCTGATGCAGTCGGCCGACCCCAAGGCCCAGCCGCTGTGGCTGCCGTACGTGGCGGTGGACGACTGCGATGCTTCGACTGCCAAGGCGAAGAAGCTCGGTGCCCAGCTGCTCAGCGGCCCGCAAGACGTGCCCGGCATCGGCCGCTTCGCGATCCTGGCCGACCCTCTCGGCGCGGCGATTGCCCTGATGCAGCCGGCGCCGATGGACGCCTGACCTGCTTTTTCAGGGCAACGCCACCGCCTCGATCATCGCCCGCACCTGCTCGACGCGGCCGCGCCCGGCCCCGGCCGCCGGCAGAAGCCGGTGCGCAACCGTCTGCGGCAGCACGTACTGCACGTCGTCGGGCGCCACGTAGTCGCGCCCGTCCAGCAGCGCGCGCGCCCGCGCCGCGCGCAGCACCGCAATGCCGGCGCGTGGGCTCAGGCCTTCCACGAACCAGCGGCCCGAGCGGGTGGCCGCGATCAGCGCCTGCAGGTAGTCGAGCAGCGCGTCGGACGCGTGCACCGACTGAACCACCTTCTGCGCCGCGATCAATTGCTCTGGCGTCATCAGCGCCGGCAGGCGGCCGATGGCCTCGCGCCGGTCCTGCCCGGCCAGCAACTCACGCTCGCTCGCCTGGTCGGGGTAGCCCAGCGTCACGCACATCAGGAAGCGATCGAGCTGCGACTCGGGCAGCGGGTAGGTGCCGATCTGGTCGGTCGGGTTCTGCGTGGCGATCACGAAAAACGGCATGGGCAGCGCGCGCGTTTCGCCTTCGACGGTGACCTGGTGCTCCTCCATCGCTTCGAGCAGCGCGCTCTGGGTCTTGGGACCTGCGCGGTTGATCTCGTCGGCCAGCAGCACCTGCGCGAACACCGGGCCGGGGTGGAACACGAACGCCTCCTTGCTGCGCTCGTAGACGCTCACGCCGATCAGGTCTGACGGCATCAGATCGGCGGTGAACTGGGTGCGTGAAAAGCGCAGGCCCAGTGACACCGCCAGCGCGTGCGCCAGGGTGGTTTTGCCGACGCCGGGAACGTCTTCGATCAGCAGGTGGCCGCCGGCCAGCAGGCAGGCCACGCAGTCTTCGATCTGGGCCCGTTTGCCGACGATGATCGTGCTAATCTGATCGATGAGTCGGGTGAGTTGTGCCGTCAGCGCTTTGTTGTCTTTGTTGCTCATGCGGTGACCTTACCCGAAAAGCCCCGGGCCCCTGGGCGCGAAACCGCAGCAGAAATCGCGCAAATCGGCCCTCCATCAGCACCATCCGTCGCGCCATGCCCACCGCCTTCTACAGCCACCCCGACTGCCGCCGCCACCAGATGGGCAGCGGCCACCCCGAGTGCCCCGAGCGGCTCGACGCGATCGACGACTTTCTGCTCGCCAGCGGCCTGGACATTGCGCTGGAGCGCCGCGACGCGCCGCTGCTTGAGCTGAGTGCCGCCGCGCACGCGCACGAGTCGGGCTACGTGACTGAGTTGCGCGAGGTGATGGAGCAGGTGGTGGCCAGCGGCGAACCGCGCGCGCTCGACCCCGACACCGCAGCCTACCCCGGCACCTGGAACGCCGTGCGCCGCGCTGCCGGCGCCGCCGTGGCCGCCACCGACGCGGTGATGAACGGCGAGGTCGACAACGCCTTCTGCTCCGTGCGCCCGCCCGGCCACCACGCCACGCGCGGGCAGGCGATGGGCTTCTGCTTCCTGAACAACGTGGCGATTGCCGCGCGCCACGCGCTCGACGTGCACGGCCTGCAGCGCGTGGCCGTGGTCGACTTCGACGTGCACCACGGCAACGGCACCGAAGACATTCTGGCGGGCGACGAGCGCGCGCTCATGGTCGGCATCTTCCAGCACCCGCTGTACCCCGGCAGCGGTGGCGTGCCGCTGGGCACCAACATGCTCAACCTGCCGATCCCGCCCTACACCCGCGGCCCCGAGATACGCGCGCTGATCGACCAGCACTGGATGCCGCGGCTCGAAGAATTCAAGCCGCAGATGATCTTCATCTCGGCCGGCTTCGACGCCCATCGCGAAGACGACCTCGGCCAGCTCGGCCTGGTCGAAGCCGACTACGAATGGATCACCCGCCGCATCAAGGCCGTGGCCGACCAACACGCCCAAGGCCGCATCGTGTCGTGCCTGGAAGGCGGCTACAACCTCAGCGCGCTGGCGCGCAGCGTGGCGGCGCATTTGAGGGTGTTGGCGGAGGTGTGAGGGGGGGCGTGCCCTTGGAAGGCAGGCCAACTGGTCAGCGTGTGGTCGAGCGGCCGGGGGCGACACAGGCAAAGTCGAGGCGAGGGGTTGAATGATGAACGGACACAGGCCAACGAATCGTTTGATCGGCAGTTGGCCCATTCGTCTGGATTCGCCCATAAAACGGTTAGGGCTCATACATGCCAGCGTCACGCGCTGCCGTCAACATCCATCATGAACGCGCTGCCGGGAGCTTCAGCCATGAAATCGAAGATCGCCCTTCTTCTGGTGAAGCGCCAGCCGTCGCGAGCCGGTACCGTGCAGTTCAGCGGCGCTTGAGCTGCACACCCAGGGAAGCGATCGGCGACTTCCGTGCGCTCGACATTCGGCTGGGCAACCTCGCCCGGACGGCCTGAACAGGGTCGTCGGCGGCCGGCGCGGGCCAGGAGGCCTGGCGACTCGGGCGCGCCCGCCCGGTTACTTTCGACCATTGCCGCAACAGATCTGCCCGCTACGCTGCCGCGGCAGATGCAGACCCTCGCCCGCCCGCCCATCCTGACCGTGGTGCAACAACACCAGGAGGAGGTGGCCTGCCTGCGGTCGACGCGCGAGGTGCTGGTGCGTGCGCCGCATGTGCGCCTGCATCAGTTGCGTCGCTTGGACGATCGACTGGCGGCGCACCTGGATGGGCTGGCGGTGGCGGGCGAGTTCGGCTCCAAGCGGTGCGAGGCGGCGCTCGAATCGCCCGGCATCGGCGAAGTGTTCGCCGCAACGGTCCGCGCGCTGGAGGGCCGCAACGCCGCGTCGCTGGCGCGGTTGATGAGCCTGGCGGAAGCCGAGCCTGCCGCCGGAAGAGGGCTGCTGTCAGCCTTCGGCTGGGTATCCGCGGCCAGCCTGCGCGGCATCACCCGGGAACTGCTGGCCTCGCGCAGCGCGTTCCAGCGCAGCGTGGGCCTGGCGGCGTGCAGCATGCACCAGGTCGACCCCGGCACGGCCCTGGCCGATGCGATGGGTGACCCCGACCCGGCCTTGCGCCGCCGCGCCTTGCGCGTGGCCGGTGAACTGGGGCGGCTGGACTTGTTGCCCGCATGCGTGCAGGCGTTGGCGCCCGATGGCAGCAAGGCGCCCGAGCCGCCCGCCTTCCACACCGCGCAGTCGGCGCTGCTGCTGGGCGACAGGGATGCATCGATGGCATGGCTGCACACGCTGGCCGCTGAACCCGGCGCGCGCCGGCTCGACGCGATTCGCCTGTGGTTCAAGGCGGCGGCTCCGAAAGAGGCGCGCGTGTTCCTGAAGCAACTGGCCCAGAACCCTGCCGACGTGCGCTGGCTGATCGCCGGCGTCGGTGCGGCCGGCGACACGCACTACGTGCCCTGGCTCATCCAGCAGATGCCCGACCCGAAGCTGGCCCGGCTGGCGGGTGAAGCCTTCAGCACGATCACCGGCCTGGACCTGGCCCTGCTCGACCTTGAACTCAAGCCGCCCGAGGGCGTGCAGAACGAACCCAGCGGCGGCCCCACCGACGACCCCGCCGACGACGACGTGGCGATGGACGAAGACGACAGCCTGCCGTGGCCCGACCCGGCCATGATCGCCGCGTGGTGGCAGGCGAACGGCGCGAAGTTCGCCTCCGGCACACGCTACTTCATCGGTGAGCCGCCGAGCGCAGCGCATTGCCGGGCGGTGCTGGCAACCGGCTTTCAGCGCCAGCGCATCGCGGCGGCGCTGCACCTGCGCCTGCTGGCGCCCGGCCAGCCGCTGTTCAACACGGCGGCGCCGGCGTGGCGCCAGCAGCGTTTGTTGGCCAGCGTCCCGAGTTGACCGGCCGCCTACAGCCCCGGCACCACGATCCTCTGCACCAGCGCGTGCGCTACCAGCACGTTGTCTTCGAACATCTGGTCGCAGTCGGCGCCGAACAGCAGCACCTGGCCCTTGCCCGACCACAGGGCGGTGTACAGGACGATGCGGCGTGGCGCGCCCCAGGGCGGTTGCATCACGAACGACACGAACTGGAAGGCGCCGGCTCGGCCGGTCCGGGCGCTGCCTTCGACCACCGTCATGTTTTCAGAGACTCTTCGGATCATCCCTCTCTGGAACGCTTCGGCCGTGCCGATGAAGTCGACCGGCGGCGGCACCACAAACGATGCGATGCCCGTCTGGACGTGCCTCATGAACTCGGTGATGTGGCTCGCCGACGAGTGCCTGCGGCGCCACGCGGCCGGGCCGGCAATGTTCAACACCTGGCTTCTGCGTTCGGGCCCGCGGCGCTCCGGCAGCGTGGGTCGGCGCGCGGGATGCTGAATCGGCTGTGCCGGCTTCGCTTCGCGACGTGGCGGGTCCTGAGCAGGGGCACTGCCGCTCGCCAGGTTCAAGGACGACGCGAGGAACCCCATGACAGACCGGGTCATGAAGGTCAGACGCCAGAGCTTGAGTGCTGCCATGGTGGGATCCTCCGGAAGTCTCCGCTTGAACAGGGACTGTGCGCGCGGGCGCGCGATTCGGCGTCCCCAGGACTGATGAGGCTGGCCTGGTCCCTCGGAGGCCGCACAGGCCGGTTCGGCCCAGGCCTACCTCGATCTGCGCGACGCGCTGGATCGGCGGGTGGAGTTTCGGGTGGTGGATTGCCGCTGAGCGTGGTGCTGTCACCCGCCGCGCTTCACTGACTGACTAATTCCGACGCAGCGCCATGCACTGCGCGTGGTTGTGCAACTCGGGCACGCCACAGACAAGGCTCAC
>JANOQS010000281.1:0-19839 GCA_031414975.1 Methylibium sp. | reverse complement strand
GCCCGCCTGCAGGTGCTGGAGTCGGAGACCGATCTGTCCTACGAGCGCCTGCTGCGCCTGTACAAGGAAGTGGCCGGCAAGTCGCCCAGCAAGGGCCAGCTGCCGTTCTCGACCGACTGGTTCATGACCTGGCAGCCCAACATCCACGCCAGCCTGTTCCTGAACATCCACGAGTACCTGAACAAGGTCGCCGAGATGGACGAGATCGACACCGTCATCAAGGCCTACCAGCTCTACCAGGAGCAGACCACCGCGCAAGGGCTGGAAGCGCTGCTGTCGGTCACGCGTGCCTGGCGCCTGGTGAAGTTCATCGACAACGGCATGCTCAGCATGACCAAGTGCTCCAAGTGCGGCGGCCACTTCGTGACCCACCCGCACGAAATCGCCAAACACTATGTGTGCGGCCTGTGCTGCCCGCCGGCGCGCGCCGGCAAAGGCTCGGCGGTCGGCGGCATCCAACTCCATTGAGCGTGCACTAGTTCACTCAAGTCTGTCCAGGAGTTGCCGAAGACACAGGCAAGAAGTTTTCTTCCTGCTTGTCTCCTCCTGGCACTCCTCAGTGCCCTTCCAGCGGACCCCTCGGGGTCCGCCTTTTTTTGTGCCGTGCTTGTGCCGCGCCGCCGATGGGATGAATTGGGCGGTCAATCCGACATTCATGCCCGAATTGGCGCAAAGCCTTCGCCCGCAGACTCAAGGCAAAGGTCATCGGGCCGATATCTCCGCTGACTCAGTCCGCCCTTCGAGGCGGCCCTCCCATCTCGGATGCCAACAACATGTTTGTTCTCGTAGGCTGGGGCCTCGCACTGGTCTGTATCTTCGGCGTGTACATCGTGCACGGCGGCAACATCGGCGTCATCTTGAAGGCCCTGCCATTCGAGATGATCACCATCCTGGGCGCAGCGCTCGGCGCCTTCCTGGCCAACAACCAGATGAAGGTCATCAAGGCCTCGATCGCCGGCCTGGGGCGCTGCTTCAAGGGCAGCAAGTTCAGCAAGGCCCGCTACATGGAGCTGCTGGCGCTGATGTTCGACATCCTGCAAAAAGCCCGCAAGGAAGGGCTGATGTCGATCGAGGCCGACGTGGAAGACCCGCACAACTCGGCGCTGTTCAAGAAGTATCCGACCGTCGGCAGTGACCACCACGTGGTCGAGTTCATCACCGACTACCTGCGCATGATGGTCACCGGCAACCTCAACGCGCACGAGATCGAAAGCCTGATGGACAGCGAGATCGAGACGCACCACCAGGAAGAACACGCCGCCGTGGCGGCCATCGCGCGCCTGGCCGGCGGCCTGCCGGCATTCGGCATCGTCGCTGCCGTGCTGGGTGTCGTCAACACCATGGGCTCGGTCGGCCAACCGCAGGCGGTGCTGGGCGGAATGATCGGCTCGGCGCTGGTCGGCACCTTCCTGGGCATCCTGCTGGCCTACGGTTTTGTCGAGCCGCTCGGCGGCCTGCTGGAGCAGAAGGTCGAAGACGCCGGCAAGGAGTTGCAGTGCATCAAGACCACCTTGCTGGCCAGCATGCAGGGTTATGCGCCGCAGGTCGCGGTCGAGTTCGGCCGCAAGGTTCTTTACTCCGGTGACCGCCCGACCTTCTCCGAACTCGAAGGCCACGTCAAAGGCAAGAAGTAAGGCACCCCCATGGCTGGCGATTCGAAAAAGCTTCAACCGATCATCATCAAGCGCATCAAGAAGGGCGGCCATGGTGCCCATGGCGGCGCGTGGAAGATTGCCTATGCCGACTTCGTGACGGCGATGATGGCCTTCTTCCTGCTGATGTGGCTGCTCGGCTCGGTGACCGAAGGCGACAAGAAGGGCATCTCCGACTACTTCAACTCGCCGCTCAAGGTGGCGCTGCTGCAGTCGGGCAGCGGTTCGGGCGATTCGTCGCACGTGATCAAGGGCGGTGGGCAGGACCTGTCGCGCCAGAGTGGCCAGGTCAAGGCCGGTGAGGTCGAGGCCCAACGCAAGACCATCAACCTCGCCGCGCTGAAGGCCGAGGAGCGCAAGCGTGAGGCGGCGCGCCTGCAGGAGCTCAAGGACAAGGTCGAGGACGTGCTCGCCTCCAACCCCAAGCTGGCTGCAATGAAGTCGCAAATCCGGCTCGACATGGTGCGCGACGGCCTGCGCATCCAGATCGTCGACGAAAGCGGCCGGCCGATGTTCGACAGCGGCAGCGCCTTCGTCAAACCCTACATGCGCGAGTTGCTCGCCAACATCGGCGCGGTGCTGGCCGAGGTGCCGAACCGGCTGACCCTGGAAGGGCACACCGACGCCACGCCCTTCGGCGACGGCGACCGCGGCTACAGCAACTGGGAGCTCTCGTCGGACCGCGCCAACGCCTCGCGCCGCGAGCTGATCAACGGCGGCCTGCCCGACGGCCGGGTGCTGCGCGTGCAGGGCCTGGCCTCGAGTTCGCTGTTCGACGGGAAGGACCCGCACGGCCCGGTCAATCGTCGCATCAGCATCATCGTGATGAACCAGGAAGCCGAAGAGCGGCTTTCCAGCACATCTCAGGCGGCCGTGCTGCCCGCGCCGGAGGACAAGGGCTCAACTTCCGAACCGGCGACCCGATAACCCACAGTGATCTACCGAGGACACCCATGAGCAACCCGATTGATTTGAAGTTCCTGATCGTCGACGACTTCTCCACCATGCGCCGCATCGTGCGCGGCCTGCTCAAGGAGATGGGCTGCACCAACGCCGAAGAGGCCGAAGACGGCGCCGTGGCGCTGTCCATGCTCAAGGGCCAGAAGTTCGACTTCGTGGTCTCCGACATCAACATGCCCAACATGAGCGGCTTCGACCTGCTGTCCGCCATCAAGAAAGACGACAGCCTGAAGCACCTGCCGGTGCTGATGGTCACCGCCGAAGCGCGCAAGGAAGACATCGTTCGCGCCGCGCAGGACGGCGCCGCCGGCTACATCGTCAAGCCCTTCACCAAGGCCACCTTGGAAGAGAAGGTGCAGAAGATCATGCTGAAGCTGGCCGCCACGGCCTGACGCCACACACGACGGAGGGCAACAACATGAAGAGCGATTCTCCCGAGACCTTGTCAGAGCGCGCGGTGAAGACCGCATCCGCGACCGAGGTGTTCCTTCAGGTCGGCACCATCACGCGCCTGCTTCACGACACCCTGGCGCAACTGGGCGTGATGCCCAAGCTGCAAGAGGCCGCCGACGGCCTGCCCGATGCGCGCAGCCGCCTGAACTACATCGCCGAAAAAACCGCGGCGGCGGCCGAGAAGGTGCTGAATTCGGTTGACAGCGCCAAGGCCGAACACGCCTGCATCGCCGACCAGACCCGCCGCATCGCGCAGGCCATCGTCGCCGACCCGGTCAAGGCGGTGGCCACCGGCGCGGTGATGAATTTCGTCGGCGACGTCGAGGCCTCGACCGCACGCATCGACGCGCACCTGACCGACATCATGATGGCGCAGGACTTCCACGACCTCACCGGCCAGGTGGTGGCCAAGGTCGTCAAACTGGCCGGCGAGCTCGAAGACAGCCTGCTGAAGTTGCTGATGCAGGTGATCCCGCAAGACCAGGTGCACAAGGTCGAGGAGTCGTTCCTCAACGGCCCGGTGATCAACCCCGAAGGCCGCAGCGACGTGGTTTCGAACCAGGAGCAGGTCGACGACCTGCTGGCCAGCCTGGGCTTCTGATGAATTCGGCTGCTTTTCCTGTCGTGTTCCACCGATCGGGCTGCACCCGGGTTCAGACAATCACGTCCTGCACGGAGCCATGATGGACCTCAACCCAGCCACAGACGAAGCGAATCAGGCCGGCACCCTGCCGTTCCTGGCGGCCGCCGATCTGCAGGACCACCTGATGACGGCGACCAACGACCTGGACCGCCTGCAGACCCTGCTCAGCGATGCCTGCGACACCCTGCAAGCCGGCTTCTTCGGCGTGGCGGAGCAAATGGCGCTGCTGGCGGCGCTGCCGCAGCAGAACCTGACGCCGGTGGAACGTTCGGTGGCCCACCTGGGCACCGCCGTCACTGCGCTGCAGTTCCAGGACATGGCCTCGCAACTGATCAACCACACCCGCGGCCGGCTGCGCAACTGCGCCGACCGGCTCGCCCGCGATACGTTCGCCGGTGATGAAGAGGGTGAGGCCGCTGTCGAAGAAGCGCCGCTGCGGCCCAACCCCGTGACGCAGTCCGAGATGGACACCGGTTTCATCGAACTCTTCTGACACAACCAGCCGTTCCAACACGCTCTCAACGAATACCTGGAGACACATATGCACTCGATTCTTGCAGTGGACGATTCCGCCTCCATGCGGCAAATGGTTTCGTTCACGCTGAAGAACGCCGGCTTCAACGTGGTCGAGGCAGTGGACGGCCAGGACGCGCTCGAGAAGGCCGGCACGCGCGACTTCGACCTGGTGCTGACCGACCAGAACATGCCGCGCCTGGACGGCATCGGCCTGACCAAGAAGCTGCGCGACAACCCCAAGTTCAAGACCACGCCGATCCTGATCCTGACCACCGAGTCGAGCGAGCAGATGAAGCAGGCTGGCCGCGGCGCCGGCGCCACCGGCTGGCTCGTCAAACCGTTCGACCCGGCCAAGCTGATCGAGGTGATCAAGAAGGTCGTGCGCTAGCCCTGCACGCTGAAGCGCCGCGCCCCAAAACAAAAGACAGGAGCTCCCGCCATGGGTGAAATGACTTCCGAAGGTGCCAACCTCAGTGCCGGCATCGACCTGACCCAGTTCTACCAGGTCTTCTTCGAAGAGGCCGGCGAGAACCTGGACCGGATGGAAAAGCAGCTGCTGGAGATCGACATCACCGCAGCCGACGACGAAGAGCTGAACTCGATCTTCCGTTGTGCCCACTCCGTCAAGGGCGGTGCTGCGACCTTCGGTTTTTCCGACGTGGCCGAGCTGACCCACCAGATGGAAACGCTGCTGGACAAGCTGCGCCGCCACGAACTGGAACCCACCACCGCGATGGTCGATGTGCTGCTGCAGTCGGGCGACGCACTGCGCGCCCAGCTCGCGCGCCACCAGGGCGTGGGCGGGCCGGCCATCGACACGACCGAGTTGCTGTTCGCCATCCGTGCGATGTCGGCGGGCGAAAGGCCGGCGCTGGCGCCGAAGGCGGCGGCTTCGGCGCCGACGGCTCAAATCATGGCTGCTTCGGTCGAGGTCCGGCACGAGGCACCTGAAGCCGAAGCCACCGGCAAGAATGATGCCGCGCCCACCCGGGTGCTGGAGTTGCGCGTCGGCCCGCTCGACAAACCCGACCTGGCGAACAACCTGGTCGAGCTGTTCCAGGAGATCACCGACCTCGGCAGCATCGAGCCGATCGACGGCGGCCAGGCCATCGACGGCATGCGCCGCTTCAAGGTGGTCACCACCAGCAGCGACAGCGATCTGCTCGACCTGTTCACCTTCCACGTGGCCCGCGAGGCGGTGTGCCTGCTGCCGCTGGGCACCGGCTACGGCTTCCATGCCGGCTCGCCCGGCGCGCCGGCCGAGCCCGCCCCGGTGGCTGACGCGAGTTACGGCTTCTTCGACGAGGCGCCCGGTGCGCCCTCGGCCGATGCCGCCAATGCCGCACCGCCGCCGGCAGCGCCGAGCGAATCGGAACCGGCCCGCGCGCGCGGTGCGGCGGCCAAGGTGGAAAAGGCGCCGGCCGCCGCGCTCGAATCGGCGACCCTGCGGGTGTCGATCGAAAAGGTCGACCAGCTCATCAACCTGGTGGGTGAACTCGTCATCACCCAGGCCATGCTGGCGCAGAACAGCGCCAAGGTCGACCCGGCGCTGTACCAGCAGATGGCCGCCGGCCTGGCCGACCTGGACCGCAACACGCGCGACCTGCAAGAGTCGGTGATGTCGATCCGCATGATCCCGATGTCGATGGTGTTCAGCCGGTTCCCGCGCATGCTGCGCGACCTGGCGGGCAAGCTCGGCAAGAAGGTCGAGTTCGTCACCAAGGGCGAAGCGACCGAGCTCGACAAGGGCATGGTCGAGAAGATCACCGACCCGCTCACCCACCTGGTGCGCAACAGCTGCGACCACGGCATCGAGCTGCCGGCCGAGCGGCTCGCCAAGGGCAAGCCGGAGCAGGGCACGATCACCTTGAGCGCGTCGCACCAGGGCGGCTCGATCGTCATTGAAGTGCGCGACGACGGCAAGGGCCTGTCGCGCGACAAGCTGATCAAGAAGGCGCGCGAGCGCGGCATCGACGCGCCGGACAGCATGACCGACAGCGAGGTCTTCGCACTGATCTTCGCGCCCGGCTTCTCGACTGCCGATGTGGTGACCGACGTGTCCGGTCGCGGTGTCGGCATGGACGTGGTGAAGAAGAACATCACCGCGCTGGGCGGCACGGTCGAGATCGACTCGGCCGAAGGTTATGGCATGAGCGTCAAGGTGCGCCTGCCGCTGACCATGGCGATCATGGACGGCATGTCGGTCGGCGTCGGTGAAGAGGTCTACATCCTGCCGCTGTCGTCCGTGGTCGAGTCGTTCCAGGTTCAGGCGGGGGTCATCAAGACCATCGGCGGCAGTGGCCGCGTGGTCGAGGTGCGCGACGAGTTCATGCCGGTGCTGGAACTCGAGCATGTGTTCGGTGTGCCGCGGTTCGACTTCGAAAACGTCAGCGGCATCATGGTGGTGGCCGAAGCCGAGGGCGGCCGTGTGGCGCTGCTGGTCGACGAGCTGCTGGGCCAGCAGCAGGTGGTGGTGAAGAACCTCGAAGCCAACTACCGCAAGGTCAACGATGTGTCGGGCGCCACCATCATGGGTGACGGACGCGTCGCACTCATTCTCGATGTGGGCAGCTTGGTGCGCCGTTCGCGCCACTGAGTTTTGCCGGCTGTTCCTCAACGACCCAAAGAAACGGAGACCTCACATGTTGCGTTCCCTTCGACTGTCGATTCTGTTGCTCGGCGCCATCGGCGTCGTCGCGTGCCTGCTCGTCGTGGCCCAGGGCTGGTGGATGCAGGGGCGCATGAGCCAGAGCGCCAACGACGCTTTCGTCGCCAAGGACGTGGTCGCCGACATCCTGCCGCCGCCGCTGTACCTGATCGAGCTGCGCTTGGTGCTGTCGCAGGCCGTCGAAGGCACGCTCAGCGAATCCGAAGCGAGCCGGCGCATCGACAAGCTGTCCGGCGAGTACGGCGCCCGCGTCGAACACTGGACCAAGAACCCGCCCGGCGGCCTGCTGCAGCAACTGCAGGGCCAGCAGCATGAAGAGGGCCAGAAGTTCATCGTCGCGGCGCGCAGCGACGTGATTGCCAAGCTCAAGAGCGGCGACAAGGATGGTGCTCGCGAGGCGCTGATCAACGCCCACCGGATCTTCCTGAAGCACCTGGCCGGCGTCGAACAGACCGTGGTGAGCGCAACGAAGTTCGCGGACACCTCGATGTCGGCTTTCGATGCGAACCAGGCGGCGTCCATCCGCAATTCCCTGCTCGGCGCACTGGCCGCCATCGTCCTGGTCGGGGTGTTCTACCGGCTCGTGCTGAACAGCGTGCAGCGCCCGGTCTCGGGCTGCATCAAGTTTGCCGAGGGCATTGCAGCGGGCAACCTGTCCGAATCGTTCAGCGCCATGCGCGAGGATGACATCGGCCGCCTGCAGCGCGCCTTGGGCGACATGCAGAACTCGCTGCGCAGCCTGGTGAGCAACGTGCGCGAGTCGAGCGACAGCATCTTCACCGCCAGTGCCGAAATCGCCACCGGCAACCAGGACCTGAGCGTGCGCACCGAGCAGACCGCGTCGAACCTGCAGCAGGCGGCGTCGTCGATGGAGCAACTGACCGGCACCGTCAAGCAGTCGGCCGACTCGGCGCGCCAGGCCAACCAGCTCGCCAGCTCGGCGGCCGAAGACGCGGCGCGCGGCGGCGTGGTGGTGTCGCAGGTGGTGCAGACCATGAACGACATCACCGCCAGCTCGAAAAAGATCAGCGACATCATCGGCGTGATCGACGGCATTGCGTTCCAGACCAACATCCTGGCGCTGAACGCCGCGGTCGAAGCCGCGCGTGCCGGCGAGCAGGGCCGCGGTTTTGCCGTCGTGGCCAGCGAAGTGCGTTCGCTCGCTCAGCGCAGCGCGCAGGCGGCCAAGGAGATCAAGGGCCTGATCGGCGCTTCGGTCGAAAAGGTCGAAGGCGGTTCGCGCCTGGTGGCCGCGGCCGGCGCCACGATGAGCGAGATCGTCGGCAGCGTGCAACGTGTGTCGGACATCATCGGCGAGATCACGGCCGCCTCGGCCGAACAGTCCGACGGCATCGGCCACGTCAACACCTCGGTGGCCGAACTCGACAAGATGACGCAGCAGAACTCCGCGCTGGTGGAGCAGTCTGCCGCGGCCGCCGAGAGCCTGAAAGAACAGGCCGGCAAGCTGGCCCAGGTGGTCGGCACCTTCAGGCTTGGCCACGCGGCTGCGGCGGCCTGACGACCTCCAGCGAACCTCACCGCCAACCTCACCTGCTCGGTCCGGCGCACAGGGCGTCCGGACCGATTCGCCTTTTCTGCCTCCAACGAACCGGGGCGGCGCGGTGCAAGCGGGGCACCACCCGCCACTCGTTCGCCTGATGACGCGTGCCCGCCACGAATTGGCCGGCCAGCCACCCCTTTTTGCACGGATCGCATCGGTGTCAGGCCTTCCAGAATGGCTCACATGGCTCATGTCCGAGCCATCGCGACCGATATCCACCAGAGCCCCGGAGTCGGACGCCAAACATTCCCCTGTCGCCCCGCGCGACGCTACCGAAAGGATCCAGTTTCATGCAGCAAGCCAAGTTCGCCATCGCCCTGACCGTTGCCCTGGGCGCCGCGATGCCCCTCATCGCCCGCGCTGACGACGGCGCCAACGCCGCCGAAGCGACGGCGATGGTCAAGAAGGGTGTGGCCTTCATCAAGAAGGAAGGCAAGGACAAGGGTTACGCCGAGATCAGCAGCAAGACCAGCCAGTTCAAGGACCGCGACCTGTACCTCGTGGTCTACGGCCTGGACGGCACCGTGCGCGCGCACGGCGCGAACGAAAAGATGATCGGCAAGAACCTGATCGACCTGAAAGACGTGGACGGCAAGGCGTTCGTGAAGGAACGCGTCGAGCTGGCCAACGCCAAGGGCACGTTCTGGCAGGACTACAAGTTCACCAACCCGACCAACAAGAAGATCGAGCCGAAGACCGCGTACTGCGAAAAGCTCGAAGACACCGCGGTCTGTGGCGGCATCTACAAGTAATTCACTCCATCGAACCTGTGACCCTGGCCCTGAGCACGACATGAAACTGGCATTGAAACTTCTCGCGGCACCGCTGCTCACCGCGGCTGTGGTGTTCGCAGCAAGCCAAGCCGCCGCGCTGATGGCGGGCCGCTCTGCCGAGTCCAACCAGGCGATCTCCGAAGCCCAGCTCGAGGACTACCGCACGCTGGCCAACGCGCAGGAGCAACTCGCCCAGGTGCACGCCGGCGTGTACCGAACCGTGGCGCTGATCGCTTCGCTCGACGACGCCAAGGTCAAGACCTACCGCGCCGAGCTGGCGCGCCAGGTGGCGGGCGTGAAGCGCGTCGCAACGATCATCGTCGACCAGCATGCCGGTGACGACACGCTGCGCACCGCCGCGACGCGCCTGGGAGCGCAGGCTGACAAGTACCTGGGCCAGGCCGACTCGGCCGTCGACCTCTCGTCGGTCGACCCCAACACCGGCATTGCCGCGATGCAGGGCGCCGACGCGACGTTCGGCGAGCTGTCCGCCAGCATGACGGCGATGGTCAAACGCGTCGAGGCCACGTCGGCCGAGGCGATGAGCGCCGGCAAGCAGAACGCTCGCCAGGTGGCCTGGCTGCTCGCGGCGCTGGCGCTGGGCTGCGCGGCCGGCGCGGTGCTGCTGTCGTGGCTGATGCAGCGCAAGCTCACCGCCGAACTGCTGCGCGCCGCCGGCATTGCCGGTGAAGTGGCCGCCGGCAACCTGGGCGTGGACGCGAGCAGCCAGCGCCAGGACGAGGTGGGCGACCTGGTGCGTGCGCTGGGCGCGATGACGCAACAACTGTCCGACTCGATGCGCTCGGTGCTGGCGTCGTCGGACTCGATCCGCACCGCCAGCAGCGAAATCGCCATCGGCAACCAGGACCTGAGCTTGCGCACCGAACAGGCCGCGTCGAACCTGCAGGAAGCGGCGTCGGCGATGGGCCAGCTGACCGGCACCGTCAAGCAGTCGGCCCACTCGGCGACCCAGGCCAACCAGCTCGCCGCCAGTGCGGCCGAGGTGGCGGCGCGCGGCGGCGTGGTCGTGGCGCAGGTCGTGGCGACGATGGACGACATCACCGCGAGCTCGAAGAGAATAGCCGACATCATCGGCGTGATCGACGGCATCGCGTTCCAGACCAACATCCTGGCGCTGAACGCCGCAGTCGAGGCCGCGCGTGCCGGCGAACAGGGCCGCGGCTTTGCGGTGGTGGCCAGCGAAGTGCGATCACTGGCGCAGCGCAGCGCGCAGGCGGCCAAGGAGATCAAGGGCCTGATCGGCGCCTCGGTCGAAAAGGTCGAGGGCGGCTCGCGCCTGGTCGCCGCCGCCGGCGCGACGATGGACGAGATCGTCGGCAGCGTGCGGCGCGTCTCGCAGGTGATCGGCGAGATCACTGCCGCCGCGGCCGAACAGTCCGACGGCATCAACCAGGTCAACACCTCGGTGGCGCACCTGGACCAGATGACGCAGCAGAACTCCGCGCTGGTGGAGCAGTCTGCCGCCGCGGCCGACAGCCTGAAGGAACAGGCGATCACGCTGGCCCGCGTGGTCGGCACGTTCCGGCTCGATGCGCCGATGCCCGCCGGGGCCGCCGCATGACTTCAACCCGCGGCCCAGGTGCCGATAAACCCACGAGTGCCGGGTTGTCGGCGCTGCTCCATCACTCACTCACGAGGTAACCCATGAACATGATGACCGACGCCGCCGTAGTGGCGCGCCACGAAGCCGCCCGCGCCGCCATTCAGGTGGGCGGCGAGTTCCTGACCTTTCGCCTCGGTGGCGAGGAGTACGGGATCGACATCCTGAAGGTGCAGGAGATCCGCTCCTACGAACAACCCACGCGCATCGCCAACGCCCCGGCCTTCATCAAGGGCGTGGTCAACCTGCGCGGCGTGATCGTGCCGATCGTCGACCTGCGCCTGAAGCTGGGCTGCGAGACGGCCGAGTACAGCGCGCTGACCGTGGTGATCGTGCTCAACGTCAAGGGCCGCGTGGTCGGCGCCGTGGTCGACTCGGTTTCCGACGTGCTCGAACTGGCCAAGGACGCCATCAAGCCCGCCCCCGAGATGGCCTCGGCGGTGGACGCCGGCTTCATCACCGGCATCGGCAGCGTGAACGACCGCATGCTGATCCTGATGGACATCGAGGCGCTGATGGCGAGCCAGGAAATGGGCCTGATCGGCGAGTGATCCTTTTCGAATCGGCACCTCCATGACCCAGCCCAGCTCTCTCGCGCGCCCGCACGCCTCTTCGATGGGCGCCACCGCCGACGTGATCGTGCTGCTCACGCTCGCGGTCGCCGCGGCGGCCGCGGTGGCGATCGGCCACCACTATGGCGAGATCACGCTGGCCGTCACGGTCGCGGCGCTGCTGTTCGGCGCCGGCGCACTGGCCTTCGCCACGATGCGTGGCACGACCGGCGCGCGCCTGGTGCTGGCGACCTGCCTGTCGGCCATGGTGGCCCTGCACATCCAACTGGGCCGCGGCACGCTGGAGTTCCACTTCGGCGTGTTCGTGACCCTGGCCCTGCTGCTGGTCTACCGCGACTGGCGGCCGATCCTGCTGTCGGCCGGCTTCTTTGCCGTTCACCATGTGCTGTTCGACCGCCTGCAGGCGGGCGGCGTGGGGGTGTACTGCACGCCCGAGGCGAACTTCCTGAAGGTCGTGATGCATGCCGCCTACGTGGTGATGCAAAGCGGCCTGGAGGTCTTCATCGCGGTGCGCATGCGCCGGCTGGCTGAACAGGGCGACGAACTTCAGGCGCTGGTGCATGCGGTGGACACCGAGGGCCGTGTGTCGCTGCAACTCGACCACATTGCCGTGAAGAGCGGCGGTGCACTGGCACTCAAGCGCGCCTTCGCCCGCATGGACTCGGCGCTGGTCGAAGTGCGCCGTTCGTCTGCCAGCATCGAGAACGCCAGTGCCGAGATCGCCACCGGCAACCTCGACCTGTCCTCGCGCACCGAGCAGCAGGCCAGCGCGCTGGAGCAGACCGCCGCGTCGATGGAGCAGCTCGGCTCGACGGTGCGCCAGAACGCCGACAACGCGCGCCAGGCCAACCAGCTCGCGATGGGTGCTTCCACCGTGGCGACCCGGGGCGGCCAGGTGGTCGGCCAGGTGGTCGAGACGATGAAGGGCATCAATCACAGCTCGAAGAAGATCGCCGACATCATTGGCGTGATCGACAGCATCGCGTTCCAGACCAACATCCTGGCGCTCAACGCCGCGGTCGAGGCCGCGCGTGCCGGCGAACAGGGGCGCGGCTTTGCGGTCGTGGCCTCCGAAGTGCGCAGCCTCGCGCAGCGCAGCGCTGAAGCGGCCAAGGAGATCAAGGTCCTGATCTCGACCAGCGTCGAACGCGTCGAGCAGGGCACGACCCTGGTCGACCAGGCCGGCGTGACGATGACCGAGATCGTCACCAGCATCCGCCGCGTGACCGACATCATGGGCGAGATCAGCAGCGCCAGCACCGAACAGAGTGCCGGCGTTGCGCAGGTCGGCGAGGCCGTGACCCAGATGGACCGTGCCACGCAGCAGAACGCTGCGCTGGTCGAACAGAGCGCCGCCGCCGCCGCGAGCCTGAAGGACCAGGCCCGCCAGCTGGTCCAGGTGGTCGCGCTGTTCAAACTTTCCCAAGGCGAGGCCGCACTGTCAGCGGCCTGATTCACTCACCTCAAAACCACAGAGAGGAACTCACCATGAAACTCAGATCCATTTCCATCGCTGCCGCCCTGATGTTCGGCCTGGTCGCCGGCGCCCACGCCTACGACCCGAAGGCGACCATCGCCGACCTCGACGCCCGCCTGGGCAAGATCGGCACGGCCAAGGTCGACGGCACCGACACGGTGGCCGACAAGACCGTGCCGGCGCTGTTCTTCGGCGACCGCAAGATCAACAACAACTACGACGTCGTCGACGCCGTGCGCAAGGCCCACAGCGCCACCGCCACGGTGTTCGTCAAGCAGGGTGACGAGTTCGTGCGCGTCAGCACCAACGTGCTCACGCCCGAAGGCAAGCGCGGCATCGGCACGCAACTGGCCCGCAACAAGGCCTACGAGGCGGTCATCAAGGGCGAGCAGTACTGCGGCCCGATCGACGTGCTCGGCACCGCGTTCGACGCTTGCTACAACCCGATCAAGGATGCCGGCGGCAAGATCGTCGGCGTGAGCTACATCGGCCACAAGAAGTAAGGCCACCGGCCTGCCAGACCGGCCCGGGCCCAGCGCGCCCGGGCGTTTGCCGTTCGACGCCCACAGAGGAACCCCATGAAACTCGTCGCCAAGACCCGCGCACTGTTCAGCCGACTGCGTGTCGGGCAGCAGCTCTATGCTGCGTTTGCCATGCTGCTGGTGCTGACTGCCATGGTGGGCGGCCTGGCCCTGCACAACCTGGAGCAGGTGCACGCGCAGGCCAGCAACCTGGCCGACAAGTGGCTGCAGGGCGTGGGCCAGCTCGCGCAGACACGCGCTGCGGTGCTCGAAGCGCGCGAGTCCGAGGTCAAGCACAGCCGGCTGGAAGACCGCAGCTACCACTCCGAATACGAAGAAAAGATGAACGAGGCCGGCAAGACCGTGGCCAAGGCAATGAAGTCCTATGAAGGCCTGGCCCAAGGCCAGCAGGAACTGGCGTTGCTGGCCACGTTCTCGAAGAGCTGGGCGGCCTACCAGCAGGCCCAGGGCAAGGTGGTTGCGCTCGGGCGCGACAAGAAGCGCCAGGACGCCGCCGACATCAGCGACGGCCTGGCCAGCACAGCGGCCGACGAAACGGTGGTCGCGCTGGACGCGCTCACCAAGTTCAATTTTGCCGGCGGCAAGGCGGCAGCGGAGCAGGCCACCGGGATCCACAAGAAGGCCGTGCTGCTGATGCTCGTGCTGCTCGGTGCGGCGCTCGTGCTCGGTGTGGGCCTGGCGCACCTGATCACGCGCGGGCTGCTCGGCCAACTGGGCGGCGAGCCGCGCACGGCCGCCGCGCTCGCGCAAGACGTGGCCGGCGGCAACCTGGCCACGAGGATCGACTTGCGCCGCGGCGACAGCACCAGCCTGATGGCGCACCTGAAAGCAATGCAGGCCAGCCTGGCCAAGGTGGTCGGCGAGGTTCGCCAGGGCTCGCAGGGCGTGGCCCGGGCGAGTGCCGAGATCGCGGCCGGCAACAACGACCTGAGCGCGCGCACCGAACAGCAGGCCAGCGCACTGGAAGAAACCGCGGCGTCGATGGAAGAGCTCGGCTCGACCGTGCGCCAGAACGCCGACAACGCGCGCCAGGCCAACCAGTTGGCGCTCGGTGCGTCGACCGTGGCGGTCAAGGGCGGCGAAGTCGTGGGCCAGGTGGTCGACACGATGAAGGGCATCAACGACAGCTCGAAGAAGATTGCCGACATCATCAGCGTGATCGACAGCATCGCGTTCCAGACCAACATCCTGGCGCTGAACGCAGCCGTCGAAGCGGCCCGGGCGGGCGAGCAGGGGCGCGGTTTTGCGGTGGTGGCGGCCGAAGTGCGCAGCCTCGCGCAGCGCAGCGCCGAAGCCGCCAAGGAGATCAAGGGCCTGATCTCGACCAGCGTGGAGCGCGTCGAGCAAGGCACCCGGCTGGTCGACCAGGCCGGCGTGACCATGACCGAGATCGTCGCTGCGATCCAGCGCGTGACCGACATCATGGGCGAGATCAGCAGCGCCAGCACCGAACAGAGCGCCGGGGTCGGCCAGGTCGGCGAAGCCGTGACGCAGATGGACAAGGCCACGCAGCAGAACGCCGCGCTGGTCGAACAGAGCGCCGCGGCGGCCGAGAGCCTGAAGGCGCAGGCCCAGCAACTGGTGCAGTCGGTGGCCGTGTTCAAGCTGGCCGCCGGCGAAGCGGGCCACGCGGCACCGGCGGCGCCGGCCACCGCGAGCAAAGTGGCCAAGGTGGCGGCCCCGGCGAACAAGCCGGCCAAGGCCAGGACCACCACGACCAACAAGACCACGCAGGCCACCGAGCCGGGCGAACGGCGTGGCCCGAACCGCGCGACGAACGTGACGCGGCTGGCCGGTGCGAAGCCCGAGCCTGCGCCCGCGGCACCCGCGGTGCCCGAAGCGCGCCGGCCCGCCATGGGCACCGGTACCGACGACGAGTGGACGACGTTCTGAACCTTCCGGATGCGGCGGTAACGCCGCCCAGACGAACAAGACGCACATGACAAAGGCCGGCAATGCCGGCCTTTTGCCTTGAGAAGTGGTACTGGAGAGCGGGCCGCTCAGACCCGGTTGATCGACACGCCCCCGGTGGCGCGCAGCCGGTCGAGCAGCTTGGGTGCGATCTGCGCCAGCGACAGCACCTCGTGCGCGGCGCCGGC
The DNA here is from genome assembly GCA_031414975.1 of Methylibium sp. GTDB lineage: Bacteria > Pseudomonadota > Gammaproteobacteria > Burkholderiales > Burkholderiaceae_C > LGRD01. The sequence goes on along the minus strand of JANOQS010000281.1, from coordinate 4,302 downwards.
GGCAATCGCTTCGCGCGGCATGCCGAAGACGACACAGCTGGCTTCGTCCTGCACCAGGTTGTAGCTGCCGGCGTCGCGCATTTCCTTCATCGCGGTGGCGCCGTCGGCGCCCATGCCGGTCAGCATGATGCCCAGTGCATTCGGGCCGACCACGCGGGCCGCTGACTTGAACAGCACCTCGACCGAAGGCATGTGGCGGTTCACCGCCTCGCCGTCGCGCACCCGGGCCACGTAGTTCGCGCCCGAGCGTTCCACGCTCAGGTGGAAGCCGCCGGGGGCGATGTAGGCGTGCCCGGGCAACACCCGTTCGCCGTCCAGCGCTTCCTTGACGCGGATGCGGCACAGGCCGTCGAGCCGGACCGAATAACTCTTGGTGAAGCCGGCCGGCATGTGCTGCGTGATCATCACCGCGGGCGCATCGTGCGGCAGGTTCATCAGCACTTCCTTGGTGGCTTCGGTGCCGCCGGTGGAAGCACCGATGAAGACGATCTTCTCGGTCGAGAGCCGGCCCAGGCCAGCCGGTGCGGCGCTGCGCGCGGCCGGGGAGGCGGCCTCATTGGCGGCAGCCGGGGCGCGCCGCACGGTGGCACGCGCGGCGATGCGGATCTTGTCGGTGATGTCCTGGCTGAGCGAGCGCAGGCCGTCGGTGACGCCGATCTTGGGTTTGGCGACGAAGTCGATCGCGCCGAGTTCGAGTGCGCGCAGCGTCACCTCGGCGCCGCGCTCGGTCAAGGTGGAGACCATCAGCACCGGCATCGGGCGCAGCCGCATCAGCTTGGACAGGAAGTCGATCCCGTCCATGCGCGGCATCTCCACGTCGAGCGTGATCACGTCGGGGTTGAGGTTGCGGATCATCTCGCGCGCCACCAGCGGGTCGGCGGCGGCGCCAACACATTGCATGTCGGATTCGCGGTTGATGATCTCGGCCAGCAGGCTGCGAACCAGGGCTGAATCATCGACGACGACGACGCGGGTCTTGGCCATGGTGTGGGCTCCTCGTTCTTGCGTACTTGTGTTGTGCGCCGGGCAGTGTGCGTCAGAACAGGTCGACCGAACCGCCGGCGCTGGCCGCCGGAGTGACCTTTTGCGCGGCCATGCGTTCTTGCGCCACCAGCGCCTCGTGCCCGTGGGTGGCGGCCAGGCGCTTGACCATGGCCTTGCCGCTGGCCGGCAGAAAGCAGACCTTGCGCGGGTAGACGTCGAGCACGTCCTTGGAGACGACCGGGATGCGCTCGGCCTTCAGGTAGTCGAGCACGAAGGTGGTGTTGCGCTCGCCCACGTTCATCGAGGTCATGCCCGAGACGACCTGGCCGCCGCCGAAGACCTTGGCCTCGATCGAGCTGCGTTGGGCGCCGAGCTTCATCATCTCGTTGATCAGCAATTCCATCGCGAACGAGCCGTAGCGGCCGCCGGTGCCGCCGGTGCCTCCTTCGGGCAGCATGAAGTGGTTCATGCCGCCGACGCGCGCCTGGCGGTCCCACAGGCAGGCGGCGATGCACGAGCCCAAGGTGGTCATGATCAGCAGGTCTTCGTGGTAGACGAAGTACTCGCCCGGCAGCACCTTGACGGCTTCGTTCTGGAACTGCGATTCGTACCAGAAGAACGAGGCTTCGCCGGGCTTGCGCGGGCGTGCCTTGAGCCGTTCCAGGCGGAGGGTCTGGGCCAGGGGCCTGGAGGTGGGGGCGGCGAGGGCCATGCGCTGAATCCTTGTGCTGCTCGAACTGACTGGCGGGGGGGTCAGACGCGCTCGTAGATCGTCTTGCCGCGCAGCTTGAACACGTCGCGAGATTCGGAAAAGTTTTCCGAGTGGCCGGCGAACAGCAGCCCCTGCGGTTTCATCGCGCGGTTCATGCGTTCGAGCACGCGCCGCTGGGTGGGCGCGTCGAAATAAATCATCACGTTGCGGCAGAACACGATGTCGAACGGGTCGCCCAGCGACCAGCGTTCATCCATCAAGTTGAAGGGGCGGAATTCGACCAGCCGCTTGAGATCGGGCTTGACGCGGATGAAGCCGCTGTTGCCGGCCGTGCCGCGCAGGAAGTGCTGGCGCAGCCGCTCGGCGCTCAGGCCGCGCGCGTCGGCCGCGTAGACGCCTTGTTCGGCGGTGGCGAGCACCTTGGTGTCGATGTCGCTGCAGAAGATCTTCACGTTCGCCTTGGTGCCCAGGGTCTCGATCACCGTCATCGCCAGCGAGTACGGCTCTTCACCAGTGGAGGCCGCGTTGCACCAGATGCGCAGGTTCTGGCCGCGCCGCGCAGCCAGCTCGGTGGCCAGCACGCCGAAGTGATGCTCTTCGCGGAAGAACGAGGTGAGGTTGGTCGTGAGGCAGTTCACGAACTCCTGCCATTCGGCCTCGGCCGCGGCACCGGTGCCGCCTTCGAGCGCCTGCAGGTACTGGCCGAACGAGCTGTAGCCCAGTTCACGCAGGCGGCGCGACAGGCGGCTGTAGACCATCGCCTGCTTGCCGGCGTGCAGGCTGATGCCGGCGCGCTTGTAGATGAGCTTGCGCACGCGCTCGAAGTCCGCCGGGCCGAAGCTGAAGTCGGTCTCCGGGCTGAGCGAGTCCGCGGGCATGGGGGACGGTAGGGCACTCATGGGAATCCTCGGTCACGGCGGCAGGAACCCCGCCGAGGTGGTGCCGGCGCGGATTGTCGTCATTGGTTATCGGCGCGATCGTGGGCAGCTTGAGGCGTGCGGGCCCTGCGTGATGGATGTGGCAGCTTTTGGGGCGGCAGGGTGGTGGCGCGGCATTGGCAGGCCGGCGGTACAGGGCGCGCCGGCACGAGGCGGGCTCGAATAGCCCAGCCTTCACCCCGTTGATCCGCCTCAAGTTTGCGCAATCACTCGGAACAATGGCCGGGCAGCCTCCGATGCCGCTCAACCATGGCCGACTCTTCCGCACAAGACCGCAACTTACCCGCCTCACAACGCAAGCTCGACAAGGCTCGCGAAGATGGCCAGGTCGCGCGCTCACGCGATCTGGGCCACTTTGCCGCGATCGCGGTCGGCGCGTTGGCACTGCTGGCCTTGGCGCCGAAGTTCACGCTGGCGCTGAAGGAGATGCTGGCGCAGGCGCTGAGCTTCGAGCTGGGGGCCGTCAGCAACCCGGGCTTCATGCTCGAGCGGTTGCACGAACTGGTGGCCAAGATGCTGTGGGTGGTGGTGCCGGCCGGGCTGGTGATGAGTGGCGTGGCGCTGGCTTCGGCGATTGCGCTGGGCGGCTGGAACTGGACGCTCAAGCCGCTGATGCCCAAGTTCAGCAAGCTCAACCCGATCACCGGCCTGCCGCGCCTGTTTGCCAGGCAGCCGCTGATCGATGCGCTCAAGGCCAGCACCCTGGCGCTGATCCTGGGCGCGATCGGCGCGCTGTACCTGAAGACCCACCTGGCCGACTTTGCCGGCGCACTCGGTCTGGCGCTGCCGGCCGCGATAGCCCACGCCAGCCGCACCGTGTTCGACGGTGTGCTGCTGTTGCTGCTGGCGCTGGCGGTGTTTGCGGCGATCGACGCGCCGCTGCAGAAATGGATGCACGCCAACCGCCTGAAGATGAGCAAGCAGGAAGTGAAGCAGGAGCACAAGGAGCTCGAGGGCAACGTCGAGATCAAGCACAAGATCAAGCAGCGCATGCGCGAGATGGCGAACCGCCGCATGCTCGCCGCCGTGCCCACCGCCGACCTGGTGGTGATGAACCCGACCCACTATGCGGTGGCGCTGAAATACGACGACACCCGCATGGGCGCACCGCGCGTGGTGGCCAAGGGGGCAGACCTGCTGGCCATGACGATCCGCGACACCGCCAAGGAATCCAAGGTCCCGGTGCTGCAGGCCCCGGTGCTGGCGCGTGCGCTGTATGCCCACGCCGAAATCGACCGCGAAATCCCGGCCGCACTGTTCGCCGCCGTGGCCCAGGTGCTGGCCTATGTGTACCAGCTGCGCGCCGCGCTGGCCGGCCGCTCGGCCATGCCGGGCGAGCTGCCCGACCTGAACGTGCCGGCCGAGCTCGACCCGCACAACAAACCGGCTTCAAGTACGACGCCCGACGAGGACACTGAATGAACCCGATGCTGCAGCAACTGCAGAGATGGCTCGGCCCGAACGCGGTGGCCGTGAAGGCCCTGATGGCGCCGATGTTCATCATCATGGTGCTGTCCATGATGGTGTTGCCGCTGCCGCCGTTTGCGCTGGACCTGCTGTTCACCTTCAACATCGCGATGGCGCTGATGGTGATGATCGTGGCCAGCTACATGCTGCGCCCGCTCGACTTCGCGGCCTTCCCGACCGTGATCCTGCTGACCACCTTGC
>JANOQS010000280.1:0-3997 GCA_031414975.1 Methylibium sp. | reverse complement strand
CGGCGCCGAAGGCCTTGTGCGGGAACGGGTAGAGCTGCTCCACGCGCAGGATCGCCACGTCGGTCTTCTTGTTCTCGGTGCGCGAGCGCACCAAGTCATAGTAGACCTTGCCCGAGCAGGCGATCAGGCGCTTGACCTTGTCGGGGTTGATCTCGGGGTTGACCTCGCCGATCACCGTCTTGAATTCGCCCTTGGTGAAGTCCGCCAGGGGGGAGCCGGCATCCTTGGCGCGCAGCAGCGACTTCGGCGTCATCAGCACCAGCGGCTTGCGGAACATGCGCACCATCTGGCGCCGCAGCACATGGAAGATCTGGCTCGCCGAGGTGGGCTGCACGATCTGCATGTTGTTGTCGGCCGCGAGTTGCATGAAGCGCTCCAGGCGCGCCGAACTGTGCTCCGGGCCCTGGCCTTCGTAGCCGTGCGGCAACATCAGCGTGATGCCGTTGGCGCGGCCCCACTTCACTTCGCCGGAGGCGATGAACTGGTCGATCACCACCTGCGCGCCGTTGACGAAGTCGCCGAATTGCGCTTCCCAGATCACCAGCGTGTTCGGCTCGGCCGAGGCGTAGCCGTACTCGAAGCCGAGCACCGCCTCTTCCGACAGCAGCGAGTCGATCACGACGAAGGGCGCCTGGCCGGTGGCCACATGCTGCAGCGGCGTGTAGGTGCCTTCGTCCCACTTCTCGCGGTTCTGGTCGTGCAGCACCGAATGGCGGTGCGTGAAGGTGCCGCGGCCGCAGTCTTCGCCCGACAGGCGCACCGCATAACCGCTGGCCACCAGCGACGCATACGCCAGGTGCTCGCCCATGCCCCAGTCGACGTTGATCTCGCCGCGGCCCATCGCCGCGCGATCGGCCAGCACCTTCTCGACCAGCGGGTGGGCCTTGAAGTTGGGCGGGATCGTGGTCACGCGCTCGGCCAGTCGCTTGATCTCGGCCATGGGCAAGGCCGTGTCGGCCGCGTCGGTCCACTTCTTGCCGAGGAAGGGCGACCAATCGACCGCGTACTTGCTCTTGAAGTTGGTCAGCACCGGGTCTACCGTGTGCTTGCCGGCGTCCATCGCGGCACGAAAGCCCTTGACCATGCTGTCGGGCCCGTCGGCCGGCACCGCGCCCTGCGCCACCAGCTTGTCGCCGTACAGCTTGCGTGTGCCGGGGTGCTGACCGATTTTCTTGTACATCAGCGGCTGGGTCAGCGCAGGCGTGTCCTGCTCGTTGTGGCCGAGCTTGCGGAAGCACACGATGTCGACCACCACGTCCTTGTGGAACTGCTGGCGGTAGTCGAGCGCAAGCTGCGTCGCCAGCACCACCGCCTCGGGGTCGTCGCCGTTGATGTGCAGCACCGGCGCCTCGATCATCTTCACCACGTCGGAGCAGTACAAGGTCGAGCGCGAATCGCGCGGGTCGCTGGTCGTGAAGCCGATCTGGTTGTTGATGACCACATGCACCGTGCCGCCGGTGAAGTAGCCGCGCGTCTGCGCCAGCGCCAGCGTCTCCATCACCACGCCCTGGCCGGCAAAGGCCGCGTCGCCGTGCACGATGATGGGCAGCACCGACTCGCCCTGCAAGTCGCCGCGCCGGTCTTGCCGGGCCTTGACCGAACCTTCGACGACCGGGTTGACGATTTCGAGGTGCGAGGGGTTGAACGCCAGGCTCAGGTGCACCGGGCCGCCGGGGGTGGTCACGTCACTCGAGAAACCCTGGTGGTACTTCACATCGCCCGAGGGCAGGTTCTCGGGTGCGGTGTGGTCGAACTCGGCGAACAGGTCGGCCGGCATCTTGCGCAGCGTGTTCACCAGCACGTTCAGGCGCCCGCGGTGCGCCATGCCGATGACGATCTCCTGTACGCCCTTGGCACCCGCGCGCTGCACCAGTTCGTCCATCGAGGCGATGAAACTTTCGCCGCCTTCGAGCGAAAAGCGTTTCTGCCCCACGTACTTGGTGTGCAGGTAGCGCTCCAGGCCTTCGGCCGCAGTCAGCCGGCCGAGGATGTGCGTTTTCTCGTCGACACTGAAGTTGGGCTTGGAGCGAATGCTCTCGAGCCGCTGCTGCCACCAGCGCTTCTCGGCCGGGTCGGTGATGTGCATGTACTCGGCGCCGATCGAGCCGCAATACGTTTCGCGCAGCGCCCGCACGATCTCGCGCAGGGTCATGTTCTCGGCCGACGAGAAATAGGTGTTCGTGGCGCTGAAGGCGATGTCCATGTCGGACTCGCTCAGGTCGTAGAACGCCGGCTCAAGTTCGGGGATCTTGGGGCGCTCCTGGCGCTTCAGCGGGTCGAGGTCGGCCCAGCGCGACCCGAGGAAGCGGTACGCCGCGATCAGCGACTGCACATGCACCTGCTTGCGCGCCACCGCCAGGTCGGCACTCGACGCCTTGTTGCCGAATGCGTTCGCCTTGGCACGCTGGGCAAACGATTCAACGACGGGCGCGTGGGCCACGTCTCGGGCGGTCGAGCCGTCGGAGGCGGGCACGTTCTGGAGTGCGTCGAAGTAGGCTCGCCAGTTCTCGGACACCGAGCCGGGGTTGTCGAGGTAGGCCTCGTACATTTCCTCGACATAGGGGGCGTTGCCCCCGAACAGGTACGAGTTCGCCCTGATTTGTTGCATCATCTTGCGCTCACCTTTCGCGCCGGCACCCGGCACTCCGATGGGTTGAAAACCTTCCGCGACACGGCTTGACCGGTTGGCGGACTAGCGACCCGCCGATGCCTTGCGGGCACGGGCGACGGGAAGGACCGGGTAAATCTGCGGCGCACTTTAACACCTGGGGCGCGCCCGCGGCTTACCAACGGCTGACGCTGCCCGGGCTTTCCCGGCTCCAACGATGGGGCGGCTCCAGTAGCATCGCTTCTTCACATTTTCCTCACGGAGCCCGCGATGAAACTCAACGCCTTGCTCGCCAGCGCTGCCCTGGCAGCCGGTCTGCTGTGCGCCCCCGCTCACGCCAACACCTTGCGCTGGGCGGCGCAGAACGACATCCTGACCCTGGACCCGCATGCGCAGAACCATGCGACGACGAATGCGATCCTGATGCACTCGTACGAAGGGCTGACGCGCTACAGCGCGAAGTACGAGGTCGAGCCCTCGCTGGCCACGAAGTGGACCTATGTCAGCCCGACGCAGGTGCGTTTCGAGCTGCGCAAGGGCGTCAAGTTTCACGACGGTTCGCCCTTTACCGCCGACGACGTGGTGTTCTCGTTCGGCCGCATCAAGCAGCCGCAGGGCACGATGCAGATCTACGTGACCGGCATCGCCGAGATCAAGAAGATCGACGACCACACGGTCGACTTCATCCTCAGCTCGCCGAACCCGATCCTGCTGCGTAACATCGTCGACTTCCGCATCATGAGCAAGGCTTGGGCCGAGAAGAACAAGACGATGAACACGCAGGACTACAAGGCCAAGGAAGACAACTACGCCTCGCGCAACACCAACGGCACGGGTTCGTACCGCATCACCGGCTGGCAACCCGACCAGCGCATCACCATGTCCGTCAACAAGGACTGGTGGGACAAGACAAGCGGCAACGTGACCGAAGTGATCTACACGCCGGTCAAGCAAGACTCGACCCGCGTGGCCGCGCTGCTGTCGGGCGACGTGGACATGCTCACCGACCTGCCCACGCAGGACGTGACGCGCCTGCGCGGTGACGACAAGCTCAAGATCGTCGACGGCCATGAGGTGCGCACGATCTTCATCGCGCTGGACCAGTTCAGCCCCGAGCTGAAGACGTCCGACGTGAAGGGCAAGAACCCGTTCAAGGACAAACGCGTGCGCGAGGCGCTGAACCTGGCGATCGACCGCGAAACGATCAAGCGCACGACCATGCGCGGGCTGTCGATCCCGGCTGCGATCATGGTGGCACCGGGCGTCAACGGCCACACGCCCGACATCGACACGCCGCTGAAGCCCGACCCCGAGAAGGCGCGCAAGCTGCTGGCCGACGCCGGTTACCCGAACGGCTTCGAGTTCACGCTCGCCTGCCCGAACAACCGC
>JANOQS010000279.1:0-2222 GCA_031414975.1 Methylibium sp. | reverse complement strand
GCGGTGACCTGCTCGATGGCCGTCATCACACGCGCCGCGGCGTCATGCTCGCCCAGGTGTTCGAGCAGCATCACCACCGACCAGAAAGTGCCGACCGGATTGGCCAATCCCTTGCCCATGATGTCGAAGGCCGAGCCGTGGATCGGCTCGAACATCGACGGGTAGCGGTGTTCCGGATCGATGTTGCCGGTCGGGGCGATGCCCAGGCTGCCGGCGAGTGCGGCGGCCAGGTCGGAGAGGATGTCGGCGTGCAGGTTGGTCGCGACGATGGTGTCCAGCGAAGCCGGACGGTTGATCATGCGCGCCGTCGACGCATCGACCAGTTCCTTGTCCCAGGTGACGTCGGGGAACTCCTTCGAGACCTGCAGCGCGATCTCGTCCCACATCACCATCGCGTGGCGCTGCGCGTTGCTCTTGGTGATGACGGTCAGCAGCTTGCGGGGACGCGACTGCGCCAGCTTGAAGGCGAAGCGCATGATGCGTTCGACGCCGGCGCGGGTCATGATGCACACGTCGGTGGCCGCTTCGATCGGGTGACCCTGGTGGACACGGCCGCCGACGCCGGAGTATTCGCCCTCGGAGTTCTCGCGCACGATGACCCAGTTCAGGTCGTCGGGGCCGCAGCGCTTGAGCGGGCCGTCGATGCCGGGCAGGATGCGCGTGGGCCGCACGTTGGCGTACTGGTCGAAGCCCTGGCAGATCTTCAGCCGCAGGCCCCACAGCGTGATGTGGTCGGGGATGTGCGGGTCGCCGGCGCTGCCGAACAGGATCGCGTCCTTGTTGCGGATTGCGTCCAGGCCATCGGCCGGCATCATCACGCCATGCTCGCGGTGGTAGTCGCCGCCCCAGTCGAAGTTCTCGAACTCGAAGCGGAAGGTGTTGCTCGACGTGGCGAGCGCTTCCAGCACTTGCTGGCCGGCGGGAACGACTTCCTTGCCGATGCCGTCACCGGGGATGGTGGCGATTGAGTAGGTCTTCATGGCTGTCTCCGTAGGGATGGGTGGGCGGTGAAGTGACTGTAGAAAATGGACACCCGTTGCGCGCACCACTAAAGTGAATCCATCCTTGACTTGAAATTAACAATCCAGCCCGCGAGGAGCACCCATGACAAGTGGCATCCAACCCGCCGACCTCGGCTTTTTCTCGGTCCTCGCGAGCGCCGGCAGCCTGAGTGCCGCCGCAAGAGAACTCGGCGTCACCACACCGGCCGTGAGCAAGCATCTGGCGCTGATGGAGTCCCGGGTGGGCGTGTCGCTGGTGAACCGGACGACGCGGCGCATGAGCCTGACGCCCGAGGGCGAGCTCTACCTGGAGCACGCGCGCCGCATCCTCGGGGAGATCGACGACATGGAGCAGCTGCTCGGGGTGTCCAAGGGGACGCCGAAAGGCCTGCTGCGGGTGAACGCGACGCTGGGCTTCGGGCGTAGCCACGTGGCGCCATTGATCTCGCGCTTCGTCAGGAAGTACCCGCAGGTCCAGGTGCAGTTGCAGCTGTCGGTCAATCCACCGCCGCTGACGGACGACGCCTTCGACGTCTGCATGCGCTTCGGCGCCCCGCCGGACGCACGCGTCGTCGCCAAGTACATCGCGCCGAACCGCCGGCTGCTCTGCGCAGCGCCGGCCTACCTCGCCAAGCACGGCATACCCAAGGTCCCGAACGACCTGACCAAGCACAACTGCATCGGCATCCGGCAGGGCGAAGAAGCCTACGGCGTGTGGCGACTGGCCAGTGGCCGCGGCAAGCATGCGAGCAGCGAGGCGGTCAAGATCCGGGGCAACCTGACCACCAACGACGGCGAGATCGCCGTCAGCTGGGCGCTCGATGGCCACGGCATCCTCATGCGGGCCGAGTGGGACATCGAGCGATTCCTGAAGAATGGGCGTCTCGTCCAGGTGCTGCCGCAATACTTCACACCCGATGCCGACATTCATGCGGTCTATCCGCAGAGGCACCAGTTGGCGGCGCGCGTGAGGGCGTTCGTGGATTTCGTGGCGCTGTCATTCTCGCAACAGGCGGCGGCGATTCGGCCATAGGTCCGCAGGGATGTCCGCTTTGTGGCGAGCGATTGAGTGGCAGTTCATGGCCGTCCAGAGCCGGCCACGAAAGGCGTCTTCAGGACATCGCGAGTGGGATGATCTGCAGTGAGGCGCGCAGTGTCAGGTCAGGCTCAAGGCGCCCTGCCCCGCGTTACGCCTCCCGAGGTCAGTGCGAGCCGAACAGC
>JANOQS010000278.1:0-6926 GCA_031414975.1 Methylibium sp. | reverse complement strand
GATGAGCTTGCCGTCTTTCAGCGCCTTGCCTTCGTAGGGGCGCAGCTCGACCACGTCGCCCATGTTCATCTGGCTCACGTCGAGCTCGATCGGCAGCGCGCCCGAGTCTTCCATCGTGTTGTAGAAGATCGGCGCGATCTTCGCCCCCAGGCACACGCCGCCGAAGCGTTTGTTGGGCACGAACGGAATGTCTTCGCCGGTGAACCACAGCACCGAGTTGGTGGCCGACTTGCGGCTCGAACCGGTGCCCACCACGTCGCCCACGTAGGCCACGAGGTGGCCCTTGGCGCGCAGGTCTTCGATGAACTTCACCGGGCCGCGCTTGCCTTCTTCTTCCGGCGTGATGCCAGGGCGCGGGTTCTTGTGCATCGCCAGCGCGTGCAGCGGGATGTCGGGGCGGCTCCAGGCGTCGGGCGCGGGCGACAGGTCGTCGGTGTTGATCTCGCCGGCCACCTTGAAGATGCTCACGGTGATGCTCCTGGCCACTTCGGGCCGCGAGGTGAACCACTCGGCATCGGCCCAGCTCTGCAGCACGGCCTTGGCGTGGGCGTTGCCCTGGGCGGCCTTTTCCTGCACGTCGTGGAACTGGTCAAACATCAGCAGGGTTTTCTTCAATCCGGCTGCAGCGGAGGCGCCGACTGCGGCGTCGTCCAGCAAGTCGATCAACGGGTGAATGTTGTAGCCGCCCAGCATGGTGCCCAGCAGTTCGGTGGCGCGCTGGCGGTCGATCAGCGGGGTCTTTTCGGTGCCGTGCGCCACGGCGGCCAGGTACGAAGCCTTGACCTTCGCCGCGTCGTCCACACCGGCTGGCACGCGGTGCGTGATCAGCTCGACCAGCGTGGCCTCTTCACCCTTGGGTGGGGCCTTCAGCAATTCGATGAGTTCGGCGGTCTGCTGGGCTGACAGTGGCAGCGGCGGGATGCCGAGCGCGGTTCGTTCGGCAGCATGTTGACGGTAAGCAGCAAGCATGGAGGGGGCTCCTTGTTGGATGGTCGATGATGGGGCGCGGGCGGCCGGTGAAATGTCAGGCTGCGGTCGGCACGATGACTTTGAGGCCCTTGAAATAGTCGCGGAAGAAACCGGCGTCGCGCGTGATCAGCGCGGTGCATTGAAGCAAGGCATGTGCCCCGACGATGAAATCGGGCACGGTGCGCGGCGAAACCACGGGCTTGTCGCTGCGGCGCAGGCGTTCCTTGTAGCGCCTTTGCATTTCGCCGGCGCGAATGGCGGAGCGGCGTTCGACGGGCAGGTAGCTCATGCCCATTTCTTCGACCACATCCATGATCTCGGCCCCGTGGCCGAGCCCGGCGGTGATCTCGCTCACCACCACGTCGCACATCACGACCGGCCCGTCGGCCAGCGCCTTGCGCAGGCAGGTTTCGGCGGCGGCGGCCAGGGCGTCGTCGCCCAGCAGGTCGATCAGCACCGAGGTGTCTATGGCAACCATCAGGCGACTTGTCAGGCGTCCGTCGGGTCGCCCGGTGCGCGGCCGCGCAGCTCGCGCATGATGTCGTCGGTGGTCACGCCGGGCGGCAGTTTGAAGCGGCCGCGGGCGCGCGAAATGGCGTCGTCGACGTTCTTGCGCAGGATGATGCGGCCACCGTCGAGTTCGACCTTCAGCTGGGTGCCCTTGGTCAGGCCCAGTGCGTCACGCACCGCTTTGGGCAGGGTGATCTGGCCGCGCTCGGCAACGGTGGCTTCCATTGGGGGTCCCCGGTTGAGTATGCATGGATCATACATACTTTCCAAAGCGTACTCAAGTGCCGGTCCCACACCGCAGGTTGTCGCCGCGGGCCGCCTTGGGCCCGCGCGCGAATGGGAGCGCTCAGCTCTTGGGCATCAGCGCTGCGGCGGCGCGCTGCTTCTCGTGCACGCAGCCGTCGACGACACGCTGCCCGACCTTCGAGTCCATCATCATCGACTTGTTGGCGATCTGGATCAGCAGCATGCCGCCCTTGACTTCTTCCAGGCGAACGGCGCCGGTGGACGAGACGATCGGTGTCATCGTGTAGGTCTTCTTCTTGAAGCTGACGTCCACGTAGCCCGGCGTCTTCGGGTTCATGCCCACGTCGATCGACTGGTCGAGTTCGCAGATGTAGTTGCCGAAGTGGGTGCGCTCGGCGGCGGCGAGCTGATCCGGGCTGGCGGCCGGCAGCGCTGCTGCAGCCGCGGCGGGGGCAGCCTTCTTGGCCGGCGCCGGCTTGGTGGCCTTGGCCGGAGCGGGCTTGGCGGGCGCGGCGGCTTGCGCGGCGGCCTGGCCGTGGGCCAGCCCCAGCGTGAGGGCAGCGGCGAGGGCAAGGTGCGAGAGGTGGTTCATGGAAGGTTGCTCTTGAAAAACTGGGGGTCCGATTGTGGATTGCGGCTCCGTTTCAAATCCCTCCCGAGATGCAACAAACTGAAGTTTGGCGGGCATGCGCCACATCTTGGGCGGCTACGGCAAGGGAGGGGCCGGCGCGGGCTTGACTCTGGCGGTTTTCACGCCATGCCGGTGGCGAACCAGGCCTGCCGGACCGGACTGGGCAGCACCACGCCGGTGCGGTGGGCGCGTTCGAGCACCTGCCAGAAGAAGCGGTAGCTGGCCCGGTCGTGCAGCGTGTCGGCGTGGCGGATTGGCGCCCAGTCGGCGGCCTGGGCCGCGGCAATGATCTCGATGGCCTGCTCGACGTCGGCCGCATCGGGCGTGAAAGCGGCGACGATGGGACGGATCTGGTTCGGGTGGATGCTCCACATGCGCGTGTAGCCCAGCTCGTGGCAGGCCTTGCGGGCCGCTGCAGCGATGGCGGCGGCGTCGTTCAGTTCGGTCACCACGCAGTGCGATGGCGTCTTGCCCGACGCATGGCAGGCGGCGGCGATCTCCAGCTTGGCGCGCAGCACCAGCGGGTGGCTGAACTGTCCGGTGGCGCTCATGCCGGCGGCCGGAATCGCGCCGCGGTGCGCCGAGACGAAGTCCATCAGCCCGAACGACAGCGACTGAATGCGCGGGTGCGCGGCGATCGCGTGCACGTCGTGCAGCGCGCCGTGGGTTTCTATCAGAACATGCACCGGGACCGGTCGGGGGATGCCTTGCGACGCGGCGATCTGGTCGATCAGTTCGCAGGCCCGCTCCACATCGGCCAGGCCGCGCGGCTTGGGCACCATCAGGTAAGCCAGGCGACTGCCGGCGCGGCCGATCAGCGTGGCCAGGTCGGGCGCAAAACTCGGATGGTCGACGGGGTGGACCCGCGCTCCCACTCGGCCATGCCGGTTCAGTGGCGACAGCGCCATCTCGGCCACCCGATGCGCATGTTCGGCCTCGCCGCCGATCGGCGCGCCGTCTTCGCAATCGAGCGTCACGTCGAACACCGGCCCGAGCTCGCCCTGCAGCTCCAGGCTCCTGCGCATGCGCGCCTCGACGCCACAGTAGTGGTCGCACACCGGCAAGGTCGAGGCGGCTTCGCCGGCCTCGAACAACGCATCGCGAGGATGCGTGGTGGTGCTCACAGCAGGTGCTTGACGCCGTCCTGCTCACCCTGCAGCTCGGCCAGCGTGACGTTGATGCGCTCCTGGCTGAAGGCGTCGATGGCCAGACCGTCGATCACCTTGTACTCGCCGTTCTCGGTGGTCACCGGAAAGCCGAACATCGTGTCCTTCGGAATGCCGTACTGGCCGTCCGACGGAATGCCCATCGTGACCCACTTGCCGTTGGTGCCGAGTGCCCAGTCGCGCATGTGGTCGATCGCCGCATTCGCCGCCGACGCCGCCGACGACACGCCGCGCGCCGCGATGATGGCCGCGCCGCGCTTGCCGACCGTGGGCAGGAAGGTGTCTGCGTTCCACGCCTGGTCGTTGATCATGTCCTTCACGCTCTTGCCGCCGATGGTGGCAAAGCGGTAGTCGGCATACATCGTGGGCGAGTGGTTGCCCCAGACGGCGAGCTTTTCGATCTCGGCGACGGCCTTGCCGGTCTTCGCAGCGATCTGGCTCAGCGCGCGGTTGTGGTCCAGGCGCAGCATGGCGGTGAAGTTCCTGCGCGGCAGGCTGGGCGCGCTCTTCATCGCGATGTAGGCGTTGGTGTTGGCCGGGTTGCCCACCACCAGCACCTTGACGTTGCGGCTGGCGACCTTGTCGAGCGCCTTGCCCTGGGCGGTAAAGATTTCGGCGTTGACGGCCAGCAGTTCGGCGCGTTCCATGCCCGGGCCGCGCGGGCGCGAGCCGATCAGCAGCGCGTAGTCGGCGTCCTTGAAGGCGGTCATCGGGTCGCCGTGCGCTTCCATGCCGGCCAGCAGCGGGAACGCGCAGTCTTCGAGTTCCATCATCACGCCCTTCAGCGCGGCCTGGGGCTTTTCCATCGGCACTTCGAGCAGGCTCAGGATGACCGGCTGGTCCTTGCCCAGCATCTCGCCCGAGGCAATGCGGAACAGCACCGCGTAGCCGATCTGGCCAGCGGCGCCGGTGACGGCAACTCGAACGGGTTTCTTGCTCATGGCGTGTCTCCAGGGGAAGGTGGGAAGGAAGCAAAAAAGGGTCGGCCTTGCATCCGGTGTGCCATGACGCAGCATCGCCAGGGGCCAAAGTGTAGGTCAACGCGGGCCGCAGTCTAAGGGTCAACCCGAGGCCCGTCAACGATCTTATATCTTATAGAAGACAGGTGGACTTGGGCGCTCGGCTGTGCTGCAATGCGGTGCATGCCGCCGAGCCTGTCTGCACCCGCCCAGCCGCCCCAGCCATCAACCCTGCGCGAGGCGGAGGCCGACACCCCTTCGTTCAGCCCGCTGTACCAGCAGGTCAAGGCCTCGATGACACGGGGCCTGCAGGCCGGCGAATGGCGCCCGGGCGAGGCGATTCCGAGTGAAATGGAACTCGCCGCGCGCTTCCGTGTGAGCCAGGGCACGGTGCGCAAGGCGGTCGACGAACTCGCGGCCGAGAACCTGCTGGTGCGGCGCCAGGGCAAGGGCACTTTCGTGGCCACCCATGCCGAAGAGAAGGTGCAGTTCCGGTTCCTGCGCTTGACGCCCGACGACGGCGACGCCGGCCGCATGGAGCGCCGCTTCATCGATTGCCGGCGCATGCGCGCGCCGGCCGACGTGGCGCGCGCGCTGAGCCTGCACAGCGGCGAGTCGGTGCTGCAGGTGCGCCGGCTGCTGTCGTTCCGCGGCGCGCCAGTGGTGCTGGACGACATCTGGCTGCCCAGCGCGCTGTTCAAGGGCCTCACCGCCGAACGGCTGAGCGAATACCGCGGCCCGATGTACGGCCTGTTCGAGGCCGAGTTCGGCGTGCGCATGATCCGGGCCGAAGAAAAAATCCGAGCCGTGGCGGCTGTCGAGTCGGTCGCCGAACTGCTGGCGCTGCCGCCGGGCGCACCACTGCTGGGCGTGGAAAGGTTGTCGCTGACCTATGGCGACAAGCCGGTCGAACTGCGCCGCGGGTTGTATAACACCGCGTCGCACCACTACCGCAATGAGCTGAACTGAAGCTTGCTGCAAAGCGTTTGATTGGGGGCATCCAGACATTGCTGCGATGCAATAAACTCTTCGGGTTGAGTCCCGATGTCACAAGAAGGTACGGTATGTCAGATGCGCTGAAACAACGACCTGGAACCATGCGGCTGGTCGATGCCATGCAGTACCGGCTGCCTTTGGCGGGCGTGGTCTCCATTCTTCACCGCGTGAGTGGCTTGTTGCTGTTTGTGCTGATGCCGTTCATCGTGTGGATGTTCGACACCAGCTTGACCTCCGAAGTCACCTACAGCCAGTTCGTTTCGGTGTTCAGGAACGGGGTCGGCTGGTTCGGCGGCTGGTTCGTCAAACTGATTGCGCTGGCTCTGATCTGGGCCTATCTGCACCATTTTCTGGCAGGGCTGCGCCACCTGTGGATGGACGCCACGCACGCCGTCACGCGTGAATTCGGCCACCAGTCGGCCGTGGTCACCTTGGCCCTGAGCGCGTTGCTGACACTGGCGCTCGGCTACAAACTGTTTTTCTGAAAATACGCGGAAGCACGTCATGGCTGACAACTACGGATCGCGGCGCATCGTCGTCGGCGCCCACTACGGATTGCGCGACTGGCTGTCGCAGCGGGTCACCGCGCTGCTGATGGCGCTGTTCACGCTGGCGCTCATCGCCCAGGTGCTGTTCGGTGCCGAGATGGGCTACGACAAGTGGGCCGGCATCTTCTCGCGCCAGTGGATGAAGGCGCTGACCTTCGTCGTGATCGTCTCGCTGCTGGTGCACGCCTGGGTCGGTATGCGCGACATCTTGATGGACTACGTCAAGCCGATGGTGATGCGGCTGGCGCTGCAGGTGTTCACGATCGTCTGGCTGGTGGGTTGCGCCGGTTGGGCCATTCAGGTTCTGTGGAGACTTTGATGCAAGCCGGATCTTCTGTCGTCAGTTCGGTCGTCAGGCGTCGCTTCGACGTGGTCATCGTCGGCGCGGGTGGTTCGGGCATGCGCGCGTCGCTGCAACTGGCGCGGGCCGGGCTCAACGTGGCGGTGCTGTCCAAGGTGTTCCCGACCCGTTCGCACACGGTGGCGGCGCAGGGCGGTATCGGCGCATCGCTGGGCAACATGTCGGAAGACAACTGGCACTACCACTTCTACGACACGATCAAGGGCTCCGATTGGCTGGGCGACCAGGACGCGATCGAGTTCATGTGCCGCGAGGCGCCCAAGGTCGTCTACGAGCTCGAACACCTGGGCATGCCCTTCGACCGCAACCCCGACGGCACGATCTACCAGCGCCCGTTCGGCGGCCACACCGCCAACTACGGCGAAAAGCCGGTGCAGCGCGCCTGCGCCGCGGCCGACCGCACCGGCCACGCGATGCTGCACACGCTGTACCAGCAAAACGTGAAGGCGCACACGAATTTCTTCGTCGAGTGGATGGCGCTCGACCTGATCCGCGATGCGGCGGGCGACGTGCTCGGCGTGACCGCGCTGGAGATGGAGA
>JANOQS010000277.1:0-4914 GCA_031414975.1 Methylibium sp. | reverse complement strand
CGGGGATTCATGGCAAACCTTCGCTGGGCGCCTTCACACCACGCGGCGCAACGCGCGTGCGGCATGCGGCACCTTGCCGTCGAGCAGGTCGCGCAGGTTGGCACGGCCGCGCGAGATGCGCGACATCACGGTGCCGATGGGAATGCGCAGCATCTCGGCGCATTCGGCGTAGGACAGTTGCTCCAGGGTCACCAGCAGCAGTGGCTCGCGCTGCTCCACCGGCAAGGCTTTCAGCGCCGCCAGCAGGTCCATGCGCAGCCCGATGTCGACGCCGGGCGCCGGCTGCAACTCGGCCTGGCCGTCGTGCGCCTCCACGGTGGGCATGCGCACATGGCGGCGCCGGTCGTCCATGTAGGCGTTGTGGGCGATCGAGATGACCCAGACCAGGATGTCGCGCCGCTGGTCGAACTGGTGCCAGTGCGACAGTGCGCGCTCCAGCGCGGTCTGCACCAGGTCGTCGGCGGCATGGGTGTCGAACACCAGCGAGCGCGCATAACGACGCAAGCGCGGCAGGGCGGCCAGCAGTTGCTGTCGAAAGGCGGCGGGGGCGATCACGTCAGGTGTACGCGGGTGGGCAGTGGCTATTCCGCCCCTCGGCGCTGGCGGGGCGTGTGCAATTCACAACATGATCAGCGACGATCCTTAGCTGCCCATCGGCGAGCTGAGGATCGTCGCCAATCATGATTCACAAAGTGTAGGCCTGCGCCCTGCGGTGCTTCCCGGGACGCGCCTGCGGCGGCGGCAGCGATCCCGGACAATGCCGCCATGACGCCGCCGACCCGGGCCCAGGCCCCGAGCTTTTCAACCCAGGCATTCCGCGCCGCGCTGGGCACGTTCGCGACCGGCGTGACCGTCGTGACCGCGCGCGACGCCAGCGGCCGCGAAGTCGGCCTGACGGCCAATTCGTTCAACTCGGTGTCGCTGTCGCCGCCGCTGGTGCTGTGGAGCCTGGCGCGCAGCGCGGGCTCGATGCCGGCGTTCGCGCGCGGCTCGCACTACGCCATCAACATCTTGAGCGCCGACCAGCGCGAGCTGGCCGAGCGCTTCTCGGCCAAGGGCGCCGACCGTTTTGCCGGCGTGGCATTTCGCGAAGGCGTGAGCGGGGCGCCGATCCTGGAAGGCGCGTGTGCGGTGTTCGAGTGCTTCAACCGCAGCCAGTACGAAGAGGGTGACCACATCATCTTCGTCGGCGAGGTCGAGCGCTGCGAGCAGCGCGAGGGCGCGCTGCCGCTGATCTTCCACGGCGGGCGCTACTTCACCGAACTGCCGCTGTAGCGATCACCGTGGCGCGGCGCGCTCAGTAGGGTCCGTAGCGCGTCCAGCTGCCCAGGCGGCGGTGCTTGGCGCCGTCGCCCCAGGCCACCAGCCGATCGATGAAGCGTTCGGTCCAGCGCTCGAACCAGGGCAGCGGTGAATCGTCCCCAGTGCTGGGCGCCAAGACTGGCGACGAACGCTGCGGCTCGCGCGCCGGGCGGGCACGAACAAGATCTGAGGCAGCCGGGTGGCGTTGGATGGCTTGCATGGCGCTCTCCACAAGATGTCGATCGGGGCACTGTAGGCGCGCGTTCTCGCACACTCAATCTATCGCCGTGCATTCAGAGTTTGCGTTTTTGCACATCCCGAGCCAGACTGCAGCCATGAGTAGCTTGGACTGGGACGATCTTCGCGTGGCTCTGGCGGTGGCCGACGCCGGCTCGCTGGCCGGGGCGGCGCGCCGGCTCGAGGTCAACCACACCACGGCGCTGCGCCGGCTCGACGCGCTGGAAGCGCGCCTGAACACGCGCCTGTTTGAACGCCAGCGCGGCGGTTACGTGCCCACCGAAGCGGGTGAACTGCTGGCGCAGGAGGCGCGCGCCATCGCACCGCGCATCGACGACCTCGAACGCCGCCTGCTCGGACGCGACCTGCGCCTGACCGGCAGCGTGCGCCTGACCACCGCGTTCGTCACGATGGGCTACCTGCTGCCGCAACCGCTGGCGGCGTTTGCCCTGGCCCACCCGGGCATCGAAGTCGAGGTGGTCGAAAACAGCGCGCTGGTGGACCTGTCGCGACGCCAGGCCGACGTGGCGCTGCGCCTGTCGCACCAGGTGCCCGAGCATTGGGTCGGGCGCCAGCTCGGCCTGGTGCAGCAGCGCGTCTACGCCCGGCGCGGCGCGGCCGGGCTGCCGCAGCGCAAGACCGCGCTGCCGGAGCTGCTCGAGACGGCCCCCTGGATCGCCTTCGAGCGCGACGCGACGGGCAACCGTTTCGGGCGCTGGATGAACGCGAACATCCCGCCGCGGCAGGTGCGCGCGCGCATGGACCTGTTCAACAGCATCGCGGCGATGCTGCGCACCGGGCTGGGCGTGGGCGTGCTGCCCAGCTTCGTGGAGGCCGACGAACCCGAGCTGCTGCCGGTGTCGGACGACATCGAAGAACTGGCCACGCCGCTGTGGCTGCTCACCCACCCCGACCTGCGCCGCACTGCGCGCATCCAGACCTTCATGCGCGAGCTCGGCGACGCGGTGGCAGCGCGCTTGCAGGCCACCCCCGCACCCCCTCGCTGAGCACAATGGCTCCGGCTGCTCGCCAGCGGCATTCGCCGCCACGAACCATGCCGATCTGCGATAGCTGATATGGGCGCCGCCGCCTTGATGCGGCGTGCGGCGCTCTCGATAATCGCGGCAGTTCGAACGGGGCCGAGTGGGAAATATGGGCACGAATATCAGCGGCATTTCATCGATGGCAACCAGGCAGGTGCTGGCCGAGTTGTGCGCCGCGTACGAGCGCCAGTCAGGCGACACGGTCGCCGCGGTGGTGTCATTTGAATCGGTCGGCGGCGTGGACGCCGCCAGGCGCGTGCAGGCCGGCGAGGCCTTCGACGTGGTGGTGCTGGCCTCGAACGCGATCGATGCGCTGATCGCCGCCGGCCACCTCGACGCGGCGAGCAAGGTCGACCTGGTGCATTCGGGCGTGGCCGTCGCGGTGCGCGCCGGTGCGCCGCGGCCGGACATCGGCTCGGAAGATGCATTGCGCCAGGCGGTGCTGGCAGCGCGCAGCCTCAGTGTCTCCACCGGCCCGAGCGGCGTGCAACTGGCCAAGCTGTTCGAACGCTGGGGCATTGCGGAACAGATCAAGGGCCGCATCGTGCAGGCGCCGCCGGGCGTGCCGGTGGGCAGCTTGGTGGCGCGCGGCGAGGTCGAGCTGGGCTTTCAGCAATTGAGCGAGCTGATGCACCTGGAGGGCATCACGGTGCTCGGCCCGCTGCCGCCGGCGGTCCAGATCGTCACGACTTTTTCCGGCGGCGTGTGCAGCGGCTCCGCGCAGGCCGAAGCGGCGCGCAAGCTGCTGGCCTTCATGGCATCGCCGCAGGCCACTGAAGCGAAGCGGCGCCACGGCATGGAGCCGGCTTGATCTTCCCTAGAACACCAGGAGACGCACCATGATCATCGACTGCCACGGCCACTACACGACCGCCCCGAAAGCGCTGGAGAACTGGCGCAACCAGCAGATTGCCGGCATCAAGGATGCCGCGCTGAAACCCAGGGTCGCCGACCTGAAGATCAGCGACGACGAACTGCGCGAAACCATCGAAGCCAACCAGCTCAAGCTGATGAAGGAGCGCGGCAGCGACCTGACCATCTTCAGCCCGCGCGCCAGCTTCATGGCGCACCACATCGGCGACTTCGAGGTGAGTTCCACCTGGGCGGCGATCTGCAACGAGCTGTGCTTCCGCGTGGCCGAACTCTTCCCCGACCACTTCATCCCCGCCGCGATGCTGCCGCAGAGCCCGGGCGTGGACCTCAAGACCTGCATTCCCGAACTGGTGAAGTGCGTCGAGCAGTACGGCAACGTCGGCATCAACCTGAACCCCGACCCGTCGGGCGGGCACTGGAATTCGCCGCCGCTGTCGGACAAGCACTGGTACCCGATCTACGAAAAGATGGTCGAGTACGACATCCCGGCGATGATCCACGTGAGCACGAGCTGCAACGCGTGTTTCCACACCACCGGCGCGCACTACCTGAATGCCGACACCACCGCCTTCATGCAGTGCCTCACCAGCGACCTGTTCAAGGACTTCCCGACGCTGCGCTTCCTGATCCCGCACGGCGGCGGCGCGGTGCCCTACCACTGGGGGCGTTTCCGCGGCCTGGCGCAGGAGCTGAAGAAGCCGCTGCTCAAGGACCACCTGCTGAAGAACATCTTCTTCGACACCTGCGTGTACCACCAGCCCGGCATCGACCTGCTGACCAAGGTGATCCCGGTCGAGAACATCCTGTTTGCCAGCGAGATGATCGGCGCGGTGCGCGGCATCGACCCTGAAACGGGCCACTACTACGACGACACCAAGCGCTACATCGAGGCCTCGACGATCCTGAGGGGCTCCGACAAGCACAAGGTCTACGAGGGCAATGCGCGGCGGGTGTTCCCGCGCCTGGACGCGGCGCTCAAATCCAAAGGCAAGTGAAGAGAGAAGAGAAGGAGACCCCCATGTACAACCTCGGCATCGTCAAACGCAACATCACCCGCGCCGACAAGGCGGCGGTCGACAAGCTCTCGCGCTACGGCGTGGCCACCATCCACGAGGCGATGGGCCGCGCCGGGCTGATGAAGCCTTACATGCGGCCGATCTACCCCGGCGCGAAGATCTGCGGCACGGCCGTGACCGTGCTGCTGCAGCCCGGCGACAACTGGATGATGCACGTGGCCGCCGAACAACTGCAGCCCGGTGACGTGGCCGTGGCCGCCTGCACCGCCGACAACACCGACGGCTTTTTCGGCGACCTGCTGGCCACCTCGTTCAAGGCGCGCGGCGCCAAAGGCTTGATCATCGACGGCGGTTGCCGCGACGTGAGCGAGCTGCAGGAAATGGGCTTCCCGGTGTTCAGCCGCGCGATCAGCGCCAAGGGCACGATCAAGGCCACGCTCGGC
>JANOQS010000276.1:0-6438 GCA_031414975.1 Methylibium sp. | reverse complement strand
CGGCGTCGAGCTCGAACACCAGGTAACCGCCGGCGTAATTGCTCTCGAGCAACTGGCCGTGGAAGGTGATCGCGGCCTTGCGCGCAAGCTCCTGCGTGGGGAAATACGCCTTGTAGATGTTGACCGTCTGCTTCTCTTCTTCGAGCAGGCGGTGCTGCGTGTGCACGTCGGCAGCGGCCGCCCACGACGGGCATGCGGCCAGTGCGGATGCGGCCAGGGCCATGTGGGCCAGGGTTCTTTTCATCATTCACTCCTCCTTGAGGTGATAGAAAGCAATATGAGCCATTCGATACGGCGGCGCCAGCTGAGCCTGGCCGCGGCGGCCTGGTGCGGCGGCTGCGCGCTGATCACCCGGCACGCTGTCGCCCAGGTGGCCGAAAGCGACGCAGCGCGCACCTACCGCACGCTGCGCGCCGTGCGCGGGCACTTCGACGCTGGCCGCTGGAGCGACGATGTCGACCGCTGGCAAGGCCGCAAGCACGTGGCCATGCAAGCCCTGGCCGCCGAGATGCTGCGCGAGCGCGCGCCCGCCGCACAACTGCGCAAATCCATGGGTGAGCCCGACGGCGTGCTCGAACCGGGCCCACCCGCGCACGCCCGTGCGCTTGAACAGGCCCAGTGGTTGAATGCGGCCCCGACTCCGGTCAGCACCGCAACGCTGTGGCTCTACCGCTGGCGCGGCCAGCACGACCAACTCGTGTTCGCGCTCGCGCACGGCCGCGTGGTCGCGGCGGGCTGGCTGCATGAGCTGGAGTGAGCCTGGGAACGAGCGCGGCACGAGCCACCTCTTGCGCGGAAAGGCTGGCACCATAACAGCGGTGTCTGAGCCGCGCAAGCAACTGCGCCGACACTTGACTCTCGCACTTTGCCAAACTTTGCCATCGCCGCTACCATTCTGCCCATGAGCACGATGAACATTTCCTTGCCGGAATCGTTGAAGTCGTTTGTGGACGAACAGGTCGCGCAGCGCGGTTATGGCACCAGCAGCGAGTACGTGCGCGAGCTGATCCGAAAGGAGCAGGACCGAAGCCGGTTGCGCACGCTGTTTCTGCAGGCCGCGGCCTCGCCGGTGGTGGCCGAGATGGGGCCGGACTACTTTTCCAAGCTGCGCGCACGCATCCGCAAGCCAGCGGCGCGATGAAGGCCAAGCCCGTCGCCGTCAGGCAGGCGGCGGCGCAGAACATCGATCAGGCGATCGACCACTGTCTTCAAGAGGGCGGGGCACGGGTTGCCGTGCGGTTTGTCGCGGCGCTGGAAGAGGCCTATCGCCACATTCGGAATTTTCCGGCCACCGGTGCGGTGCGGTATGCGGCCGATCTGGGCATCGCGGGCCTGCGCTTCTGGCCGCTCAAGAAGTTCCCCTACCTCGTTTTCTACGTCGAGCGAGAAGACCTCGTGGACGTTCTGCTCGTGCTGCACCAGCAGCGAGACATTCCGGTGTGGTTGCTGGACGGGATCGAAGGCGCCTGACGCTTGGCCATCGTTGGCGTGCCGTCAGGCAGTCGCCCGGAACCGCACCGTCGCCCTCAACCCGCCCAGCGGCGAATCGCCCAAGGTCACCTCGGCGCCATGCCTTGCCGCCACGCTGCGCACGATCGCCAGGCCCAGCCCGGTGCCCTGCTCTTCGCCGGCGTTGCGGCGGTAGAAGCGGTCGAACACGCGCTCGCGCTCGGCGAGCGGGATGCCGGGGCCGGCGTCGTCGACTTGCAAGGTCGCCGCGCCATCGACCTGGTCCACACGCAACTCCACGCGCGAACCCGGTGGTGAATACCGCACCGCGTTGTCCGCCAGGTTGCGCGCCAGCATGGCCAAGGCGTTGCGGTCGCCGGTGACGCTGACAGGTGTGTCGGCGAACAACTCGAACTCGGTGCCGCGCGAATGGGCGAAGGGCACGGTGTCGGCGACGGCCTGGCGCACCAACTCGCTCAGGTCAATCGGCTGCATCGCCGTGGCCGGTGCGCCGGGCTCGCTGCGCGCCAGCGCGAGCAGTTGTTCGACCAGCCGCGCGGCGCGGTCGATGCCGGTGCCCAGTGTGGCGACGGCCTGGGCGCGGCCGGCCTCGTCGGTGGCGCGGGTCAACAACTGGAGTTGCAGCTTCAGCGCCGTCAGCGGCGAGCGCAGCTCGTGCGCGGCTTCGGAGACGAACGCGCGCTGCGTGTCGAGCGACTGGCCGAGCCGTTGCAGCAAGGCGTTCAACGCACTCACCAGCGGCGCCACTTCGTCGGGCAGGCCGGTGGTGGGCAGCGGCTTGAGCGACTGTTCGTCCCGCTCGCGCACCTGCGCGGCCACGCGCCGCAGCGGCGCCAAGGTCAGCGCTGCCAGCCACCAGATGGCCAGCGCCATCAGCGGCGCCAGCAACAACAGCGGCAGCACGCTGCGCAGTGCCGCATCGGCCGCCAGGCGCTGGCGGATCTGGCGCGGCTGGGCCACCTGGATCACGCGCTCGCGCGTGGCCACGCTGAAGGTGCGCCAGGTCTGGCCCTGCACCGTCACGTCGGCCAGGCCGAGCAGCGCGCGCGCCGGCAAGGCGCTGTGCGCGCGCGAGGCGTAGATGCTGCGGCCGTCGACGGTCCAGATCTGCACCACGAAGTCCAGCCCCTCGTCGGCAAACGCGCTGGCCTGGTCGGGCGCGATCTCGCCCTGGTCGCGCAGCGACAGCGCCATCTGGCGCAACTGGTAGTCGAACAGGGTTTCGGTTTCGGCCAGCACGTTGCGGTAGGTCAGCGCGCCCATCACCGCGGCCGACAGGATCAGCGCTGCCAACAGCGCGAGCAGCAGGCGCACCCGAATGGAGTTCATGCCGAGGCCGCCGTGCCGACGAAGTAACCCACGCCTCTGACGTTGCCGATGAAGTCGGCCCCGAGCTTGCGCCGCAACTGGTGGATGTAAACCGACACCGCATTGCTCTCGATCTCTTCACCCCAGCCGTACAGCCGGTCTTCGAGCTGCGCACGCGACAGCAGCGCGCCGGGGCGCAGCATCAGCGCTTCGAGCACGGCAAACTCGCGCGCCGAAAGCAGCACCGGCGTGCCGTTCTGTGTGACCTGGCGCGTCGCCGGATCCAAGGTCACGCCGGCGTGCGCAAGCAGCGGCTGGGCGCGCCCGCTGTGGCGCCGCAGCACGGCGCGCATGCGGGCGTTCAGCTCGTCCAGCTCGAAGGGTTTGACGATGTAGTCGTCGGCCCCCGCGTCCAGCCCGGCCACACGGTCGCCGCGTGCGTCGCGCGCGGTCAGCACGATCACCGGCGTGGCATCGCCGCGGGCGCGCAGGGCACGCAGCACGTCCAGGCCGTTGCCGTCGGCGTGCGCCGTGCCCGGGCCGCCGGAGGGCAGCCCCAGGTCCAGCAGCACCAGGTCGAAACGTTCGCTGGCCAAGGTGGCGTTCGCGGCCGCCACGTCGCGCACCCAGTCGACGGCATAGGCCTCCAGGCGCAGCGCGGCGCGCAGGCTGTCGCCGATCATGCGGTCGTCTTCGACCAGGAGAAGGCGCATCGGGGCGTTCGTCGTGGGGAGCCAGGGCAAGAAAGCATACAGGCCGGCATGACACCTCGGCACGCGCCGGTGGATCGCACCCGGCTCACGGGGTATCGTGCGGCCAACCGCACTGAACCACCCACCCGATGCCCAAAGTCCTGCGCCACACCCTGCTCTCCGCCCGTGACCTGATGGTCACCGCGGGGCCGTTCGTGCTGATCACGCTGCTGCTGCTGGCGCTGGCCTACCTGGTGCTGGACCCGGCGCCGCCGAAGAAGGTCACGCTGGCCACCGGCCCGGACCAGGGCGCGTACGCCGAATTCGGCAAGCGTTACGCCGCGCTGCTGAAGACGCACGGCATCCAGGTGGAGCTGCGGCCGACCCAGGGCACGTCGGAGAACCTGGCGCTGCTGCGCGATGAAGCGTCGCCGGTGGACCTTGCTTTCGTGCAGGGCGGTGCCGACCTGGCCCGCGGCGCCGATGACGTGGCCAACGCCGGGCTGGTGTCGCTGGGCAGCCTGTTCTACGAACCGGTGTGGTTGTTCTACCGCGAAGACTCGGCCAACCGCATTCTCAAGGCACCCACCCTGAGCTCGATGGCACAACTGCCCGGCTGGAAGCTCAACACCGGCGCGCCCGGCAGCGGTGTGCCCAACCTGATGAACCGGCTGATCGAAGCCAACGGCATCGACCCGAAATCGCTGACCCTGCTGCAGCAGATGCAGACACCCGCGGTCATGAGCCTGCTGGGCGGCGAGATCGACGCGCTGGTATTCGCGTCGGCCCCCGAATCGCTGATGGTGCAGATGCTGCTGCAGACCCCTGGAGTGAAGCTGTTCGACTTTGCCCAGGCCGAGGCCTATTCGCGCCGCTTCCCGTTCATGAGCCCGGCCACCTTGCCGCGCGGCGTGGTGGACCTGGCGCGCGACATGCCGCCGGCCGACGTGCACCTGGTGGCCCCCACCGCCACCCTGGTGGCCAAGGAGGGCACGCACCCGGCGCTGATCCAGCTGTTCGTGCAGGCCGCGAGCAGCATTCATGCCGAGCCGGGCTGGTTTCAGCGCAAAGGCGATTTTCCGAGCGGCGTGCAGACCGAGTTGCCGCTGGCCAAGGAAGCCGAGCGCTTCTATCGCCAGGGCGCGCCGCTGCTGCAGCGCTACCTGCCGTTCTGGCTGGCCAACCTGATCGACCGCATGTGGGTGGTGCTGGTGTCCATCATCGCGATCCTGCTGCCGCTGTCGCGCGTGGTGCCGCCGCTGTACCAGTTCCGCATCCGCTCGCGCATCTTCCGCTGGTATGCCCAACTGCGTGGCGTGGAAGACGCGGTCGGCAAGCGCCCGGTGGACGAACTGCTGCGCGAGCTGCAGGACATCGACAACCACGTCGAGCAGGTGTCGGTGCCGCTGAGTTATGCCGACGAGCTGTATTCGCTGCGCAGCCACATCCAGATGGTGCGGCGGCGTTTGCTGGTGCCGGGAGCCGAAGCGGCGAAGGCCAGCCCCTGACGGGTGACGCGCGTTGCCGCGCGTGCTGATCATCGGCGGCGGTGGCGCCCGGCATCAGCCCCGGCGAACGATCCTCAACCGGCGCGCCGGCGAGATCGACGCTCCCGCCGTCATGTCGGGCCCTTTGCGTGGGCGTGCGCCGTGGCGCGGCCGAGGTCGTCGAAAATTTCTGGCGCAACCTGCCGCGTCAGCAGCCGGGTCAGCCGCATGCGCCTGAATGCACTGCCGGCGTAGCGCGAAACACGGCTGTAGAAGCGCTCTTGCATCTCGTGCGCCATCTGCGCGTAGGCAGCGGCGATGCCGTCGTCGACCTGAAAGCCATCGTAGTTGACCACCGCCGCCACTTTGTGACCGATGGCCATGCAGGCGCGCTCGACCGCTTCGCGGATGCGTTGGACATCTTCGTCGCGGCGCAGGTGCAGGTGGCGGAAGTCGAGGAAAAGCAGATCGCGCTCGGCGTCGTAGAGGATGCGTCCGGCCAGGTTCGGCGACAAGAGCCTATCCCGCAGACCCATCGCCACCGCTTCGAACAGCGCCGGCTCCATCGGGCGGGGCGAATCGATCTGCGGGCGGAAGTCCATCTGCGCCACGATGTCGCGCTCGATGTCGATGCCGGGCGCGACTTCGGTGAGCCGCAGGCCCTGCAGCGTGAGCTCGAACACGCAGCGCTCGGTGACGTAGCGCACCACCTGCCCTTTCTGCGCGGCAAGCGGCCCGGAAAACGTGACTTGCTCGACCGTGGAGCGGAACTTGCGCGCGCGCCCTTCGTTGACGATGCGAAGCTGCCCGGCCTCGACCATCACTTGCAGGCCGCCGACCGTGAAGGTGCCGGCGAAGAGCAGGTTCTTGGCGTTCTGCGAGATGTTGATGAAGCCACCCGCACCGGCCAGGCGGGGGCCGAAGCGGCTGACGTTGACGTTGCCCATGCGGTCGCATTCGGCCATGCCCAACACCGCCAGGTCGAGGCCGCCGCCGTCGTAAAAGTCGAACTGCTGGTTCTGGTCGATCAAGGCTTCGACGTTGTAGGCTGCACCGAAGTCGAGCCCGCCGGCCGGCACACCGCCGATCACGCCGGGCTCCGCGGTCAGTGTGATGAGGTCCATCACGCGCTCTTCATTGGCAACCGATGCCACGCCTTCGGGCATGCCGATGCCGAGGTTGACGACGCCATCCACCGGCAACTCGATCGCACAGCGGCGCGCAATCAGCTTGCGTTCGTCCAGCGGCAGCGCAACCAGGCCATCGAGCGGCACCTGGATCTCGCCGGCAAAGGCCGCCGAGTAAGCGGTGGCGTAGGTCTGGCGGTGGTTTTCGGCCTCGGCGACCACCACGCAGTCGACCAAGGTGCCGGGGATGCGTACCGCACGCGGGTCGAGCGAGCCGAGGCGCGCAATGCGCTCCACCTGTGCAACGACGACGCCACCCGAGTTGTGCGCCGCCATCGCCATCGCCAGGTTGTC
>JANOQS010000275.1:0-2159 GCA_031414975.1 Methylibium sp. | reverse complement strand
GCCCCTGCCGCAGCACCGGTTGCACCTCCGCCGCCGCCGCCGCCGCCCCCGCCGCCCCCGGCTCCGGTGAGCGAGAAGGTGACCTTCGCCGCTGATGCATTCTTCGACTCGGGCAAGTCCGTGCTCAAGCCCGAAGGCAAGGCCAAGCTCGACGACATCGTCAGCAAGATGGCTGGCATCAACCTCGAAGTGATCATCGCCGTCGGCCACACCGACTCCGATGGCAGCGATGGCTACAACCAGAAGTTGTCGGTTCGCCGTGCCGAAGCCGTGAAGGGCTACATCACGAGCAAGGGCGTCGAGAAGAACCGCGTCTACACCGAAGGCAAGGGCGAGAAGCAGCCTGTTGCGGACAACAAGACCAAGGAAGGCAAGGCAAAGAATCGCCGCGTCGAGATCGAGGTCGTGGGCACCCGCACGAAGAAGTAAGTACGGAGTTGCGCGACGCTATTTCAAGCGGTCGCGCACTTCATCAAAACCCCGCTTCGGCGGGGTTTTTTATTGCCCTGCGATGTTTGGGTACGATCCAGGCATGACCCTCAATGCCGACCCCCAAGAGCTTGCCAAGTTCAGCGAGCTGGCCCACCGCTGGTGGGACCCCGAGAGCGAGTTTCGCCCGCTGCACCAGATCAACCCGCTGCGCCTTGACTGGATCGACGCGCACGCACACCTGGCCGGCAAGCGCGTGCTCGATGTCGGCTGCGGCGGTGGCATCCTGTCGGACGCGATGGCGCGGCGCGGTGCCAACGTGCTGGGCATCGACCTGGCCAGCAAGCCGTTGAAGGTGGCCCAGCTGCACGCGCTGGAGGCCGGCACCGAATCGATTGAATACCGCGAAGTTGCGGCCGAGGCCTTGGCCGCGGAGATGCCCGCGCAGTTCGACACGATCACCTGCATGGAGATGCTTGAGCACGTGCCCGATCCGTCTTCCATCGTGCGCGCCTGCGCCGCGCTGGTGAAGCCGGGCGGCTGGGTGTTCTTCTCCACCATCAACCGCAACGCCAAGGCATTCGTCTTTGCGATCGTCGGGGCCGAGCATGTGCTCAAGCTGCTGCCCAAGGGCACGCACGAGTACGCCAAGTTCATCCGCCCCAGCGAATTGGCGCAGTGGTGCCGCCAGGCCGGGCTGGACCTGTGCGGCACCCGTGGCATGGAATACAACCCGCTGACGCGGCGCTACTGGCTGTCGGCCGATACCAGCGTGAACTACCTGATCGCGTGCCGGAAGGCCCAATGACGTTGCGGCCGCAGGCAGTGCTGTTCGATCTGGACGGCACCTTGATCGACAGCGCGCCCGACCTGGCCGGTGCCGCCAACGACATGCGCGCAGCGCGAGCGCTGGAACGCCTGCCGCTCGAACACTTCCGGCCGATGGTCGGCTCGGGCGCGCGCGGCATGGTGGCCCGGGCCTTGAGCGTGGGGCCCGAAGACGAACAGTTCATCGCGCTGCGCGACGAATTCCTGCAGCGCTACGAAGCGCGCATGACGCGTGAGACGCACATCTTTGCCGACATGCAGCCGGTGCTGGGTGCGCTGGCCGCGCACGGCATGCGCTGGGGCATCGTCACCAACAAGGCCGCGCGCTTCAGCGAGCCGCTGGTGCAGGCGCTGGGCTTGCACACCGCGTCTGTCACGCTCGTGTGCGGCGACACCACACCGCACACCAAACCGCACCCCGCACCGCTGCTGGAAGCGGCGCGCCGCATGGGGCTGGCGCCCGAACATTGCTGGTACGTGGGCGACGACCACCGCGACGTGAAGGCAGGCCATGCCGCCGGCATGACCACCGTCGCCGCGGCTTGGGGCTACCTGGGCGCCGGCGAGCCGATCGGTGACTGGGGCGCCCACCACGTCATCGCTTCACCGGCCGAGCTCTTGAAGCTGCTGGCAATCTCCTGAAGCCGGCGGCGCCCTCTTGAAGCCTTCGGCAATGGCCTAAGATACCCAGCTCTGGGGCTGACCTGGCTTCGACGTGGGTGCGGAGTTGGAACAGGGCATGCCGAGCACCAGTTCGCTCGTAAATCCACTGGAAACAAAGTAACTGCGAACGACTCTACGTACGCTCTCGCCGCTTAAAACCGGTGAGCTTCGCAACAGTTGGCCGATGGGCTGGGCCTGAGGGGTAACCTGAAGGCTGCGAAGTCATACACATGGGCTCG
>JANOQS010000274.1:0-2402 GCA_031414975.1 Methylibium sp. | reverse complement strand
GACCGAGGCCGAGTAGTCGGCGCTCCACACCGGCCCCAGCACCACCGACGGGTTGATGCTGCAGAACTCGATGCCGGCGCCCTCTGCGGCCACCCAGTCGCGCGCCGCGCGTTCGGCGATCGTCTTTGACTGGATGTAGGGTGAGATGCCGGGCCGGTCGAGCAAGGTCCAGTCGGCTTCGGTGAAGTGGTGCACGCCGCGGCCGCGGCCGTACGAGATGGCGGCCACCGACGAAGTCATCACGAAGCGCTTCACGCCGGCCGCCTTGGCCGCGCGCAGGGCGCGCAGCGCGCCCTCGCGGGCCGGCACGATCAAATCGTCAGCATTCTTGGGCACGCCCGCGGGCACAGGGGAAGCCAGGTGCGCCACATGGGTGCAACCGACCATCGCCTCGGCCCAACCGGCGTCGGCGTTCAGGTCGGCGGCAAAGAACTCGATCCGGTCGTTGTTCACCGCCAGCAATTGCCGCACCGCCGCTTCGCGGGCCAGGCTGCGAAGCGTGCTGTGCACCGTCCAGCCTTCGCTCGCGAGTTGGCGGATCAGGAAGCCGGCGATGTAGCCGCTGCCGCCGGAGACGAGCACACGTTCTGCCATGGGTTTTCTCGTTGGAAGGGTGCGAGCGGGCATTGTGGTGGCGGCGGCATGCGACCATCTCCGCCATGCACGGCCACCCCGACGCCACCCCGGCTGCCCCGCCCCGGCCCGCAGGCGGCCGGCGGCGCCTGATGGTGCTGAAGCTCGCGCTGGCCGCCCTGTTGTGCAGCCCCCTCGCCGGCTGCGCGGTGGTGGACCACGAACAGCGGCGCTGGATCTTCATGCCGCGCACCAGCACCTGGGCCCCCGCGCTGGCGGCCGCCGAGGGCATGCAAGACGTGTGGATCGACCACGTGCCGGCTCACCCGGCCCAAGCCGGCGCGGCGGTGCGGCTGCATGGCCTGTGGGTGCCGCAGCCCGACCCCGCCGCGCCGGTGCTGCTGTTCCTGCACGGCGTGCACTGGGACGTGCGCGCCAGCGCGCCGCGCATGCGCCAGTTGCACGCACTCGGCTTCGCGGTGCTGGGCGTCGATTACCGCGGCTTCGGGCGCAGCAGCAAGGCGCTGCCGTCGGAAGCGCTGATCGCCGAAGACGCGCGCGCCGCCTGGGAGTGGCTGGCGCGCACGCACCCGACATCACGCCGCTTCGTCTTCGGCCACTCGCTCGGTGCCGCCGTGGCGGTGCAACTGGCGCACGCGGTGGGTGACGAAGCCGGGCTGATCGTCGAAGGCGGATTCACCTCGGTCGCCGATGTGTTCCGCAGCACGAGCTGGGGCTGGCTGCCGATCACCGGGCTGATCACGCAGCGTTTCGACGCCGCCTCGCGCATCGCCCACGTCGGCTCGCCGGTGCTGGTGGTGCATGCCGCAGAAGACACGATGATCGCGCCGCGGCTGGGGCGTGAGCTCTACGAGCGGGCGCTGGCGCCGAAGCGCTTCGTGCTGGTCGAGGGGGCTGTGCACGAGAACACATCGGAGGTCGGGCAACGCCAGTATCGGGAGGCGTTGAGGGACTTGTTCGGTCTGGGCCAGGTGCCATAGCGCCTCGCCTTTGACGCCGGGCGGCCGCTGCCACGTGGACTCTCGGGCCCTCAGGCTCGCTGCGGCAGGTAACTCGGCCTGGGCGCCGTCATGCCACGCTTGACTTGCACGGTCAGTTCATCGGCAAGCACTTCATCGAGGCCCGATTCGAGCCCGTCGAGCGCACGCTTGACGATGTCATCGGCGCTGGACTTCGGCACGTCGAGGCCGCGTGTGAGATCGGTGTCGACGTAAGCCATGTGCAGTGCCAGAACCTGCGTGTTCTGCGGCGCCAGTTCATTGCGCAGCGCATTGGTGAGCGACCATGCGGCGGACTTGCTGGCCGAGTAGGCGGCCAGCTCGCCGCCGTTCATCCAGGAAGCGACCGACAGCACGTTGAGCAAGGCCCCGCCCCCATTGGCCTTGAGGACCGGCGCAAAGGCCTTGCTCACGCGCAGCATCGAGAAAAAATTCGTCTCGAAGATTCGCCTTGCGACGTCTTCGCTGTCGGCGGCGAGAAAACCACCGGGCTGGGCAATGCCGGCGTTGTTGATCACCAGAGTGACATCCGACGCCAGCGTTGCTGCGTTCGCCACCTCATCGGGGTTGGTGACGTCGATCCGCAGGGCCTGGACACCGCTTTGGGTGACGGCCGCGGGGTCGCGCGCACCCGCGTAGACCTTGCGCGCGCCACGGGCAAGCAACTCGCGTGCAAAGGCCAGGCCGATGCCGCGATTCGCACCGGTGACAAGGACAACGGCGTTTTCGATCTTCATGGGAGTCTACAGGAGAGGGTGGTGGGGGAACCGTTCACTTGACCTTGATGACGACCTTGCCCTTCGCGCGACC
>JANOQS010000273.1:0-32496 GCA_031414975.1 Methylibium sp. | reverse complement strand
GCGGGGTCACGGTGTGGACCGCGTTCGGCGTCAGGTTGGCCAGCACGATGTCGCCCAGCCAACCCATCATCGATTCATGCGCATTGGGCCGGTACACCAGGTGGCCTTGCGCGTCGAACTGCTTGTCCTGGATGACCAGGGTCAGATCGGTCACGCCGAACTTCAGATCGAGCGCCTTGGCGAGATTGCGCTGGTCTTCGTCATCGACCAGGAAGAAGCTCGCCAGCCCGTTGTAGGCCTGCTTCGCGGTCAGTTCGTGCGCGTGGGTGTGGTACCAGTAGGTGCCACCGCGGTTGCGCACCGTGAAGTCGTAGTGGTAGCGCGCGCCCGGCCCGATGGTGTCGCTCGGGTGCCCGTCCATCTTGGCGGGCGTATGCAGACCGTGCCAGTGAATGATGGTCGGCTCGGTCAGCGCGTTGTCCAGGCTGGCGGTGAACCGCGCGCCGCTTTCGATGCGCAGGATCGGGTTCTGGAACGCCTGGCCCGCGTGCTCGGTCTGGTACAGCAGAAAGGGCGACGGAGCTTGCAATGCGGGACCGGGCAGGAGCGGGAAGCTGGCCGCCGTGGCGCGAAGCTTCAGCGGCGCGACGACGTCCAGCACTCCGAATGGCCCACTCGCAACCGGAATGAAGAGCTTCTGCTGGAAGTTCTCGGCAGCCACTGGATCGAAGGGATAGTGGCGAAACGGCCCACCGCCCAAGGCTTGCGATGCGCGCGAGCGGAAGTACAGCCACGCGGCCCCACCGGCACCGGCCGCAGCCACCACCCCCACGCCGCCGGCCAACAGTTGCCTTCGTTTCAACACGTCGACCCTCCCAGCGCCGAGCGCACGCGCTCTAGCCGCTCACGAACTTCACGCGCTACTTGTGCGACCTCTTGGTTGCTGGTCATCTGCATCACCGCGACCGGATCCATGAAGCCAACGACGAGGCGGCCATCGGCCTCCTCGCGCACGACCACATTGCACGGCAGCGACAGGCCGATGTCAGGCTCCGCCTCCAAGGCACGGTGGGCCAGCGGCGGATTGCAGGCGCCCAGGATCCGGTAGGGCCGCCCCTCGATGCCGAGCTTGGCCTTCATCGACCATCATCTCCATCATGGTCTGCATCATGGTCTGCATCATGTCCATGCGCTGTTCCATCATGGTCTGGCGCTCGGCCATGTGGGTCGTCGGGCCCTTGGGACCCGTCATGCCGCTCATGTTCTTCATCATGCCCATGCCTTCTTGCATGGTCTTCATGTGCTCGGCCATCAGCGCGTTGTCGTCGGGCGTCTTGGCGGCCATCATCTCGTCGTGCATCTCCTGCATCGCCTTCATATGGTTGGCCATTCGAGCCATCTCGGGCGTGGTCTTGCCAGGCATGGACTTGGAAGCGGCAGCAGAGGCCGAACCTGCCGGGTGATGGGCCTTGTGCTGGTCGTGCTGCGCGGCCCAGCTGGGCACGCTGATGGCGACAAGGGCGAGGGCAAGAGAAAGGGCGCGAGCGAGCTTCATGGGGGACTCCTGGTCCGGGTGGAAAGGGGCGATGGGTCGACAACTCGACCGATCGATTGGGGATTGGGTGCAGAGCACCGGGAACCGGGGTCGCCCCACTTGCGTCCGCGTCCCTTGCGTGGGTGCGGATCCAGGCAGCACGGAAGATGGAGAACCCCGCAGGGCACGATGGCCCTGGGCCAGACCTCGGCGTGGCTACAGCGCCAGACGCGAGTAGCGAACCCTCAAGGGCGGCCCGAAGATGGGTATCGCCGATTCATCCACTCGGCGAGGCGCCGAGACACCCTGCGACGATCCAGTCCACAGGGTCGAGATCCACGGTGCCGGACCGGGGTCGTTGTGATCGACGCCCGAACCCGCCTTGGGCAAGGTGTGCGTCCCGTCATTGCAGACCTTCAAGCACGATTCTTTGGTGCTGTTCGAGTCGTCGTGGTGGCCTGCTCTGGCCTCCAGCGGCGCAAGCAGCCCCGCCGGAGCATGGCTCGGCGGCTGCGTCAACTCCTTCACCGCCATGCCGCGCGGTTCATGCGCTTCCAGAAAGCAGGCATTTGCGACCCCCGAAGCCAGCGCAAACAGCCACACCAGCAGCACCGCGAGTGCGGTGTTGCGCTTGGTGCGGGTGTCAGCAAGGAACTTCATGTGGGCTGCGATCTGCTTGTGGTCAATCCTATGCAGGTGCCGAAGCGAACCCATTGATCTCCGTCAAACAAGACCGGGGCACGAAAACAGCATCCCTGTTTTGCAGACTGCTCCTCCTGACCGAATGCGTCTGTTCGTTGCCGCACCCCGGCGACAG
This sequence comes from Methylibium sp., assembly GCA_031414975.1. Classification (GTDB taxonomy): domain Bacteria; phylum Pseudomonadota; class Gammaproteobacteria; order Burkholderiales; family Burkholderiaceae_C; genus LGRD01. The sequence continues at coordinate 30,205 of JANOQS010000273.1, read as the reverse complement.
GCGCACGCTCGGTCGACGCTGACACGCCATGCAGATCGCATCGGCGAGCCGAGCCGCAGCAGAGTTCATCGGAAGCGCGCGCCGGACTTTCGAGCACGCAGATCGTTCGCCACGCTGGCCATCAGGGGAATGAAGAACCCGAGGCACATGGCGACCAAGACATCCGAAGGCCAGTGCACACCAAGGACGAGACGGGAAACTGCGACCAGGCCAGTCCACAACACGGCAAGCGCCATCGCCAAGCTGCCGGCGCGAGGCCAGATCCGCGCCACGCACAACGCGGCAGCGGTCGCGAACGCCGCGGTGCTCAGTGTGTGCCCGCTGGGAAAACTGGAACCCCAGGACCACTGCGCCTCCCACAAAGCAGGTCGCGCGCGACCAACGATGGCTTTCATGCCCCAAACGACGAGCGTTGCCGTGACCACCGATGCGCCCACGAGAACCGCCTCGAAGCGGCGCCGGGCGACAAGCAGTGCCAAGGCGGCCACGACAGCGACCGGCAACAGAAACCTCGCTGACCCGCTGAACGTGACCACCGCGAAGAAGCGGTTCAGCGCTGCAGGCACATGGTCTCGAATGAACCAAAGGATGGCCTCGTCAACCGGTCCGGACTCTTTGGCGACCACGTCCTCGATCAGTTTGATTCCGCCCACGGCCAGCGTCAGGATTCCCAAGACGGCCAAACGGCGCTTCGTCAGATGGTCGGTCCATCGCGGCCTTCGGCGCCGTGCATAGGCACCCAGCAGCGCATAGGCGCAAACGATAACGAGGCTCAGTTTGAAAATGTCCGCCACGAGGTTGAAGAGCATGCTTCATCGACCCCAGCGGCGCCTCAGCAGCTCGCCGGTGCCAGCGATCAAGCCGCCGGGCAAATAGAAGTCCATCGTCAGCAGGCTTACCAGCGCGATCACCACACCAGTCTGAGTGACCGCAGATGGCGCAGGAATTTGCGGATGTTGTTCAGGATGGCGCGCCCTTCACGAACAGCTTCGACGATGGTCGCGAAGTTGTCGTCGGCCAGGATCTGCCCGACCGACAGGTAGTTCGCAGCGCGCCAGTAGGCGTCGATCTTCTGCAGGTTGTCGGGGGTCAGCGCGACTCAACGACAACCGCTGCCATCCAAGGGGCGGCAGTCTCTCAACCACGCATCACTTCTGCTTGGCGAGCCACTTGTCGAACTGCGCGATCTCTTTCTTCTGCGCCACGATGATCTGCTTGGCCATGGCCTTCATCTCGGCGGACTTGCCGTGCGCAAGTTCCATCTCGGCCATGTTCAAGGCTTGCTGATGGTGCATCTTCATCATCATCGCGAAGTCCTTGTCGGTGTCGCCCGACATCGGCATCTTCTGCATGCCGTCCATGCCCATCATCATGGACGCCTTCATGTCATGTGGCCCGTCCGCGCCCTTGTGCATCTGTCCCATGGGCATGCTGGCTGACGCGGCCATCGTCGGGGCCGTCTGCGCCTGGGCCGGAGCCGATGCAAGCGCAAGGGCCGCCATCGGCACGAGGAACAAGGCCTGGAGGGGGTTGCGCGTCTTGAGGTTCATGGAGGTTCCCTTGTGGTGAATTTCGGAGATCAGTGCGCCATGAAGTGGCATCGTGCCATCGGTTCATGCGCCGCGTCGTGGAGGCACGCTGTAGTGCAACGCAGCCACGGCGCGCTCGTGCGACGCTGGCGGCAGGTTTCTTCGATCCGCGCGGGCATGAGACTCCCTGAACCGCCACGCGTTTTGCAGTTGCCGAGCGTGGCTGTTTGCGACGGCGCTGGCTGTGCGACAGCGAACACTGGAATCAGCCGCCTCGGCGCCAGCGCTGAAAAGCGTCTGTCACGACGCCGTCTCGTCCTCAGCGGCAGCTTGCGCTCGGTGAGGAAGTTGCCTTCTCACGAACCACACGGTCAGCAGCGGCAGCACGATCCACTGCAGCAGCGGCACCAGGCCGATGCCCGTGCCTGGCACCAGGGGCATCGTCGGCAGGTAGTTCCAGCTGGCAATCCAGTACCCGCGCGTCGCCCGCCACTCGATGCCAGCGGTGATCGAAACGCCCATCGCAACGAACAAGGGCACCTGCCAGCCCTTCGACGCCAACATCCAGCGGCGGCTGCGCACGGCGACCGTCACGACACCATGTGCGAGCAGCATGATCACCGCGTCGCCGACCGTGGCCTGCAAGCAGGCCTTCGTCACTTGAGCGTGAGGCATCTCGGCCATCCCGACGAACAAGGGCGCCTGCAGGATCTCCCACGCGAAGTTGAGCAGCAACGCGAAGGCTGCCACGTTGAACTCCGGGGTGTTGGTCAGAGCACCAACGGCTCGGCCGAGCCTCCTCGCGCCAAGGCGCTCAGGTCGCCACATGTCGCCATCTCCAGAAGACTGGGCGGGGCAATTTCGTCACACAGAGCCACCGGCCTGCAAACCGATCATCGTCCCGTGGGCCGCGATATCCCCGGCAGGGAACACCGCTACCACTTCCACCGCCTTTACCGGCAGCCGCAGCACGAGCCACGCTTCTGCGGCGCTGCTTCACCGGCAGCCGCCTCGACCGGAACCGGCGTGTAGCCCGCGTCCTTGATGGCTTCTGCCAGTTCCTCGGCGTCGGCCGAGACCGGCTCCACCTGCACCCGGTGCGTGGCCAGGTCGATCTGAACCTTGGCGTCCTTGTCGGTGGCCTTCAGCGCCTTCATGAGGGTGCTGACGCAGTGACCGCAAGTCATGTCGTTGACTTCGAAAGCAATCATGGTGGGTCCCGTGAGTTGTTGATGTTTCGACTCTCCACTCTCCCACTGTTGGAAGGTCAAGCGCTCATTTCGTAAGTCCACATTCCCGGCATGCAGTATTGCTGGCGGCCTTTGACCTTGCCATGGAAGCGTTGACGCTGGCAATCTGCGTGCGGGCGTCGGCGCCGTACGAGACCTCCAAACTCGGGCCACCGCACTACGCCGACGTGGCTGTACTCGCCAAGGCCTTGTTGAAGGCGCACCCCGACCGCTGCCTGTGGGCGAGCAACTGGCCGCACCCGAACCGCAACCCGGTGCCGGCGGACGCCGACATGCTGGCCTTGCTCACGGCCTGGGCCGACGGCGACACCCGCCTGCGCAACCGCGTGCTGGTGGACAACCCGGCGGCGCTTTATGGCTTCTGAGCTTCACGCGGCGTCGGCGCGCACAGCGCCGCAACCACGTCGGACTGCGTGAGCATGCCGACGATGCGCCCTTCCGCCCCGATGATTCGATCATGGGGCAACTCCGGCGCGGCGGGCGCGACGCTACTTGCCGGCGGCCGATGCGGGCGGTGTGACACCGACCTTGCGCGCCGCCGTGCCGGCGGCTTCGCTGGCCGCGCGCGCACCGCGCTCGACACCGCTGGCGGCCACCTTGGCGCCGCGCTGCACGCCGCTGGCCGCGGCCGTCATGCCGCGTTCGATGCCGCTGGCTGCCGCCTTCACGCCGCGCTCGATCGCTTTCTCGACCTTGACGGCCACGCCGGACGCCCTGTTCGCCACCGACTCGGCGGCGCTCTGGGCACCGGCCGGTGCGGCGCCGCTCAGGGCCAGCAAGGCCGCCAGGGCCAGGCCAGGGGCAGGTCGGATCGTCTTGTTCATGGCAGGCTCATGCAGACCGGGGAGCCGGCATCATAGTCAGGGCCGCGGCCCTGGCGCCGTCACGGTTTCAGCGCGGGCACTGCACGCGGCGGGCCTGATCGGCCAAGCCCGCGCGGAGCAATTGTTTCCTCCGGTCCAGGCAATCGAACTCGGCCATCATCGCCTCCACTCGCTTCGCGCTGTGCGCGTGCTTGCGGCGGCGCAGCGTGTCCTCGGCGGAGAAGACGCCATCGCGGAGCGCGCAGATGGCCTCGGTGGGCGCTGCGGCGCCGCCTCCGTCGGCCACGACGTAGCGGATCGTCACCCGGCCCGGGTCGGACCCAACGACCGAGTAGCTCCGCCCGCGAGCAACCGCCGGCCCGACAGCCCCGGCCGGTGACGCCTGCTCGAAGTCGAAGCAGGCCTGCCCCGGGTCACCCACCGATCGTCGCCACTCGGCCCGCAACGGGTCGCCTACACAGGCCGCCACCGTCAGCAAAGCCGCGGCGGCAACCCCTCCTGCAGCCACCCCCCGCCACGACCTGCGCCCGCGATTGACTTGTTTCACATGCCGCCCTGCGAACGACCCAGGCGTCCGTTGGGGTTCACTGTGCCGAGCACCCGAGGCCGCGCCAACCCCCCGTTCGAGCGGGAGCCGGGTCGGGCGCCGATCCTCCGAGCCGCGCGCGGCAGGCACGCGGCAGCAGGACCGACAGGCTGGCATTTCAAGGGTGCATCAGGCGGGCATTGATGGCCGCATCGGCCTGGGCCAGCCCTTCGGAAGCGCAGCAAGGACTCGCGCAGGGGTCGCGCGGGCGTCGGCTGTGAATGCCGTGCCTGCAGAGCTTGGCGACCATCGCAAGGAACTCCCTGGTGCCGGTTTCTCGCGCGTTGCAGCCGACGACCTTCTGCCGCCCACGCTCCTAGCGGCCAGATGCGCAACGGGAGCGGCTGAAGCGCGCGCTTTGAGCCGCTACAGGCCGTGATCCGCCAGCGCCTGGCGCGCCTGGGCGACCAGCCGCTTGCGCAGCGGCCGCGCGAAGGCCAGGCGCCAGAGCAGGTGCGACATCCCGCGGCCCACCGGACAGCGCGGCAGATAGGCGTGCAGCAGCCCGCGCACGACGGCGTCGAGACGCCGTCCGAGCAGGGGCTCCAGCTCGCGGGTGGGGTCCAGCCCCGAGGGCCATCGCAGCGTGGGTTCGGCCGGGTCGCGCAGTGCGGGCATCAGCGGGATCAGCGGCAGTTCATCGCCCGCCGCCCCTTTGACGCGGTGGGCTTCGCGCTGGTCCGGGCTCCACCCGTCGAACAGCGGATGGTGCTCGGGCAGCGTCAGGTGGTGGCGCAACGCCCACTGCGCATTGGCGCGACCGAGTTGGAAGTCGTGCTCGCGGTAGTCCCGGTGCAGGTAGCCACCGAACGCGCCCAAGCTGCTGCCGGCGAGCGCGTTGGCATCGAGGCGCTGCGGAGCGTCCGGCCGCGCCGGGGCAATCATGAAGCGGGTGTAGTTGTGTTCGTGCAGGGCCAGCATCACGTCCTGTGGGGAGATGCGGGCGTCGTTCCAGACCGCCCGCGCCAGCGCGCCGAGCAGGCGGTGCGGTCGCTCGCGGTGCAGGCTGGCATCGGGCGGCGCCTCGGGCCGCGCGCGGCCCAGCAGCGGGTGCACGATCAGCACGGCGGATGAGGGGGTTTCGGGTGCTTCCTTCCCGTTGTTCTGCTTCGGCGCCGGCAAAGTATCCTGCGCAAGGTCCACCGGCCCATTGTTGAGCACGCCTCCGTCGGCGGCAGTGAATCGCACGTTCGCCGGCGCGCCGGACAGCGGAGTCCATTGCGCCTTGAAGATCGGCGGCACACCTCGCGCCGCGAGGACCGCAGGCAGTGGCAACCGCACGGGCTCGTAGGCCGCGCGTGGCCACTCAACGGTGCGCGCCTGCAGCAGCCCCGGCAGCGCGCCTGAAGCCGCGGCGGCGCCGGCAAACTCCTGCCAGGCCCGTTGCCGGCAATTGGCCGGTGCGGACAGCGCCACTTCGTCGGACTGCGCCGGCCGCGCCGAGCAGCCTCCGATGCCGTTCACGGCGAAGCGCAGCGTGTCGGCATGCAGGCGGAAGCTGCGCAGCGGCTGCGACGTCTGCATCTTCACCTCAAGCGGCACGCCCTCGAGGTTTGTGACCGCCACGCTGACACGCAGCGGCTCGGCGAGCCAGCGCCGCGGCTGCGCGAGTGCGGGCAATTCGGCCGCCCTGCCGAGCGAGCGTGTGGCGATCTCGTCGGTGCAGGAGCCGTCCAGCAGCGACTTGAAGGCTTGGTCGCTGCGATCGCGCAGATCGAGCAACTGCTCGGCCGTCGCGCCGTCGACCCAGCCGGCGTAGAGCAGGTTGTCCTTCAGTGCCTGCGGATTCGGCGGCACGCTCGAGCCGAGTCGCACGTGAAGGAAGCGTCTGTCGAGCGCCATCGTCAGCAGCGCTCCGACCTGAGCGCCGGCCGATGCGCCCGCAAAGCCGGAGATCACGAGCTGATGCGGTGGCGCGTCTAGGCTCTTGGTTGCCGCGGCATCTTCCCAGGCGTCCAACGCCTCAACGATGAAATCGAGCACGCCGGCGCTCCAGCTTCCCGCCGAGACGCCGCCGGCAAGCGACAGTGCGAGGTCGAAACGCGCCGGTGCGGCCGACTCAGCCTTGGCTTTGTCCAATCGGTGCTTCCTCCATCAGTCTCGCGCACTTTGCCACCGCACGCCTCAGCCGGCGTCCCTACAAATGACGATGGCATGTCCTGGTCGCTGGTGCTAGATTCTTCGCCAAAGGCCTACAACATGAACCCACGACGAGGGACGACGGGAGTGAGCGTCGAACGAGTGAAGCGCGCTCGCACGGCAACCGCCCCTCCCGCCACCCGCAACGCCGGGATCGGCGGCGCCTCACTGGGCGCGGCCAGCGAGCGCAAACAGGCCAGCGTCTTCTTCGCCGACATCTGCGAGTCCACCCGCAATTTCGCCGTGGACGATCCCGAGGAGGCGCTTTCGCAGCTCGAGCCCGCGCTGCGCATGATGTGCGAGGCTGTGGCCGCCTACGGTGGCATCGTGAGCCAGTTGCTGGGCGACGGCGTGCTGGCGCTGTTCGGCGCGCCGGTGGCGCAAGAAGACCATGCGCTGCGCGCCTGCCTTGCGGCGGTGGACCTGCTCCGCCGCGTGCGCACGTCCGCGGGCGGCGACGGGCCGCACTTCGACATCCGCATCGGCATCGACTCGGGCGAGCTCGCGGTCGGCACGGTGCACGAGTACAGCGCCACCTACTACCGCGCAGTCGGCTCGCCGCTGCACAGCGCCAAGCGGCTGGAAGAGCATGCGCAGGCCGGCAGCACGCTGATCGGCGCCGCGACGATGCGCTTGGTGCAGGGCCAGGTGGAGGTGCTGCGCGCGCTCAGCGTCGACGCCAAGGGCTTCGACCAGCCTTTGCCTGCCTATGAACTGGCGCTCAGCGCGGTGGCGCCGCTGGCGCGGCGGCGCCAGCTCGCCCCGCTGATCGGGCGTGACGCAGTTCTGGCCGCGCTGACCGAGCCGCTGGCGCGTGTGCGCTCCGGCTTCATGCATGTCGTCGGCCTGCGCGGCGAGGCCGGCATCGGCAAGTCGCGTGTGGCACTGGCGCTCAGCGAGCGCCTTGCCGGCGATGGCTTTGCCACCTGCTGGATGACGGCGCGCGCCTACCGACAGCAGCTGCCCTGCGACACCATTGCCGAACTCGCCGCGGTGCTGCTGGCTGGCGACGGTGCCGGCGCCCGACGCGATGAAGCCGTACGCGCGGCGATCGAGCAGGCCGGCGGCGCGCTGGCGGCGCACCGTTCGGCGCTTGCCGACCTGCTCGACCTGGGCGAGCCGGGCCCGGCCTGGGACGAGCTGTCGCCGGCGCTGCGTCGGCGCCGTCTGACCGACGCGCTGCTGGCCATCATCGAGCGGCGGCTGGCGCAGGGGCCGCTGCTGATTGTCATCGACGACCTGTTCTACATCGACCGCGAGAGCCAGCGCCTGCTGGAGAGCATGCTGCGCCGGCTCGAGCGCGCGCCGCTGCTGCTGTGCGGCACTTACCGCCCCGAGTTCGCGCACCGCTTCGGCGAAGCACCCTGGTTTGGCGAACACCCGCTGGGCCCGCTGGACAGTGGGCCGATGGACCGGATGGCCGACGCCATCCTCGGCAGCGACCCCGGCGTGCGCGAGTTGAGCGGTGCGCTGGTCGAGCGCGCGGGCGGCAACCCCTTCTTCCTGGAACAGATGGCGATGGCGCTGGTCGACGACGGTACGCTGGTCGGCGACCCCGGGGCCTATCGCTGCGCGCGGCAGGTCGCTCGGCTGAAGCCCCCCGCCTCGATCAGCTCGGTGGTGGCTGCGCGAGTGGACAGCCTGCCCGCGGCGGCCAAGCCGGTGATCGAATGCGCGGCCGTGCTCGGTGAGCCCATCTTGCCCGGGCGGCTGGCGCCGATGGCCGGGCGCAACGGCTTGGAGGTCGAGACCGCACTGCGCCAGGCCTGCTCGTCGGGCCTGCTGGTGGAGGCCGCGGGAGCCACCGGCGCATCGGGGGTCTTCGGGTTTCGCCACTCGCTGGTGCAAGAGGTCGTCACGGCATCGTTGTCGCGCCCACGCCGGCGCCAGCTGCACCGCGCGGCCTACGACGTCCTGCGCGGCGACGGCGCCGCCCCCTCGGCCGAGGACGCTTCGCTGCTGACCCAGCACGCCTACGCCGGCGAGGCTTGGCCCGAGGCCGCCGAGTGCGCGGTGCGGGCGATGGAGCGCGCGATCGGCCGCTCGGCCAACCGCGACGCGCTGAACCTGTTCGCGCTGGGGCTGGATGCGGTGGGCCGCCCCGGCCACGACGAACAGGGCATGCGTCGCCTCGAACTGAGCCTGCGCATGACGGCGCTGAGTGCGCTCTCGCCGTTGGGCAAGATGGACGAGGCGGTTGACAACCTTGACAAGGCGCACGCCATCACGCGCCAGCTCGGCGACCTGCGGCGCGAGTCGGGCGTTGCGCTGCAGCTGGCCTTCGTACTGTGGGTGCTGGGCCAGTACGAGCGTGGCTTGGAGGCGGCAGCCGCGGCGCAGGCCAGCGCGCAGCGCACCGCCGAACACTCCACCGGCCGCAGCGCTCAGATGGCCGCGCAGCAGGCGCGCATGATGCTGCGCCACGGTCAGGGCCGCTACCGCGAGACGCTGGCCGACGCGCGCCGCGTGGAGCGGGAGTTCGCGCACGAGCTGGCTTCGCTGGCGCTGCTGCCGCGCTGGGCCACGATCCCTTCAATCAATGTGCACGTGTTCTCGGCCGATGCGTTGGCCGAGATCGGCGACTTCGTTGCCGCCCAGGCCCACTGCGACGCCGCCTACCGCGAGCTGGAGAAGGGCGACCACGCCTACTCACACATCCTGCTCGACTGGGTGCAGGGCAGCCTGTGGCTGGAACAGGGGCGACTGCAGGAAGCGGCGAACCTGTTCGAGGATGCGCGCCGGCGCTGCCGCGTGCAGGACGTGCCGACCATGGAGCCGCCGATCCTGGCCCGCATGTGCATGGCCATGGCGCGCCTGGGTCAGGTGGACGCGGCGCTTGCGCTGATCGAGCGCGCCATCGATGACCAACTCGACCGCCTCGGTGGCCGCTACAACGCTTACTACTTCCCGGCCGCCCATGCTGCGGTGCTGCTGGAGGCCGGCCGCTTCGAGGCCGCGCTGGGCCAGGCGCACGTGGCGCTGCGCGAGTCCCAGCGCTACGGCCAGCGCGGCTACCAGGCGCGCGCCGCGCTGCTGCTGGCTGACGTGGCCCTGCGCGCCGGTCAGGCGGCGCTGGCCGCCGAGCACTACGCGCTGGCACTGGCGCTGGCGGCCGAGTGCGGCATGGCGAGGGTCGAGGCGCGAGCGGTGCGCGGGCTGCAGGCGGCCGGCGAACGCTGCGGGGGAGAAACCCATGGCTGAGGCGCCGGACTGGGTCCAGAAGCTCGTCTACCGCATCGCCAGCGCGCTGTTCCATCAGCCCTTGCTGCTGCGCGCCGTTGCACGGCTGGTGCGCTGCTCGGGCGCGCTGGCCTCGGCCACCGGCCTGGTCGCGAGTGCGCGCGGCGTGCGCGACGTGCTGGCGCGCGAAACCCACTTCACGCACGGTCATCTGCCGGCGGTGATGCTGGACGGGCCCTTCCTGATCGGCCTGCCGTCGGGGCCGCAGCATGCGCAGAAGCGCGCCTGCCTGCACCGGCTGCTGCCGCAGGCCGAGCAGATGGCCGAGGCGACCCAGAAGGCTGTGCACAACGTGTTGCCGCACTTGCAGGCGAAGCTGAAGGCTCAGAAGTCGTTCGACCTCATCGAAGACTACATGGCGCCGCTGGTCTGGTGCGCAATCCGGCTGGCGTACGACCCGCAGCGCACGCTGGGGCGCCTGCAGGCGGAGTCGTCGCCGGAGCCGGAACCGATGGAGCGCGAGTGGCTGTTGGCGGCGCGCTGGCTTGGCGCGCAGCTGATGATCGGCGGCGTCGCGCCGCCGGACGAGCGCCAGCGCGCGCTGCGCAGTGCGGCGCTGCTGGGCGCGGCGTTCGCGCAGGGCCAGACGCCGGCCACCCCGGGCCCGTTCAGGCTCGACGGGCGCTGGGTGACGCCGGTGCCGGGCAACACGCCGGGCAACACGCCGAGTTTGCGCGACGCGATGGGCCTGCTGTGGGTGGGCCACCCGGCCACCGTGCAGGGCGGGGCGCTGATGATGCAGGAACTGCTGGCGCGCCCGGAGGAGTACCGCCGCCTGCGCGCCGAGATGGCGGCGGCAAACAATCGCGGCGTCGCGGGGTACCCCCCCATGCGCGACCAGCTGCGCGACCACGTGCTGGAGCTGCTGCGCTTTCGGCCGCCGTTCCCGCTGCTCGGCCGCCTGGTGCCGACGCAGGCATCGTTCCCGAACGGTACAGGCCCGGATGCGGCGGGCACGACCCCGGCGCGCCCCGGCAGCGTGGTCGTGATGACCATCGGCGCGTTGTTTGACCCGGCGGCGCAGCGCGAAGACCCGCGCAAATACCTGCCCGGCCGCCACTTCAACGAGCCCGAGGATCGGCTGCTGATGTTTGGCGCCGGCCCGCGCCACTGCGTGGCGCGCGAGCAGGTGGTCGAGATCCTGGTCAGCGCGCTCGCCGGGTTGCTGGAGCTCGGCGACACGCCGCTGCGCGCACGCGGCCGGCGCGTCTACGACGGGCCCGTGATCGTCGAGATGAAGCTCGGGTATTGAGAGGGAGCAGGCGCTTGTCGACCTACATGCAGCAGACGCTGTGCCTCGTGACCGAGGACTTCAACCGCGACGCGACGCTCGACCGCGACGCCTTGAAGAAGTGTTGGCTGCCTGTGTTCGGGCGCCTTCCCTTCGTCCACTTCGCCTCGTTGGCCGAGCTGCCTGGGGTCGAGCCCAACACGACCTCGCTGGCGCTCGAGCTGGCGATCGACGACGGCATCGAACCGCGTGAAGCAGTGAGCCGCCTGATCGACGCAGCGCCGAACGAGTTGTGGGACCTGTACAAGACGCCGGCGGATTCGGAACTGGGCCCGACGGGCCGCGCCGCGCTCGAGAAAAGACTGCTGTCCTTGGCGGATCGCGCCCGCGCCGCCGGCGGCTTCGTCGGCATGCGCGACCGCGGCGCCGTGCAGGTGCGAGCCGAACAGCGCTGGTTCTTCATCGCACGCAACAAGCTGCGCGCCATTCGCGCCCAGACCCTGGCCAACCCCGATCCGCCCGACGCGAGCGAACTCGTCAACCGGCTGCTGCTGGCGCTGCGCGACGACCCGGCCTGGGCCGCGATGAACTCGCCGCCGCCGCGCTCCTGGTGGTGCCGGCCGCGGCCCGATCTGCTGCAACTGCTGATGGCGCTGGTGTGGGTGGTGCTGCCGCTGCCGCTGTTGGCGTGCATCGTGGCCTTGCTGGGCCGGTTCACGGAACTTGCGCTGGGACAACTGCCTGGCGCGGAAGCAGTGTTCACGGTCGGCGGCGTCTTCGCGATCGTGCTGCTTTGCACCGTGCTCGCGCTCGGGCTGGTCCTCTCGCGCACGATTGCCGTGAGCGTGGCGCTGGTCGTCGCGTCGCTGGCAGGCATCCTTGTCTTCTACGTGGCGCTGGTGGTGGCTTACCTGAACCTCCCGGGTCACCCGGAGTGGCGACCCATGGCGAACGGGATCGGGGTGCTGCTGCTTGTCCTGGCCGGCCTGTGGGTGCTGATTCGCACGCTGCGCAACGAGACCTGGACGCTTTGGGTCGGTCGCGGCGTGGCGGTCGCGGGCGCCTTCGTCGCCGGCTACCTTTTGGGCGCCGTCTGGAACAACAGCCTGGAGCGACCGCATTTCCCGTCGGGGCCGGCGGTCCCTTATGCGCTGTCCTGGCTCGGCGCCGCGCTGTTGATCTGGCGCAGCAGCGCGGCGCGCTGGTTCTTTGCGCTGAGCCTGCCGTTGATTCTGCTGCTGCTGTCGCTGCTGTTGCTGCTGCCGCTGACCCCGCTGGCGCCCATGGCCCCGGCATCGAGCGCGGTGTGGCTTGAGATCAAGCTCAGCCGCCATTCGGCGCTGGGCGCGCTGGCGCTGGCGGACCTGTTGTTGCTGCTGGGCGTGCTCGGCAGCCTGGCCGCGCTGCTGGTGCTGCGCACGCCACGCCGGCCGCTGGGCCTGCCCTTGCTGGGGGCGTTGGCGGTGCTGCTGATCGGTCACCTGCTTGTGGCGGCGCTGGTGCAGCGACTGCTCGGCCCGGCGCCCGACCTGTTGCTGCAGCTATTCAAGGTGGAGACCTACCTGTGGGTGCTGGTTGGCCTGCTGCTGACGGGCCTGTTCGTGTTGGTGCTCGTGGTACTGGCGCGCACGCTGCTGCCGGCGCTGCAGCGCAGCGTCGCCAAGGCGGACCGGCCGATTGAAAATCACACCTTCCCGCCCCTGCGGCTGAACGGCCAGATCGTCACCAACGAGGCCGAGCAGGTCGGTGGCGCGAACCACATGATCAGCCTGACCGACGTGCGCGGCCGGCGCTGGGGCCCGCATTGGATGATGACCTGGCTGTGGCTGCACGTGGTGGGTGCCAGTGGCATGCTGTTCTATACGCGCGGTCCCCTGGGCATGGCGAAGGGTATCCAGTTCGCGCACTGGCACCTGGTGCAGCAGGGACGCCGGCTGCTCTTCGTGAGCAACTACGACGGCGATTTCGGCGGCTACCTCGACGAGTTCATCGACGGCGCCTCGCAAGGCATCAACCTGATCTGGCGCTGGACGACGCTGAAGCCGCGCGCCGGCGTTGCCACGGCACGCGACTTTCCGCCCACGCGCTTGCTGGCCCTCTCCGGCTGCCACAACGAGCAGGCGTTCAAGGCATACGCCCGCGCCAGCATGGTGCCGCACCTGGTGCGCTACCGCGCCTACGACAGCTCGTGCCAGGACATCGAGCGCTGCACCCGGCTGCGCGAGGCCCTGACCGGCGAACGCACGCCGCAGAACGACAACCAGGTGTTGAGACTGCTCGGATCATGAACAGCCCCATGAGCGACGCCCCGCTGCCCACGACCGACATCCAGGCACTCATGGCCTTCGGCTTCAAGGACCTGCCGAACGGCGAGTACCTGCTGCTGACCGTGGGCTGCGGCAAGGCCGCCGCGGCGAAATCCTGGCTGGGGCAACTGGTCGACCCCGGCGCCGAGCTGGTAGTCAGCGTCGACACGATCGCGGAGCGCCAGGCCGTACGCCGGCAGCGACTGGTGACGGTGGCGGTGTCCCACGAGGGCCTGCTGGCGCTGGGCCTTCGACCTTCGGCGAGCCAGCCGTTCCCGTCGACCTTCGCCGACGGCATGGGCCAGGCCGACCGCGCGCGCCTGCTCGGCGACGACAACGCCGAGAGCTGGCGCTGGGCCGACTGCGCCGTATCGGACGATCCGGAGAAGCGCGCGCAGTGCCAGGTGGTTCACCTGCTGGTGGCTCACTACTGGGCCGACGCCGTCAACGGGCACAGCTGCCCGCTGCTGGACTTCGACACGCTGACTGGCGCAGGTCTGCACATGCGGCGGGTTGCGGCCGACCCCGACTGCTTCAGGGGTGACCACGCGGTCGAGCACTTCGGGTTCAGGGACGGCATCAGCCAGCCGACGGTCGCCGGACTGCGCGACGACCTCGAACGCGAGTACGGCGACGCCGTAGGCGAGCAGCGCGTGGTGCTAGCGCGCGACCGCATCGCCGCCGGCGAGTTCCTGCTGGGGTGGGGCAACGAGTATGGTGAGCCTTCCTATGCGCCCAACCTCGACGGCTATCCGGGCACGCAGCCCTTCGCGCAGGCCGGCAGCTACATCGCGGTACGGCAGATCCGGCAGGACCTTGCCGCCTTCAGGGCCTTTGAGGCTGACCACGCCAAGACCGCGCCGCGGCGCCCCGACGGCGCGTCGATCGGCGAGCGCATGATCGGCCGCAGGCGCGACGGCACGCCACTGTGCCCGTTCAACGCCGGCAACATCGACGACTTCGGCTACTTCGCTGCCGACCTCGAAGGCTACGGCTGCCCGCGCGGTGCTCACATGCGGCGCGCCAACCCGCGCGACAGCCTGGGTCACGACGCCGAGGCCGGTGATGCCAGTGCGCGCCGGCACCGGCTGCTGCGCCGCGGTCGCTCCTACGTGGAGAACGGAGAACAGGGTCTGTTCTTCATGGCGCTGAACGCCGATCTCGACCGCCAGTTCGCCTTCATCCAGCAACGCTGGATCGCCAACCCGCGCTTCGGCGACCTGGCTGGCGAGGGCGACCCGCTGCTGGGCCAGAAGGACCGCGCGTTCACGATCCAGGACCCCTTGCTGAGCGAACGCGTGACCGGCCTGCCGCGCTTCACCCACGTTGTGGGCGGCGGCTACTTTCTGATGCCGACTCTGTCGGCGCTGCGCTGCATGGCAGCGGCAACCCAGGCGGAGACCTAGATAGAGGCGAGCGCACGCCCCAGGGTACAGGTCTGCCCCCGTCGCCGCGTCAACGAGTGTCAGGTCGCGCAGAAAGAGAAACGGGCCAGCGACGCTTGTCGCTAACCCGTTGATCTAGAAGCAAAATTTTGGTGCGGCTGGCAGGATTCGAACCCACGACCCCTTGGTTCGTAGCCAAGTACTCTATCCAACTGAGCTACAGCCGCACAGCCGTGGAGTATAGCAGTCGCCGCTGGGCACAGCCCGGCTCAGCCCACGCGGGCGGCCGCTTCGAAGCACTCGGCGGCACGCGCGCTGTCGCCTTCCTGGCGCGCCAGCCCGGCCAGCGCGACCCACGCCTTGCGGCGCAACGGGGCGGCGAGCTGGTGGTCGGCACTGGCCTGCTCCAGCAGGCGCCGCGCCATGCCCCAGAGTTGCCGCTCGGCCAGAGCGCTGCCCACCGCCATCGCAATCGCGCCTTCGCGCGGGAAGGCCTGGGCCGCGGCTTCGAGGCGCGGCAGCCACTCGGCCCCCAGGCCGGCAGTGACGCCAGCGGTGGCCTGGGCGATGACGGCGCGCTCGTCGGCCGTCAGCTCGGCGAGCCGGTCCCAGAACGGGCGCAGCCAGCCGCGCGCATCGTCCATCGCGTCGAGCTCGCCGGCACGCGTGGCAGCGCGCGCGGCGACAAACGGGTCGCGCCGGTCGACCGGGTCGAACTGGAGCCAGATGCGGCGCAACTGGTCGGCGTCGCGTGCCGTGTCGAGCGCTTCGAAAGCGAGCGCACGCAGCAAACCCTGCGCCGCGCCCTTGGAAAACGCCTGGTGCTTGGCGAGCAGGCGCGCGGTCTTCAGCGCCTCTTGCGGCTGCTGGCCCAGGCGTGACGCAAGCAGCTTCAGGCGCAGCGCGTGGGTGCGGCGCGCCACGCCGAGCGGCAGTTCACCCAGCAGTTGCAACGCACGCGGTGCGTCGCGGTCGTCGAGCGCCCATTCGGCGGCGAGCAAGCGCGCGCCCTCTTCGCCGACGCGCGCCGCCGGGCTGTCGCGCGACAGGTCGAGCGCACGCTGGAGCGCTTCGTTGCGGCCCGGCCGGTCTTGCAGCCGATGCGCGCTGCCGGCCGCGAGCAAGTGCCCGAGCACGGTGAAGTCGTTGTCCTGCATCAGCTCGGGCGTACGGCCCTGCAGCAGCAGCGCCCGCTGGGCCGACTTCTGCGCGCGGCCATAACGCCCGCCGAAGAACTGCACCAGCGCGTCGCGCAGCGCGGCCTGCGCACTGCGGTCGCGCCGCGCGATGCGCCATTCGCGCGCGCGTTGGGGCAGGCCGAACAGCGAGTTGACGGCCTGGATCATCGTGACCAGCACGAAACAACTGCCGATCAGCACCAGCAGGAACAGGTTCAGGGACACGTCGAAGCGCCACTTGCCGCCGTAGATGCTGACCAGCCCGTCATTCGTGCCCAGGGTGCTGGACGCGACCACCGCCACGGCGAACAGCAGCACGAACCAGATGACGGCGCGCATGGCGTCAGCGGCCCCGCGCCTGACGCGCCGGGTGCGTCATCTTCCGGCGCCGGCTGCGGCGAGTGCGGCCAGGGTGTCGTCGGGCCGCGGCACGCCGACCTGGCGTGCCTGGGTGGCGACCTGCTTGATCAGCTCGGCGGCCAGCAAGCTGCGGCGGGCCGTCTTGTCGAAGTAGCGGTCGAGTGAACTCTGGGCGACTTTCAGGTCGGCCTGCGCGGTTTCGAACTGCCGGCTCAGCAGCGCCAGCCGGGCATTCAGCAGGCGCAGCTTCAGGTTCTCCTTCAGGAAGAAGGCCTGCTCGGGCGCCAGCAGCATCGCGTCGGGCTGGTCGATGCGGGTCACGCGCACGAGTGACTTCACTTCGAGCCAGACGCGCTGCCACAGCGCGTCCCAGCTTTCGCCAACGTCGCGAAACCACGCCAGCGTGCCGATGCCGGGCGGCGTGGCGGGCCTGGTCGGCGGCGCCGCACCTTCTGCCACCGGCCGGCCCGCAGCCACGCTGGCGGCCATGCCCGGGCCAGGCCGGCTGCGCGGCTCGGCGGCCGACAACAAGGGCAGCTCGTCGACCATGCGCACCACGTCGTCGAGCTTGATGGTCAGGGTCGCGATGTCGGTCACGCTGACGGCCTTGACGCGGTCCAGGTCGCGCGTGATGGCGCGGCGCACACCCTCCAGGCGCGGCTGGTTGTAGCGCGCCAGCCGTTCGTCGCTCTGCTTCAAGGTGGCCACCAGCGGCTCGGCGCTGCCGGTGATGGCGTTCTGCTGCAAGGCCACGCGGATCGAGGCTTCGATGTCGACCACCACGTTCTCGTCGCGCGAACGCGACAGCGACTGCAGCAGCTCTTCGAGCTGGCTGCGCTGGATTGCCACCTCGGCGACCCGGCTTTCGGTCAGCGCCAGTTTGGCGGCCATGTCGCGCATGCCTTCTTCGGCGGCCTTGGCAAGCACGCGCGCTTCGGTGGCCTGGGCGGCGCTGTCCATCTGGCGCTTGACCAGTTCCTGCTCGAGGCTGGCCACGCGCTGGTCGGTCTTCCAGGCCAGGCCCATGGCGAGCAGCGCCAGCACCAGCAGGCCCGCGGCCACCGCCATCCACACGCCGCGGTTCATGGCCGCGCCCGGCAAGCCCGGCTCCGCGGGGCGCGCTGCCAGGGCGGGCACGGAGGCGGGAACGGGGATCTCGGGACCAGGCGCGGCAACAGACTCGCCAACAGAAGGAGGAACAGCATTCACGTTGCCAACGATTGTATGCAGGCGGCCACGGCGTCGATGGCCGGGCGCGTCTGCACCACGTTGCTGAAGCCGAGCTCCTGCGCGCGCGCGGCAATGCGTGGGTGGGTGGCCACCGCCCAGGCCTTGTTCCAGTTGCCGAAGGTCACGGCGGCGGCCAGGTGGGTGACAGCCTCGGAGCTGCTGAACAACCACAGGTGGTGCTGCGGGAACGCCAGCGCCGCGTTCAACTGCGCGCGCTGCGGCTTGCTGAACTTGGGCGGCGTGCTGTGGTAGGCCACCACCTTGCTGACCGTGGCGCCGCGGCTGCTCAACTGTTCCGACAGCCATTCGCGCCCACCGTCACCACGCACCAGCAGCACGCTGGCGCCCTTCCATTCCATCGCCGCGAGCTGGGTCCAGAGTGACTCGGAATCGAACTGGGTCGAATCGGCTGCCGGTTCGATGAGCCGGTCGCGCGGCACGCCCAGCTTGAGCAGCATCTGGCTCGTGCCCGGCCCGGTCGAGGCCGCGTACGCCTGGGCCGGCCAGAACATGCCGGTCGGCCGAACGGCAAAGAACTGCTCGGCCGAATTCGGGCTCACGAAGACGACCAGTTTGCGCTTGCTCAGCTGCACCCAGGCCAGCACCACCGGCATGGTGTTGATGGCGGGAGCAATGCCGATCAGCGGCAGCGCCGCCGCGTCGATGCCCTTGGCGCGCAACTGCAACACCCACTCTTCCGCCTGCGTGGCGGGCCGGGTGACCAGGACCTTCATGCTCTGTCCCTGAGGTCGATCTTTCCGGGCCCGCGCTCGCCGTGCGGGGTCACGCCGCGCCGGCCTGCAACGCGCTCAGGTAGGGCGCCGCGCCGAGCGCGTGCAGTTCGGCAGCCACCTTCTCGCCCATCGCACGCGCCTCGGCTTCGCTGGCCACCGGCTGGCGCACCACGGCCTTCAGCAGCGGCGCGAGCGGCTCCAGCCCGTGGCCCAGGGTGGCGCGCAATTCCAGTTGGCCCGCATTCCACACGGCGTGGGCCGCCAGCGGCATGCTGCAACTGCCGCCGAGCGCGCGCGACACCGCCCGTTCGGCCTGCACCGCCAGCAAGGTCGGGCGGTGCACCAGGCCGGCCAGGCGCTCGCGCAGCGCGGTCGCCTCAGTGCGCACTTCCAGGCCCAGCGCGCCCTGGCCGGCGCAGGGCAGCATCTGCGCCGGGTCGAAGACCGCGCGAATGCGCTCGGCCAGGCCCAGGCGCTTGAGGCCGGCGGCTGCCAGCACGATCGCGTCGTACTGGCCTTCGTCGAGCTTGCGCAGGCGCGTGTCCAGGTTGCCGCGCAGCGGCTCCACCGTCAGGTCGGGCCGCAGCGCGCCGAGCTGCACAACCCGGCGCAGGCTGGAGGTGCCGACCCGCGCACCCTGCGGCAACTCGGCGAGCGACGCGTATTTGTTGGAGACGAACGCATCGCGCGGATCTTCGCGCTCCAGCACCGCAGCCAGCTCGAAGCCGTCCGGCAGGTCCATCGGCACGTCTTTCAGCGAATGCACGGCCAGGTGGGCCTGGCCGAGTTCCAGCGCGGTTTCCAGCTCCTTGACGAACAGGCCCTTGCCGCCGACCTTGGACAGCGCCCGATCCAGGATCTGGTCGCCCCGGGTCGTCATGCCCAGCAGTTGCACGCTCAGCCCGAAACGGGCCTGGAGCAGGTCGCGAACATGCTCGGCCTGCCACAGGGCAAGGCGGCTCTCGCGGGTGGCGATGACGAGGGTCTGGGGCAGGGGCTGGGGCAGGGGCTGGTGCAGGTTTGAGGACATGTTTCGATGCTATCAGGCGCGCCTCTTGCTTGGCGCCTTGGCGCGCCGTCGTGCGCTGCTACGATCAATCCGCCCGGGCCTCGCCGCCCGAAGCGACCACAACGAGACGCCCATGCCCTCCAAAGCCGCCGCCCGCCCCACCCGCCCCACCATCAGCAACAAGTCGTCCGACGCCGCCGAAAAGAACAAGCCCCTGGTCGACGACATTCGGCTGCTCGGCCGCATCCTCGGCGACGTGATCCGCGACGGCGAAGGCAAGGCAGCGTTCGAACTTGTCGAACGTGTGCGGCAACTTTCGGTGGCCTACCGGCTGAAGCGCGACGCACAGGCCGGCCGCGCGCTCGACCGGCTGCTGAAGAACCTGTCCGGCGACCAGACCGTGAGCGTGATCCGCGCGTTCAGCTACTTCTCGCACCTGGCCAACATTGCCGAAGACCGCCACCACGTGCGCCGGCGTGACCACCACGAGCGCCAGGGCCACCACCAGGAAGGTTCGCTCGCCACCAGCTTCGAGCGCCTGGCGCAGGCCGACATCCGCGCCGCCGACATCGCCAGGACCTTGCAGCACGCCTACATCTCGCCGGTGCTCACGGCCCACCCGACCGAGGTGCAGCGCAAGAGCATTCTCGATGCCGAACGCGCGATCGCCGAACTGGTGGGCGAACGCGACGCGTTGCGCACCGAACGCGAACTGGCCGACAACGAAGCCCTGCTGCGTGCCCGCGTGACCCAGCTTTGGCAGACGCGCATGCTGCGCACCGCCAAGCTGACGGTGGCCGACGAGATCGAGAACGCGCTGAGTTACTACCGCAGCACCTTCCTGCGCCAGATCCCGCGCATGTACCGCGAGATCGAAGAGGCGTTGCCCGGTTTCGAGATCGCGAACTTCTTTCGCATGGGCAACTGGATCGGCGGCGACCGTGACGGCAACCCGTTCGTCACTGCCGACACCTTGAAGATGGCGCTGGCCAGCCAGTCTGAGACCGTGCTGCGCTACTACCTGGTGGAAGTGCACCAGCTCGGCGCCGAGTTGTCGATCTCGGCCACCCTGAGCCCGGTGACGCCGGAAATGCGCACGCTGGCCGCCGAGTCGCCCGACCACAACCCGCACCGCGAGGACGAACCGTACCGGCGCGCGCTGGTCGGCATGTACGCGCGCCTGGCCGCCACCCTGCAAGAGCTGACCGGCACCGAAGCGCTGCGCCACGCGGTGGCGCCGCAGCGGCCGTATGCCGCGGCAGAGCAGATGCTGGCCGACCTGCGGGTGATCGAAGCGTCTCTGCGCTCGCACCACGCCCAGGCGCTGATCGCGCCGCGCCTGCACCCTTTGATGCGGGCGGTGCAGGTGTTCGGTTTTCACCTCGCCACGGTGGACCTGCGCCAGAGCTCGGACAAGCACGAGATGGTGCTGGCCGAACTCTTCAAGGTGGCCCAGGTGGAGGCCGACTACAGCGCGCTTTCGGAGCAGAGCCGCCGCACCCTGCTGATGGGCCTGCTCAACGACGCGCGCCCGCTGAAAGTGCGCGCCGCCGAATACAGCGAGCACACCTTGGGCGAGCTGGCGATCTTCGAGACTGCGGTGCTGATGCTGCGCCGCTTTGGCCGCAACGCGCTGCGCCACTACATCATTTCGCACACCGAAACAGTAAGCGACCTGCTCGAAGTGCTGCTGCTGCTGAAGGAAGTGGGGCTGATGCGCGGCACCTTGAAAGACGGCGCGGTGACCGACCTGATCGTCTCGCCACTCTTCGAGACCATCGGCGACCTGCAGAGTTCGGCCACGATCATGAGCGAGTTCTACGCGCTGCCGGGCATCGTCGAGTTGATGAAGCGCTCGGGTGCCGAGCAGGACGTGATGCTGGGCTACAGCGACAGCAACAAGGACGGCGGCATGTTCACCAGCAACTGGGAGCTGTACCGCGCCGAGATCGCGCTGGTGGAGTTGTTCGGTGCGCTGGGCAAGGAGCACGGCATCACGTTGCGCCTGTTCCACGGCCGCGGCGGCACGGTGGGGCGCGGCGGCGGCCCGAGCTACCAGGCCATCCTGGCGCAGCCACCGGGCACGGTGAACGGGCAGATTCGCCTGACCGAACAGGGCGAGGTCATCGCCTCCAAATACGCCCACCCCGAGATCGGCCGGCGCAACCTCGAGACGCTGGTGGCCGCCACGCTGGAGGCCACGCTGCTGCACCCGACCAAGAGCGCGCCCAAGGGCTTTCTCGAAGCGGCGCAAGAGATCAGCGCGGCCAGCATGAAGGCCTTCCGCAAGCTGGTCTACGAAACGCCGGGCTTCACCGACTACTTCTTCAGTGCCACGCCGATCCGCGAGATCGCCGAACTCAACATCGGCTCGCGCCCGGCCTCGCGCAAGGCCACGCGGGCGATCGAAGACCTGCGCGCCATTCCCTGGTCGTTCAGCTGGGGCCAGTGCCGGGTGGCGCTGCCGGGCTGGTGCGGCTTCGGCTCGGCCATCGACGCCTACCTGGGCAAGGACCCGGCGCAGAAGAAGGAACGCCTCGCGCTGCTGCAGAAAATGCACAAGCAGTGGCCGTTCTTCCGCACCCTGCTGTCCAACCTGGACATGGTGCTGGCCAAGAGCGACCTGGGCATCGCCGCGCGCTACGTCGAGCTGGTGGAAGACAAGAAGCTCGGCAAGCGCATCTTCGGGCTGATCCAGGCCGAGTGGCAGCGCACCCACGACGCGCTCTCGCTCATCACCGGCGAGAAGCAGCGCCTGGCGTCCAACCCGTCGCTGGCGCGCTCGATCGAACACCGCTTCCCCTACCTCGACCCGCTGAACCACTTGCAGGTCGAACTGATGCGCCGCTACCGCCACCGGATCGAAGGCGACCCCGGCAACGAACGCGTGCAGCGCGGCATCCACATCTCGATCAACGGGGTGGCGGCGGGGTTGCGGAACACGGGGTGAAGCGGTTCGACGTGTCGATCCGACGTTGTCAACGTACGCCCAATGTACTAACATGGCGTACAAAGTTGACAAGGAGTTCACCATGACGACCGCCACCCGGTCCGCCCGCCTGGGGCTGCGCGCGACGCCGCAGCAAGAAGCCGTCTTGCGGCGGGCGGCAGAGGTTGCGCACAAGTCGATGACCGACTTCATCCTCGACAGCGCCTACCAGGCCGCCGAGCAAACCTTGCTCGACCAAAGGCTGTTCATGATCACCGGTAGCCAGTCGCAGGCCTTTCTCGACCTGCTCGACCGGCCAGAACAGGACAACGCGGGTCTGAAAGATCTGTTCTCCCGGCGTGCGCCCTGGAGCAAGTGATGGCGCTTGGCCCGCCGCAGGCCTTGAACAGCAGCCATTCGCTGGATTCGTTCGACTGCGGCAAACCGGCACTCAACGACTGGCTCAAACGCCACGCACTGCAGGCGCAGGCGAGCGGCTCCGCCAAGAGCTATGTGATCGCCGACGGTGATCGCATCGCAGGCTACTTCAGCCTGACGGTCGGGCAGGTCGACTCGGTGGACGCACCCGAGCGCGTGCGAAAAAGCATGGGCAGCTATCCCATCCCCGTGGTGTTGCTGGCCCGGCTGGCGGTCGCATTGCAGGACCAGAGGCGCGGCGTCGGTATCGGCATGCTTCAAGAGGCCATCCGACGCGCCGTCGTCATCGCCGAACAGGCCGGCGTCAGGGCGCTGCTGACGCACCCCATCGACGAAGAGGCCGACCGCTTCTATCGCCGCTTCGGCTTCGAGCCCTCCACCGTTCGCGAACAGCAGTTGCTGTTGCTGATGAAGGATGCGCGCAGGCTCTTGTTGTGAAGCACGAGCGCCGATCTCTGCAACGCTGCATCGGCGCGGCGGCGGGGTTGCGGAATACGGGGTGATTGATCTAGGATATACACGTTCTTGTGTATATCCGGAGGTCGGTCATGAAGGTCGCGGAATGGGGCAACAGCCTGGCGGTGCGCCTGCCGGCGGCCGTGGTCGAAGCGTTGGACCTGCAAGCCGGTGACGACATCGAGATCCATGTGATCGGCGAGCGCGCGTTCGCTGTAGAGAGGGCGCCCGGTGCGCGCGAACTGCTGGCGCGCCTGAGGAAGTTCCGCGGTCGCCTTCCGGCGGACTTCAAGTTCGATCGGCTGGACGCGAATGAGCGCTAATGAGCGCGCCTGAGGCCTTCTTCGACACCAACGTCGTTCTGTACCTGCTCTCGGCCGACACGGCCAAGGCCGATCGCGCCGAAGAACTGCTCGCCACCGGAGGAACGATCAGCGTCCAGGTGCTGAACGAATTTTCTGCCGTGGCACGCCGCAAGCTGCGCATGTCCTGGCCGGAGATCCGCGAGGCACTGGCCCCGATTCGCGCGGTCTGCTCGGTCGAGCCGGTTTCGGTGGACACGCATGACCGTGCGGTCGAGATCGGCGAGCGATACGGGCTGTCGATCTATGACTCGTCGATCGTCGCGGCCGCGTTGCTTGCCGGCAGCAAGATCCTCTGGTCCGAGGACATGCAGCACGCCCAGGTCATCGAGCGCACGCTGACGATACGAAACCCCTTCAAGGCTGGCTGACACGCGTCGCCGGCGCACCGGCACAGTGTTTGCTAGGTCACTTCCGTTGATGCGATCACAACGGAGGACCCGACATGCCCTTTCATTCACCGCTTGGAAAATCCTTGGCTGCAGTCGCCGCGTCGCTGCTGTTGGCCCTCACGTGGTCCAACGCGTTCGCGCAGACCGCGCTCGACGACGTGATGGCCAGGAAGAGCATCACGATCGCCATCCCCACCGACTTCCCGCCCTATGGCTTCGTCTCCACCGACCTGAAGCCGCAGGGGCTGGACATCGACATGGCCAACCTCATCGCCGCCAAGCTTGGCGTGAAGGTGGAGCTGGTGCCGGTGACCAGCGCCAACCGCATTCCGTACCTGCAGACCAAGAAGGCCGACCTGGTGATCTCGACCTTGGGCAAGAACCCGGAGCGCGAGAAGGTCATCGACTTCACGGCCGGTTATTCGCCGTTCTTCCAGGCCGTGTTCGGGCCCAAGACCTTGGCCATCAAGACGCCGGCCGACCTGGCCGGCAAGAGCGTGGGCGTGACGCGCGGCGCCATCGAAGACCAGGAGCTGACCAATATCGCGCCATCCGGCGTGGACATCAAGCGCTTCGAAGACAACAACGTCACCGTCTCGGCCTTCGTGTCGGGCCAGGTGCAGTTGATCGCCACCGGCGCCTCGGTTGCCGGCAACCTGATGGGCAAGAACCCGCAACTCGGCACCGAGTTCAAGCTGCTGCTGAAGGATTCGCCGAACTTCATCGGCGTCGGCAAGGGCGAAGACAAGCTGCGCCTGAAGGTCAACGAAATCATTGCCGAAGCCAAGAAGGCCGGCGAGCTGGACAAGCTGGCGGTGAAGTGGCTCGGTCGGCCGGCCGGCGAGCTGCCCTGAGCGGCAAAGCTCACCGCTGACCGCTGGCCCGGCGCGCCCTCGTGATCACCTTCGACTTCCCCGCCGTCCTCGCCGAATGGCCGCTGCTGGCCAAGGGCGCGGGCGTCACCGTCGTGCTCACCGCCCTCTCGGCCACCCTCGGCGTGGGCCTGGGCACGGCGTGCGCGTGGGCGCGCTGGCAGGGCCCGGCGTGGCTCCGGGCGATCGTTGCGGTGTATGTGGAGCTGATCCGCAACACACCCTTCATCGTGCAGCTCTTCTTCATCTTCTTCGGCCTGCCGTCGCTAGGCGTGAAGCTATCGCCCGAGTTCGCCTCGGTGCTGGCGATGGTGATCAACCTGGGCGCCTATTCGGCCGAGATCGTGCGCGCCGGCATCGCCACCACGCCCAAGGGGCAGATCGAGGCGGCGCAGAGCCTGGCACTGAGCGAAGCGCAGGTGTTCACACGCGTCGTGCTGCCGCCGGCGCTCAAGCGCGTGTGGCCGGCGCTGGTGAGCCAGATCATCATCGTGATGCTCGGCTCGGCGGTGTGCGGGCAGATCTCCACGGCCGAACTGTCGTACGCCGCCAACCTGATTCAGTCGCGCAACTTCCGCGCGTTCGAGGCCTTCATCATCGCCACGCTGATCTACCTGGCGCTGTCGATGTTGTTGCGCAAGCTGCTCAACTGGTTCGGCCCGCGCTTCATCTTCGGCACCTGAAGCCATGGTCGACTTCACCCTCTGGGACATCTTCCGCAACCTGCTGCTGGCTGCGCGCTGGACGGTGGCGCTGTCGCTGATCGCCTTCATCGGCGGCGGCCTCGTCGGGCTGGCGCTGCTGGTGGCGCGCATTGCCAAGCTGCCCGGCGCCGAACCGCTGGTGAGCGGCTACGTGCAGCTCTTCCAGGGCACGCCACTGCTGATGCAGTTGTTCCTGGCCTACTTCGGTCTGGCGCTGTTCGGCGTGAACGTGTCGCCTTGGGTCGCCGCGGCGCTGGCGCTCACGCTCTACAGCAGCGCCTTCCTGACCGAGATCTGGCGCGGCTGCGTCAACGCGGTGCCCAAAGGCCAATGGGAAGCGTCGACCGCGCTGGCGCTGAACCTGCGCGAACAACTGCGTTACGTGATCGGCCCGCAGGCGCTGCGCGTGGCGGTGCCGCCGACGGTGGGCTTTCTGGTGCAGGTGGTCAAGGGCACGGCGCTGGCGTCCGTCATCGGCTTCATCGAGCTGACCAAGGCCGGCACGATGATCACCAACGCCACCTTCGCGCCGTTCAAGGTCTACACCTGCGTGGCGTTGATGTACTTCGCCCTCTGTTACCCCATCTCGGCCTGGAGCCTCAGACTCGAAAGGAAGCTCCATGGAGCTCGTTGAAGCGGCACCCATCGTCAGGGTCACCGGCCTGCGCAAGCGCTTCGGCGCGAACGAGGTGTTGAAGGGCATCGACCTCGACGTGAAGGCCGGCGAGGTGATCGCCATCATCGGCAAGAGCGGCTCGGGCAAAAGCACCTTGCTGCGTTGCATCAACGGGCTGGAGACTTTCGAAGACGGCAAGCTAAGCGTCGACAACCAGCCGCTGCTGCACGGCAACGCGCCGGCGATGCGCGCGCTGCGCCAACGTGTGGGCATGATCTTCCAGAGCTTCAACCTGTTTCCGCACCTGAGCGTGGGCCGCAACGTGATGCTGGCGCCGACCTTGGTGAAGAAGAAGAACTCGGCGGATGCGGTCGAGACGGCGAAAAAGCTGCTCGCCCGCGTCGGCCTCGCCGAAAAGTTCGACGCCCGCCCCGAGCAGCTCTCGGGCGGCCAGCAGCAGCGCGTGGCGATCGCACGCGCGCTCGCGATGGAGCCGGCCGTGCTGCTGTGCGACGAGATCACCTCGGCGCTCGACCCCGAACTGGTGGGCGAGGTGCTGCGTGTGGTGGAGTCGCTCGCCGTTGAAGGCATGACCTTGCTGATGGTCACGCACGAAATGAACTTCGCGCGCAAGGTGAGCGACCGGCTGGTGTTCATGCACGCCGGCCGCATCCACGAAATGGGGCCGCCCGAGCAGTTGTTCGGCAGCCCGCAGACGGCGGAGTTGAAGCAGTTCCTGTCGGCGCTGCACGACTGACGGGCGCTGCCGACGCGCGCTTCCAAAGGGCAGCCGCAGGCAGCCGCGGGCGTCAGCGCAGTTGCTGCGTGAACGACTCGAGCTGGTCGATGCAGGTGTTCCAGCCTTCGAAGAACCCGAGTTCTTCGTGACGATCGCGGGTCGCCTTGTCCGGGTGCATCACGTGCGCGATGTAGCGCGTGCCCTCGCCTTCATCGGCCATCGAGATCGCGGCAGAGAACGCCAGCCACGGGGTGGCCGGCCGCCAGTCGCCGGTCAGCAGCGAGGTCCACACGATCCGCGCTTGAGGCACGACTTGCAGGAAACAACCGGGGTTGTCGCTGGTACTGCCGTCGGGGCCGCGCATGAAGGTGTGGAACGCGCCGCCGGGGCGCAGGTCGAGCGCCCGCACCTCGGTGGTCCACGGCCGGGGGCACCACCACTCCTTCAGCAGTTGGGGGTCGGTCCAGGCCCTCCACAGCGTGGCGCGCGGGGCGCGCACGAAGCGGTTGATGATCAGATCCTGCGGATCAGCTTCGGCGGGGTTTGCGAGGTTGACGGGGTTTGCGGGGTTGGGGTCGGTCACGGGACATCTCCTTCTGGTGAAGTGCTTCTGCAAAGGCCGCCATGCGGTCGGTTCGTGATTCCCAGAGGGCGTGCTGCTCGGCCATCCAGCGCTCGGCGTGCGACAGCGCCTTCGGCCGGATTTCGCAGGTGCGCACCCGGCCGACCTTGTTCGACCGGATCACGCCGCTGCGCTCGAGCACCGACAGGTGCTTCATGAACGACGGCAGCGACATCTCGAACGGTGCCGCCAGCGCCGACACCGACGCCGGCCCCTGCCCGAGCACGCTCACGATGGCGCGGCGCGTGGGGTCGGCCAGCGCGTAGAACACGTCGGACAGTTGAGCGTTTTGGTTAGCCATTTGGCTAAGTGTATGCGCCGGTCCGCGATATGGCAAGCGATGTGGCAAGCGATGCGGCACGCACCCGTGCGACCGGCCGGTTCTATCATCTGCGGTCTTCGATCCGGCCGGGCAGCCCCCAGTCCCGCAGCGCATGAACCTGCCCCAGCCGCCGACCCCGGCCGACGTGAACCGCCCCTCGGGCCTGCTGGTCGCCAACCTGATGGCGCAGTTCGCGTTCGGCTTGCTGGCCATGACCTTGTGCATCCCGTCGATGCAGGAATGGGGCGCCGACTTCGGCGCCAGCCAGGCCAGCGTGCAGCTCACCTTCAGCGGTTACGTGGTGGCCTACGGCGCGCTGCAGTTGATCTACGGCCCGCTGTCGGACCGGGTGGGCCGCAAGAAGGTGCTGCTGTTCGGGCTGGCGCTGGCCTTCGTCGGCTCGGTCGCGGCGGCGTGGGCCGGTGACCTGCTTACTCTGACGCTCGCGCGCGTGGTGCAGGGCGCCGGCAGCGCTGCCGGCATGGTGGTCGGCCGGGCGATGGTGCAAGACCTGTTCGAGGGGCCGCAGCGCACCCGGGTGATGGCCTTCGTGGGCATGACGATGGGGCTGTGCCCGCCGCTGGCGACCATCGTCGGCGGGCAGATCCATGTGCGCTGGGGCTGGCAGGTCAACTTCGCATTGACCGCTGTGATGGCCGCCGGGGTGTTCATCGCTGCCTGGCGCGGCCTGCCCGACCCCGCCCGGCCGGCGGCTGCGGCTCCCTCTGCCTCGGCACCACCCCACTGGTTCGGCGCGATGCTCGCCTCGTACGCCCGCCTCGCGCGCGAGCCGGCCTTCCTGCTGTACGTGGTGATCCTGTCGATGACCACCGCCACGTTCTACACCTTCCTCGGTGGCGCGCCCATCGTGCTGAAGAGTTATGGCGTCGGGCCCGAAGGGGTGGGTTACCACATCATGTGCATCCCGATCGCCTACATCCTGGGCAACTACCTGACGAGCCACCTGGTGCAACGCGCCGGCGAGGCCCGCATGATGGTGCTGGGGCAGGCCTGCACGCTGGGCGGGCTGGTGATCGTGCTCGCCCTTGCGCTGGCGGGGTTGAACACGCCGCTGGCGCTGTCGCTGCCGCTCATCCTGCTCGGCATCGGCCACGGGCTGATGATGCCGCCGACCCTGGCCGGGACGGTCGGCCTGGTCCCCGCGCTGGCCGGCTCGGCCGCCGCGGTCGCCGGCCTGATGCAACAGTTGATGGGCGCCGCGGGCGGCTACGCCGTCGGCCTGTTCACGCACGACGGCGCGCTGAACCTCGGGCTGCTGATGCTGGGCTCCGCGCTGTGCGCGCTGGTGGCGCTGGTGGTGCTGCTGCGCAGCCGGGTGGCGCCGGTGCGTTGAGATCGCGCACGGCGGCGGCGCTGTTTGCCAGTAGGCGACACTCACCCATGAAAAGAGCCCGGACCCATCTGCTGCGTGTGTTCGTCACCGGTGTGCTGGCGGCCTTGCCGCTGGCCGCCACGGTGCTGGTGTTTGCCTGGGCCGCCAGCCTGCTGTACCGATGGCTCGGGCCCGACAGTGCGGTGGGCTCGGTGCTGGTGGCGCTCGGCCTGGGCGTCACCGGCTCCGAGGTGGTGGGCTACCTGATCGGCGTCGGCTTGGTGCTGCTGGCGGTGCTGGCGCTGGGCACCCTGGTCGAGACAGGCTTGCAGCGCGGGCTGTCGCGTGTGCTCAACAGTGTGGTGCGGCGCATCCCGGTGGTGCGCCAGGTGTACGACGTGGCGCACAAGCTGGTGGGCCTGCTGGGCCAGCGCGGCGAAGAAGGCACACGCGCGATGCGGCCGGTGTGGTGCCACTTCGGCGACGGCCGAGACGGCGCCGTCGTGCTGGGCCTGCAGTCCAGCAACGACGTGGTGCTGGTCGGCGGCCGGCGCTGCCTGGTGGTGCTGGTGCCCACCGCACCGGTGCCGGTGGGAGGCGGGCTGCTGTTCATGCCCGAAGCCTGGGTCGAGCCGGCCGAGTTGAACGTGGAAGCGGTGACGAGCCTGTACCTGTCGATGGGCGTCACGGCGGGGCAACATCTGCCGGTGGCGGCGGGGGCGCCGGGTGTGGCGCAGGCAGCGCCGCGGGCCGACAAGTCGCTGGAGTGATGACTGCGGCAACCTTGGCCAAGCGGCTCACGATGGACAACTTGCGGTCGCGGTACTCGATGTGTCCTTTGCGTCCTTGAGCCGGGTCGGCCTACGCGAAAGCCCGCACGCCCGACGCGCTGCGACGTGCTTAGACTCCCGAGTCCGCCCCCGCCGGCCCTTACCGGTGCGCGCGGACCAGGAGGCCACCGTGCAACTCACGAACAACGTCAATCCGTCCTACTTCCACAAGGTCGTCGATTGCCAATGGGCCTGCCCGGCCCACACCCCCGTGCCCGAATACATCCGGCTGATCGGCCAGGGGCGCTACACCGACGCCTACATGATCAACTGGGTGTCGAACGTGTTTCCCGGCGTGTTGGGCCGCACCTGCGACCGGCCCTGCGAACCGGCCTGCCGGCGCGGCCGCGTCGAAGAGAACAACGGCACCGGCGAGGCGTTCCAGCCCGAGCCGGTGGCCATCTGCCGCCTGAAGCGGGTTGCGGCCGACCACAAGGACGACGTCAAGTCGCGCATGCCCAGCGTGGCCCCGAGCAACGGCAAGCGCGTGGCCTGCATCGGCGCCGGGCCGGCGTCGCTCACCGTCGCACGCGACCTGGTGCCGCTGGGTTACGAGGTGACGGTGTTCGACGGCGAGGCCAAGGCGGGC
>JANOQS010000272.1:0-12087 GCA_031414975.1 Methylibium sp. | reverse complement strand
GCCGGTGCAGCCGAGCGACGTGGTGCGCGGCCAGTACAGCGGTTATCGCGAGGAAGACGGCGTCGACCCCGAGTCGGAGACCGAAACCTTCATCGCGCTCAAGTGCTTCATCGACAACTGGCGCTGGGCCGGCGTGCCGTTTTTCCTGCGCACCGGGAAGCGCCTGGCCGAGGGGCAGCGCATCATTTCCATCGCCTTCCGCGAGCCGCCCAAGAGCATGTTCCCGGCCGGTTCGGGCGTCGGCGCGCAGGGGCCCGACCACCTGACCTTCGACCTGGCGGATGCGTCGAAGATGTCGCTCAGCTTCTATGGCAAGCGCCCCGGCCCGGGCATGCGGCTGGACAAGCTGAGCCTGCAGTTCGCGATGCACGACACCGGGCTGATCGGCGAGGTGCTCGAAGCCTATGAACGCCTGATCCTCGACGCGATGCGCGGCGACCGCACCTTGTTCACCACCGCCGAGGGCATCGAGCGGCTCTGGGAGGTGTCGACCCACCTGCTGGAGGCGCCGCCGCCGGTGCGGCTGTACCCGCCAGGCTCGTGGGGGCCGAAGTCGATCCACCAGCTGATCGCGCCGCATGCCTGGCGGCTGCCGTTCGAGCGCGCGTGGCGAGGGCCGAACCCGCACGGGAGTTGAAGGCGCGCCCAATCGGCGCCCGGCGTCGCGGAGCAACGCCAGTTCATTCCCGGGTGTTTTCTCTGTGGCCCTCTGCGTTCTCAGCGCCTCTGCGGTGAGGCATTCCTGTGCATCAACGCCAGGCTTGCTTCGTCGGGGTGGATGATGGTATTCTGTATACAGAGTGCGCCTTTGCCACCGATTGCCTCCCTCCGTCGTGACCGCCCAACTCGTCAAGCTCCAACCCGCGCCCGACCTGGTCGACCAGGTCTATCGCGCGCTGCTCGACGCGATCAGCGATGGCTCGCTCGCCCCTGGTGAACGGATCACGCAGGAAGACCTGGCCGAGCGGCTCGCGGTGTCGCGGCAGCCGGTGCTGCAGGCGCTGCGCCTGCTGAAGAAAGACGGCTTCGTGCTCGACGCGCCCGGCCGAGGCGTGCAGGTGGCGCCGCTCGACGCCGACCTCACCTTGAAGGTCTACCAGGTGCGCGGCGCGCTCGACGCACTGGCGGCGCGGCTGGCAGCGAAGCAGCGTTTCATGATCTCGCCCCGGCTGATCGAGCACGGCCGCAAGGCCGCCGGCGGGCGAAACATCCAGGCCATGATTGACGCCGACCTGGCGTTCCACTCTGCCATCTACGCCGCTTCGGGCAACCCGCTGATCGAGCAGAGCGCGCAATTGCACTGGGCGCATTTGCGCCGGGTGATGGGCGCGGTGCTGCAGTCGTCCGGCCAGCGCGAGGCGGTGTGGGACGAACACGAACAGATTGCCACGGCGATTGCCTCGGGCGATGAATCCCTGGCGGTCGAGCTGATCGACCAGCACAGCCACCAAGCCGGCCAGACGCTGGCCGCACGCCTTTCCACCGTCCTCAAACTCACTGCAGGAGACAAGCCATGAAGCTCAGCAAGGAACAGATCGAACAGTTCGACCGCGAAGGTTACCTGTTCTTCCCCGGCCTCTTCACGCCCGAAGAGACCCGCAACCTGACCGACGCCGTGCCCGAGCTCTACAGCCGGCGCGAGGAATACAACGTGCGCGAAAAGGGCAAGGATGCGGTGCGCACCAACTTTGCCGCCCACTTGTACAGCGAGCCCTTCGCCAAGCTGGCGCGCCACCCACGCATGATCGAGCCGGTCGAGGAGTTGTTCGGCGAAAAGCTCTACATGCACCAGTTCAAGATCAACGGCAAGATGGCCTTCGAAGGCGACGTGTGGCAGTGGCACCAGGACTACGGCACCTGGCTCAACGACGACCTGATGCCCACCGAACGCGCGATGAACGTGGCGATCTTTCTGGACGACGTGAACGAGTACAACGGCCCGTTGATGTTCATCCCGGGCAGCCACAAGAAGGGTGTGGTCGAGGCGAAGCACGACCTCACGACCACCAGCTACCCGCTGTGGACGGTCGACAACGACCTGATCGGCCAGTTGGTGAACCGCGCCGGTGGAAAGAACGGCGGCATCGTCTCGCCCAAGGGGCCGGCCGGCTCGATGATCCTGTTCCACAGCTGCCTGGTGCATGCCAGCAGCAGCAACCTGTCGCCGTTCAACCGGGTCAGCGTGTACCTGAGCCTGTGCGCGGTCAGCAACCACATCCGGCGCCACAAGCGCCCCGAGTTCATTGCGCACCGCGACTTCACGCCGATCGAATGTCTGCCCGACGACTGTCTGCTGAAGCCCTACCCGGTCGACCTGCCGTGGAAGAACGGCCTGCCGGCGAGCGCGCTGCAGACCTCGCTCGAAGAGCTCTCCGAGGTCGCCGCAGTATGAGCCTGCACCGACAACTCCAACAGCGCGCCGCCGACAACAAGCCGATCCGCATCGGCCTGATCGGCGCCGGCAAGTTCGGCTCGATGTACCTGGCGCAGATCCCGCGCACGCCGGGCGTTCACCTGGTGGGCATTGCCGACCTGTCGCCCGCCGCGGCCAAGGTCAACCTCGCGCGCGTCGGCTGGGAGCCCGAGCGCTGCAACGCCACCTCGCTCGACCAGGCCGTGAAGACCGGCGCCACCTACATCGGCGACGACTGGCAGGCGCTGGTGGCGCACCCGGCGGTCGACATCGTGGTCGAGTGCACCGGCAACCCGGTCGCGGCGGTCGAACACTGCCTGCAGGCGTTTGCCAACCGCAAGCATGTGGTCAACGTCACCGTCGAGGCCGACGCCTTCTGCGGCCCATTGTTGGCACGCAAGGCGGCGCAGGCCGGGGTGATCTACTCGCTCGCGTTCGGCGACCAGCCGGCCTTGATCTGCGACCTGGTGGACTGGGCGCGCACCTGCGGTTTCCCGGTGGTGGCGGCGGGCCGCGGCCACAAGTGGCTGCCGCACTTCAGCGAGTCGACGCCAGAGACGGTGTGGGGCAACTACGGCCTGACACCCGAGCAGGCGGCGCGCGGTGGGCTCAACCCGAAGATGTTCAACAGCTTCCTCGACGGCTCCAAACCGTCGATCGAAAGCACCGCGGTGGCCAACGCGACCGGCCTGACGGTACCGAGCAACGGCCTGCTGTACCCGCCGGCCAGTGTCGAGGACATCCCGTTCGTCACGCGCCCCATCAGCGAAGGTGGCGTGCTCGAACGCAAGGGCATGGTCGAGGTGATCTCGTCGCTCGAAGCCAACGGCCGCGAGATTCCGTACGACATCCGCATGGGCGAGTGGGTCACGGTCGAGGCCGAGACCGAGTACATCAAGAACTGCTTCGAGGAATACAACGCCCACACCGACCCGAGCGGGCGCTACTTCACGCTCTACAAGCGCTGGCACCTGATCGGGCTGGAGGTCGGCATGTCGGTGGCCAGCGTGGCGCTGCGCGGCGAACCCACTGGCGTGGCGCATTGCTGGAACGCCGACGTGGTGGCCACTGCCAAGCGCGACCTGCGCGTCGGCGAACTGCTCGACGGCGAGGGCGGCTACACGGTCTGGGGCAAATTGCTGCCGGCCGACACCTCGGCGCGCCTGGGCGGGTTGCCGCTGGGCCTGGCACACAACGTGAAGCTCACCCGGGCGGTCAAGAAAGGCCAGAGCCTGAGCTGGGCCGACGTGGCGGTGGACACCTCGACCAGCGCCTACCAGACCCGGCGCGAGATGGAAGCGATGTTTGTCGCGCCGGTGCTTAAGACGGCCTGAGCCCGCGGCGTCGCACCTTCTGGCTCTGAAGCTGGGGGGTGCGATTTATCACGTTCCGTGACACACTCTGTTGTCCTCCCCACAACGAGGGATGCACTTTTTGGCGGCCTCCACCTACATTCGCCGGGAGGTCAGGACGCCGCGGGTTGATTCCGACCCGGGCGTCAAACGCCAAAACAACGAGGGGAACTGGTCATGGATCGTCTGACTTGGTCGGCTGACCAGCCGGCTTTTGCGGCGTTTACGCCAGCCGGCTTCGTCGGCCTGGCGCCACGACCGCCGGCCTTGCTGATGGCCAAGGTGCTGGTGGTGGACGACCATGAGCTGGTTCGCATCGGCATTCGTTCGGTGCTGCAGATGGCCGCCGAGGCGGAGTTGCAGATCCTGGAGGCCGCCAACCTGCACGACGCGATGAACCTGTACCGCGAGGTGCCCGACATCTCCCTGGTGCTGCTGGACCTGAACATGCCCGACTGCCGCGGCCTGCACGGCCTGAAGCAGTTCGTCGAGGCCTTTCCCGACGCGCGGATTGCAGTCGTCAGCGGCACACAAGACGAGTTCGTGGTCGGCCAGGTGCGCGCGCTCGGCGCCATCGGCTACGTCACCAAAGGCCAGGCGCCCAAGATCATGGCCGACTTCGTGATCGGGCTGATCCGCAACGACCAGGAATCGGCGTGCACCGGCCAGGCCAGCGCCGCGCCGAACGGTTTCCTGCGCTTCCCCAAGTCGTCCAAGTACGACCGCGTGGCCGAACTCGGGCCGCGCCACCTCGAAATCCTCGACCATGTGCTGTTCGGCTGCTCCAACCAGGAGATCAGCACGTCCACCGGGCTGTCGCTGGGCACGATCAAGAACTACGTGTCGACGATCCTGCTGGCGCTCGACGTCAAGTCGCGCTCGCACCTGATCAGCCTGTTCCGCTAGTCGCTTCTGCGAGGGCTCATGGCCTTTCGCATCGCCGCCACCCAGGCCTGGCAGCCGACCGAACTCCAGCCCGACAGCGCGCCTGAGCGACCGGCTGGCAGCGGCCGCATCAGCCGCATCGACCCCTGGCAGCGGCACGCCCTGCTGACTTTGGCGGTGCTCGCTGCGTCGGCGCTGGTCTTCGCGCTCGGGCACTGGGCGTTCAGCGGCCGCGCCGCGGCGCTCGGCTGGCTGGCCGCGCCGCTGGGGGTGCTGGCGCTGCTGGCGGTGCAGGTCTGGCGCCACGGGCGGGCCAATGCGGCGGAGCCCGCGCCCGAGTGGCCGGAGTGGTTCGGCGGCCACCTCGGCCTGGTTGCGCTGCTGGCGCTGGCCTGGGGCGCGGCGGCCTGGTGGCTGGGGCTGTACAACGGGCTGGTCGCCGACCTGTGGATGGTGGTCGCGCTGGTGGCCGTGGCGGCGGTCGGCGCGCACGTGCTGGCGTCGAGCCGGCGGGCGGTGTGCCTGTGGCTGCTGCCGCTGCTGGGGCCGCTGATCGTGGTGGCGCTGCTCGGCCGCTCCGACGAGGCGACCTTGATGGCCGCGTTCGGCTCCATCGCGCTGGCCACCACCTTGTTCTTTGCCTTCAAGCGGCGCCAGTTGCTGCGCGACGCCGAACAGACCCGCCTCAGCAACGACGCGCTGGTGCGCGAGCTGCGCCAGCAGGTGTTCCTGGTGGAGCGCGCCAACCGCGACAAGAGCCGCTTCCTGGCCGCTGCCAGCCACGACCTGCGCCAGCCGATGCACGCGCTCGGGCTGTTCGCCGCGAGCCTGGAAAAGAGCCTGGTCGACACGCCGCTGCAGCCCACCGTGGTCAACATGATGCGCGCCGTGGATGCGCTGGAGCAGTCGTGCAGCGCCATGCTCGACCTGTCCAAGCTCGACGCCGGCGTGGTCGAACCGAACCTGCAGTCGTTCCCGATCCGCGACGTATTCCGGCGCCTGCACATGCACTGCGCCGGCCAGGCCGAGGAGCTCGGGCTGGGGCTGCGCTTCAAGCCGGGCGGGCGGATCGTCACCAGCGACCCGCAGCTGCTCGAACGGGTGCTGGCCAACCTGATCCACAACTCGATCCGCTATACCAAGGAGGGCGGCATCGTGGTGATGGCACGCAGCCGCGCCGACCGCATCAGCCTGGAGGTGTGGGACACCGGCATCGGCATTGCCGAAGACGAGCTGCCCAAGGTGTTCGACGAGTTCTACCAGGTCAGCAACTCCGGGCGCGACCGCACGCGCGGGCTGGGCATGGGGCTGGCCATCGTCAAGCGGCTGGTGATGCTGATGGGCCACGAGCTGGAGGTGAAGTCGCGCCCCGGGCACGGCACGGTGTTCCGCATCCTGCTGGCACACACCGAACTGGCCGACATGGACAACATGGTGCTCGGGGCAGAGACCGTGCCGGTGCTGATCGATGTGAACCGCACCGCGCTGGTGATCGACGACGAAGAGAGCATCCGCGTGGGCATGCGCGAACTGCTCCAGACCTGGGGTTTCGAGGTGCTGCTGGCCGGCTCGATCGCGCAGGCCTGCACCGAGGTGCGCCGGCATGCGAGCGTGATCGACATCGTGCTGTCGGACCTGCGCCTGGCGAACAAGGAAGACGGCATCGCCGCGATCGAGGCGGTGCGCGCCGTCTACGGCGCGCCGCTGCCGGCCGTGCTGATCACCGGCGACACCTCGGCCGACGAAGTGAAACGCGCCCATGCCAGCGGCCACCAGGTGCTGTTCAAGCCGGTGCGGCCGCGCGAGCTGTACTCGATGTTGCGCAGCGTGCCGTAGACGCTGGCGCCGCGGCGGCGGGCCTCCCTGTTGTTGGGGACGCAGGACTCACCTTGGTCACTTGTGAGCCGCTGCCCTGGCGCCGAGCATCGTCAGGTTGGACGCCCCATGCAGCCGCCTCAGAACCACCTTTGCACAATGCCGCGCCTGATCGCGCTGGCCTTGCTTGCGCTGCTCACTCTGTTCGCTGCACCCACCGCATCGGCGCAGCTGCAAAGCGTGCCAGATTCGGTCGCCCCCACCGGTGCGCTGGCGCATGCGCTGGCGCGCCAGCGCGATGCGCAGAACGTACTGGTGCTCAGCGTCGAAGGCAGGGCGCTGTACGAGCGCGACCCGATCAAGTTCGACGGTTACACCTACTGCGGCCGCGCCGTGGCGCTGGCCGAGCAGGGCGAGTTCCGCCAGAGCATCCGCGCTGCCAGCAAGGCCTTGCACCTGGGCGTAGAGGCCGACAACGAAGACCTGAAGGCAGTCGCCCAACGCGACCTGGCGATCGCCTACAACTATGCCGGGCTGCTGGACGACGCCGAGCGCTACGCCAACGCCGCGCTCGCGCTCAAGGCCAACGACCCGAAGCAGGTTTATGCGCCGGCCCACAAGATCGTTGGCGACGTGGCGGCGCGGCGCGGCCGGTTTGGCGACGCCGAAGCCGCCTACCGGCGCAGCCTGGAGTTGGCCAGTGAACGTTTCCGCCCGCTCGTGCTGGTGTCGTTGGCCAACACGCAGACGGCCGCCGGGCAGGCCGCCCAGGCGCTGGTGCAGCTCGACGGCGTGGGCGCCGGCCCCGCCGCGGCGATGGGCAACTTCTTCCTGCGCAGCCGCGCCAACGCCTTGCTGGGCGTCGGCGAACATGCCGCCGCGCTGGCGCTGTTCAACCGGGTTGCGGCCGATGGGCGAGGCGCCGATTCAGCCTACCAGCGCCTGTGGGCGCAGGAGGGCATTGCGCGCGTGCAACTGGCCGCCGGGCGGCGTGCCGAGGCGCTGGCGGCCTACCTCGAAGCGGTGCGCCTGGCCGACAAGCTGCGCGGCAAGTTCCAGAGCGACGAGTTCAAGACCGGCCTGTTCGGCGACGTGCAGAAGATCTTCGACGCCGCGCTCGCGCTGAGCCTGGACACGCAGGACTTCGAGGCCGCCTGGGCCTTGTCCGAAGCATCGCGCTCGCGCCAGTTGCTCGACTCGATTCGTCAGCGCGCCCCCGATGCGCTGGCCGGCCAGCGCGTCAGCCTGGCCGAATTGCAGCAATCGCTCGCCCCCGGCGAGGCGGTGTTGCAGTTCCATGTGCTGGACGATCGCAGCGTGGCCTGGCTGATCCAGCGCGGCGGCATGTCGGCTTCGGTGCTGCCGGTCGGACAGGCCGTGCTGGCCGCCCAGGTGGACGCCTTTCGGGCCAGCGTGATCGAGCGCCGGCGCACCACCACCGCGCTGGCCCAGGGGCTGTACCGCACGCTGCTGGGCGAGCAGAACCAGGCCGAGCAGCGCCTGGCCGGCCAGATGCCGTCGATACAGCGGCTGTTCGTCGTGCCGCACGGCCCCTTGCACTACCTGCCGTTCCAGGCCTTGCACGACGGGCGAGGCTGGTTGATCGAGCGCAGCGCGCTGGCGGTGTGGCCGTCGGCGGCAGTCGGCAAGCACCTGCTGGCGCGCGACGCGCCC
This sequence comes from Methylibium sp., assembly GCA_031414975.1. Classification (GTDB taxonomy): domain Bacteria; phylum Pseudomonadota; class Gammaproteobacteria; order Burkholderiales; family Burkholderiaceae_C; genus LGRD01. The sequence goes on along the minus strand of JANOQS010000272.1, from coordinate 3,948 downwards.
GGCGTGGCCACCCTGCTCGGTTTCGGCAACCCCAGCAGCGACCGCAACGTGCCACTGCCGGGCGCCGAGCGCGAGGTGCAGAAAGTGGCGCAGATGTTCCGCCAGAGCGACGTGTACCTGCAGCAGGACGCCACCAAGCAGCGCTTCAAGCTCGACGCGAACAGGGCCGGCGTGGTGCACGTGGCCGCGCACGCCGAGGTCGATGAGGTGGACCCGCTGTTCTCGCGCATCCTGTTCGCGTCCAACAACAGCGAAGCCGGGCTGCTCGAAGCGCGCGAGATCTACGGGCTGGAGCTGGCCGGCGTGCGCCTGATCACCTTGTCGGCCTGCGAAAGCGGCCTGGGCAAGGTGGCCAAGGGCGACGAGATCCTGGGCTTCACGCGCTCGTTCCTGTCGGCCGGCGCGAGCAGCATCGTCGCCTCGCTGTGGCCGGTGGCTGACGACGCGACCGAGCTGCTGATGGACCGGCTCTACGGCGAACTGGCCGCTGGCCGCGACCTGATGCAGGGCATGCAGGCCGCGCAGCGCGAGGTGCAGGGCACCCGGCGCTTCGCCCACCCGTTCTTCTGGGCCCCGTTCAATGTGATCGGCAACGGCCGCCTGCAACTCAGCGGCGGGGTGCGGCGTTGAGCCGGGGCGCGGCCATCGGCTTGGCGCTGGTGGTGCTGGCCGGCGCGGCAGTTGCGCAGGCGCCGGCAGCGCCGCCACCGCCCCCACCGCCGCCGGCCGGCGCGGGCACCGGCGAGGTGCCCTTCGTGCTGCGCGAAATCCGCCTGCCGCGCACCGTGGCCGTGGCCGAAGAAGAGGTCTTTGCCGTGGTCGCTCCGTACCTTCGGCGCGCCATCGGGCCGGCCGAGAGGGCGGCCATGGTCACCCAGGTCAAGCGCCTGTACGAGTCGCGCGGCTTCGGGTTGGCCGACATCGCCGAGGGGGCGCTGGACGTGGAGAACGGCGCGTTCGAGATCAACATCGTCGAGCCGAGCATCGGGCAGCTCGTGATCGAAATGGGTGCCAAGCCGCCGATCAGCCCTGAGCGTGCGCGCCGGGTGTTCGAGAACCTGGGCCTGGTGCCCGGCGCGCCGCTGAACACAAAGCGGCTGGACCGGGCGATGTTCGTCCTGAACGACTGGCCGGGCGTGACCGCCCGCGCCGTCTTGACTCCGGTGCCCGAAGGCGGCCAGCACAACGTGCTGGTCGGCGTTGACGCCGGCTCGCGCCTGGACGGCACGATCGACTACGACAACCACGGCAGCGAGAGCAGCGGGCGGCACCGCCTGGGCGGCCTGCTGCGCTGGAACAACCCGCTCGGCGTGGGCGACAACCTCGACCTGCGCGCGCTGGTGTCGAGCGCGCAGCGCGTCACGGTCGGGCGCCTGGCCTACGAGTTGCCGGTGGGAGCCACGCCGTGGCGTGCCGGTGCTGCTTACTCACGCGTGACCTACGAGCTCGGCGGCAGCTTCGAGCTGCTCGGCGCGGTGGGCTCGGCCGACATTGTCGACGTGTCGCTGTCGTACCCGCTGATCCGTGAGCGCGAGCGCAACCTGACGGCGCGCGTGGCGCTCGAGAACAAGCGCCTGGAAGATCGCTTCGACGCCGTCAACGTGGCGTCCAACAAGCACATCGACGATGTGCAGATCGCGCTGTCGTTCGAGGACCGCGACCGTTTCTGGGGCGGCGGCTACAACGGCGCCGGGCTCGGGCTGCAGTTCGGCCGCTTGTCGATCGCCAGCGCCGACGTGAACGCCAACGACGCCGCGCTGGGCGATCGCGCGACCCAGGGCAACTTCGCCAAGATCAGCGCGCAGATCACGCGCCTGCAGGCGATCACGCCGACCCTGCATGCGTTCGTCGGCCTGGCCGGGCAGTGGGCCAGCAAGAACCTCGACAACGCCGAGAAGCTGACCCTGGGCGGCGCCAAGGGCGTGCGTTCCTACCCCGGCGGCGAGGCGCCGGCCGACCAGGGGCTGGTGGTGAATGCCGAACTGCGCTGGTGGATCGACCCGCGCTGGACCGCGTTCGGCTTTTACGACTGGGGTTACGGCGGGCTGCAAAAGCGCCCGCTGCCGGGCAACGACAACAAACGCATCCTGACCGGCGCCGGGCTGGGGCTGCAGTTCACCCGGCCCGAGATCGTGTCGTTCAAGGCCAGCCTGGGCTGGCGCGGTGCCGAGCCGGTGCTGTCCGAACCCGGCAACGACCGGCTGCGGTTCCTGATCCAGGCCCAGAGGCCGTTCTAGGAGATTCGGCATGAACATGTGCGCGATGAAGCTTCCGGGCCGCCGTCTGCCGCCGCTCAAGCCGGTGGTGTTGGCGCTGCTGGCCGCGCAGGCCGGGCCGGCGCTGGCGCAGCCGGTCCCGACCCAACTGCCGGTGCGCAATGCCACGGCACCGATCAACGCTACGGTCGGTGCGGCCATCGGCACGCCCACCAACCCGGTGCTGCCGGTCACGCAGCAGGCCAGCGCCACGAACCGCGCGGTGGTCGAATGGGCCAGCTTCAACGTCGGCAGTGCAGCGCGGGTCGATTTTGCGCAGCCGAATGCCCAGAGCGTGCTGCTCAACCGGGTGGTCGGTGGCAGCGGCAACAGCCAGATCTACGGCAGCCTGACGGCCAACGGCCGCATCTTCATCGTCAACCCGTTCGGCGTGTACTTCGGCGGCACGTCGCAGGTCAATGTCGGCAGCCTGATCGCGTCGTCACTCGACCTGACGCCGGCGATGTTCATCGACAACTACCAGGGCTTCTTGACCAGCCCCGCCATCGACCTGACCGGCAGCGGCCAGTTCGGCGTGCAGACCGCCAGCGACACCGCGGCCAACAAGATCACTGCCGCGCAAGGCGGTTCGGTGGCGCTGGTCGGCGGCGGTTTCGTCAGTGCCGGCGGCAACATCGACGCACCCGGCGGGCGCATCAGCCTGACCGTGGCGCCGGCCGTGCGGCTCGTGCCGGTGGGGCAGAGCGGGTTCGTCGACATGCTCGTCACCACCCCCGGCGCCAGCGGCAGCGCCACGGTGGGCGGGGTGCTGAACGCGTCGAGCGCGCTGGCGGGCACGCAGGGCGGGCAGATCATCGTGCAGGCGCCCAACGTCACCACCTATTTCGGCGAGCCCGGGTTTTCGGTGTTGAGCGCCGACGGGCCGGCCGGCGGCGGGACCATCACCCTGGGGGACAACACGACCCGGGCGATCAACGTCGAGCCCGGCAGCATCTTGCGCGCCGACGCGACCGACAACGGCAACGGCGGATCGATCGCGGCGCGCGCCACTTTCGACTCGGTGCCGGTCAGCACCGGGCCGATCGCGCGCTCGACCTTCGGCGTCGCCGAGGTCTACGGCACGTTGCAGGCGCGCGGCGGCCCGAATGGCGGCAACGGCGGGCGCATCGAAACCTCGGGCACGGCGGTCAGCACCAGCCTGACGATCCCCGGCCAGGTCGGCACCCAGGTGCTGGCGGCCACGCTCGACGCCCGTGCCCGCGCGGCCACCGGCACGGCTGGCACCTGGACTCTCGACCCGTTCGACGTGACCATCACGAACGCCGCCACGATCGGCGTCAACGGCAGCTTCCAGCCCACCGGCCCGGGCGCCAACGTGCGCGCGGCCGACATTGCCGCCGCACTGGACGCCGGCACCAGCGTCGAGATCTCCACCGGCACGGCCGGCGTGGGCAGCGCGGCCGGCGACATCACCTTGGCCGGCCAGACCGCGATCGTGCGCAGCACCGGCGCAGCGCCCACCACCTTGACTTTGCGTGCGCACGGCAACGTGACGATGGCGGCGGGCAGCTCCATCGGCGTTGGCGAGGGGGTCGTCGGCCCCTTCAACGTGAACCTGTTCAGCGACCTGGACGGAAACGGCAGCGGTGTGGTGTCGCTGGTCGGCGCGACCATCACGACCGTCGGCGGCAACGTTGCCCTGAGCGGCGGGCTCGACCCGGCGACCGGCTTT
>JANOQS010000271.1:0-6906 GCA_031414975.1 Methylibium sp. | reverse complement strand
AGGGCAACGCGGATCAAGTCCCTTGCGGGTCGCGCATCCTCGCTTTGGGCGGTCCGCGGCGTTGCAAGCCTTGCAGGCCGCGCAGGGCCGGAAGGCCCTGCCCCTCGCCAGGCACCCGCAGTCCGCAGGGACTGCGGGTGTCCGGGCTCGGCCTCGCCATAGCTGGGGCTATGGCTGCGGTTTGCGCCTTGCAGCCCATCCCAAACCAGGGCGCGCGCACTCGCGGGGGCTTGTTCAGCGTCGCCTTGGTGGCTCCCTAGAATGGGACGATGACCCAGCCTCCCGCGGACCTTCAGCGCGCCGCCGACAAGACGCCCGTCTACCAACGAAAGCTGTTCTGGGTCGCGCTGCTGTACTTCAGCGAGGGCCTGCCGCTCGGCGTCTTCTACGACATCTTCCCGGTCTACTTCCGCCAGCAGGGCGTGAACCTGGCCGACATCGGCCTGCTGAGCCTGCTCGGCCTGGCCTGGACGGTGAAGTTCCTGTGGGCACCGGCGATCGACTGGGCGCGCCACCACCGCCGCTGGGTCAGCGCCGCCAACGCCGGCATGGCCTGCGTGATGGGGTTCTTCGCATGGGGCACCGCCAACGTGTTCGGGCCGTGGGTGTGGGTCGCGATCGGCGCGTTCACCCTGCTGTCGGCCACCAATGACATCGCGACCGACGGCTACACCATCGAGCTGCTCGACCGGCGCGAATACGGCCTGGCCAACGGCTTTCGGATCGGCTTCTACCGCGTCGGCATGATCTTCGCGGGCGTCGTGCTGATGCTGTCAGGCTGGTACGGCTGGAGCCTGGCGTACGCGGTGGGCGCTGCGGTGTTCGCGGGCAACGCGGTGATGGCGCTGATGGCGCCGCCGGAGAAAGCGCGCGTCTCCACCTCAGGCACGGTGGCCGCCGAGATCCGGCTGCTGCGCGACCAGCCGCTGTGGATTGCCGCGCTGGCGCTGGTGCTCGCCGGCCTGCTGTGGCCGGCGCTGGCGCCGATCGCCAAGCTCGTCGGCTGGACCGAGGTGGCGGTCTGGAACAAGACCTGGTGGTTCAGGGGCGCCATTCCCGTCGGCCTGATGTTCCTGGGCGCGGCGCTGATGGTGACGGCCGCGAAGCACCCGCGCGCGCAGCTGATGCGCGAGGGCCCGGTGTTCGGCGCCTGGGTCGAGCTGCTGTCGCGGCCGGGCATGGTGGCGATCCTGGTGTTCATCCTGCTGTTCAAGCTGGGCGACGCGGCGATGGGCTTCATGGTCAAGCCGTTCTGGGTCGACGCCGGCTTCAGCGCCGAGCAGATCGGGCTGGTCAGCGTCAACCTGGGCCTGGCGCTGTCGATCGCCGGTGGGTTGCTGGGCGGCTGGTATGTAGACACGCGCGGCATCGTCAAGGGCCTGTGGGTGTTGGGGCTGTGGCAGGCGCTGTCCAACCTGGGCTACGCGGCGGTGGCCTACGCCGTGCCGAATGCCTTGGCCGGTGTCGCGCCGGCGCAGGGCTGGGACATTGCCGTGGCGCACCAGGCCATGGTCTATTCGGCCAGCGCGCTGGAGAGTTTCACCGGCGGCCTGGGCACCGGCGCCTTTCTGGCGTTCCTGATGGCCATCACCAGCCGCGCCAAGGCGACCACCGAATACGCCATCCTGTCCAGCATCTTCGCCTTCAGCCGCGCGGTGGCGGGCTGGGCCGGCGGCATCGGCGCGCAGGAAATGGGCTACGCGAACTACTTCTTCCTGACCTTCTGGCTCAGCTTCCCGGCCTACGTTCTGCTGCCGCAGGTGCGCCGTATGCTTGCGGCCTCCGACGCGCGTTGAGGCGCTTGCCGCAGCTTTATTCACCCGAGCACCATGAACAACATCGTCAGCGAGTCTTCTCCGTCAAACCGCTGGGCGCCCCTGTGCGCCGGCTGCGATTGCGCACTGGCGCCAGGGCGGCGCCGATTTGCGCTGGCGCTGCTGGGTGCCGGCGCGGCGCTGGCAGCACCGGTGCCGGCGTGGGCGCAGGCGCGCGAAGGCGTCGAGGTGGGCAAGGAGTCGAGCTTTTCGAAGCTGGTGCCGGCCGAGCAGATCGAGCAGGCAGCCGCGCAGCAGTACCTGCAATTGCAGAAGCAGGCCGCCGAGAAACGTGCGCTGGCGCCCGACAGCCACCCACAGGTGGTGCGCCTGCGTGCGATTGCCGAACGCATCATCCCGTTCAGCTACAGCTGGAACCCGCGCGCCAAGGACTGGAAGTGGGAGGTCAGCCTGATCGGCAGCAAGCAGATCAACGCCTTCTGCATGCCGGGCGGCAAGATTGCGTTCTATTACGGCATCCTCGACCAGCTGAAGCTCAACGACGACGAGGTGGCCGCGATCATGGGCCACGAGGCGGCGCATGCGTTGCGCGAGCACGCGCGCGAGCGCCTGGGCAAGACGGCGGCGACGCGCGGCGCCATCGAGATCGGCTCGGCGATCTTCGGCCTGGGCGGCCTGGGGCGCCTGGCGGCCGACATGGGCGGGCAATTGCTGTCGCTCAAGTTCGGGCGCGACGACGAGTCCGAAGCCGACCTGGTGGGCCTGGAACTGGCCGCGCGCGCCGGTTACGACCCGCGCGCCGGCGTGACCCTGTGGCAGAAGATGGCCGCGGCCAACAAGGGCGCGCCGCCGGCCTGGCTCAGCACCCACCCGCCCGGCAAGGAGCGCATCAAGCAGATCGGCAAGAACCTGCCCGCGGTGGAGCCGCTGTACGCCCGCGCGGAGAAGCCGGCGCGGCGTTTCGAGCCGCCCAAGCCGGGCGACTCCAAGGGGTGAACGAGAAGGGTTGACCGAGACGGGTTGAAGCCAGCGCCGCGCTACCAGCGCGGCGGCAGCGGCCGGGCAATGACGGCGCGGCGCGCGCTCGTCAGCAGGTAACCGCCGACCGACAGGTCCTTCATCAAGCGGCTGACCATCTCGCGCGAGCAGCCGACCCGGCTGGCGATGTCCTTGTGCGTCGGGCAGCTCTCGATCAGGCGCGTGCCGTCGGCCTGCCGCACGGCCAGCTCGTTCAGCAGCCCGGCAACTCTGCCGTACACGTCGAGCAGCGCCATGCTGCGCGCACTTTGGGTGGCCAGGCGGGCGCGGTGGATCACGCGCCCAAGCAGCTCGAACGCAAACTCCGGGTTGGCGGCAATGTGCTCGCGCAAGGTGTGGCGCGCAATCACCACGCAAGCCGTGCTCTCCAGGGTCTTGACCGAGGCCGAACGAGGGCCACCGTCCAGGCTCATCTCGCCCAAGTACTCGCCCGGGCCGTAGATGCCGTAGACGATCTCGCGGTCACGGTCGTCGGTGGAATAGGCCTTGACCTTGCCCGACAGAATGACGAACAGCGTGTCGCTGTGATCGCCTTCGTGGATCAGCAGGGTGTCTTTGGGGTAGCGGTGCGGCACGCCGCGGGAGGCCAGGGTGCGCAGTGGTGCGGGCAGTTCGGTCAGCAGATCGGCGGGAAGCGCGGGCGTGGGTTCCATGGGGAGCAGGCAACACCCCCACGGCTCGGGTCGAAAACGGCGCGAAAACCGGCGGGAGTGGCGAAAACTCTAGCACGCGGCGTGCCGCGGCCCGCTGATCGGCATAACCCGGCATAACCTGGTGCGGCCCGGCGCGGCCCGGCGCCGGCCGACCCTTGGGGGGGTCGAACCGGCGCCGCCTGCGCCCTCCTCGGTGCGGGGTGCTTGTTTTTCTTTGCCCCGCTTGCTTTTCCCCCGGTTCAATGGGTCCGCACGGCTTTCATCGCCGGCGTGATCGGCGGCAGCTTGGCCACCCGGTCGACCAGCTCGCGGATGTTGGCCGTCTGCGTCTTCACGCGGATGCTGCAGATGTGCGAGCGCACGGTGGAGATGGCCACGTCGCACTGGGCCGCAATTTCTTTCGGCTTGGCGCCGTTGCACAGCGCCTGCAGCACGCGCGCTTCAGCGCCGGTCAGGCCCTGTGTGCGCGAGTAGAAGTCCACCGTCAGCGTTTCGCAGGGTTGGCGCTTGCCGAAGGTCAGCAGGGCCAGCGTTTCGCCGTTGTCGTCTTCGTCGTCGCCCGGCATCGGCAACACGGCGATCGAGATCGAGGCACCGTTGTGGCCGAGCGTGATGAGCCGGCGTCGCCCGCGCACCGCGTCGGCGAGCGCCAGTTGAAGCTGGCACTGGTCGGACGGCTGGTGGGCCCGCAGTTGGCCCTGGGCCATGCCCAGCGGCCCGCTGCTTTGCAGCTCCTGGCGGGCGAGCTGGTTGGAGTAGCGCAGCGCGCCGTTGGCCGAGACCACCAGCATGCCGTAGTCGATTTCGTCCAGAACGCGTGTCAGCAGGGCTGAGCTGCTGCTGGCGTTGAAAGCCCGAATCGGGGCGGCGGGGGTCGTTTGCCAGGTCCGTTCGGCGATGTAGCTGAGTTCCATTTTCTCTCTCCCTTTGTTGGGCCAGCAACGCGGGCCTCTGGGACAAAGAATAGGAAAAGCCGGGCCCCTCAGGGGGTGAATCTGACCGCGGCGCCTTGTGCGAAATTCACATTCGCCAACGGCAGGCGTTGGCTCAAGCCAACACCATCAGCAACCAGCGGTTCAAGTCCGCCACCTCTTCGGCACAGACCGAATGGGGCATCGGGTACTCGTGCCACTCGACGGTATGGCCGAGCGCCAGCAAGGCGTCGCGCGAGGCGGTGGCGCGGGCCAGCGCGATCATCGGATCGCTGCGCCCGTGGGCCAGGAAGATCGGCACCGGGAGGCTTGCCGGGCGGCGCTCTTGCGCCGTGGTCGCCGCCAGCGGCAGGTAGCCCGACAGGCCGGCCAGCCCGGCCAGTGGCTCGGCCTGGCGCAGGCCGGTCATCAGGGTCATCGCGCAGCCTTGCGAAAAGCCGGCCAGCACGATCTTCGAGGCCGGGATGCCGCGCGCCACTTCACGGGCGATCAAGGCCTCGATGGACGCTTGCGACTCGCGCAGCCCGGCCTCGTCTTCGCGCCTTGCCAGGTCGGTGCCGAGGATGTCGTACCAGGCGCGCATCACGTAGCCGCCATTGAGCGTGACGGGCCGCGTCGGCGCATGCGGAAACACGAAGCGCACCGGGCCCACAGCGCCGAGCCGCAGCTCCTGCGCGAACGGCACGAAGTCGTTGCCGTCGGCGCCCAGGCCATGCAGCACGATGATGCTGGCGCGCGGGTTGGGGCCGGTTTCGATGTCGATGGTGTCGAGCGTCATGGGGGCTGGGATTCAGAAAAAAGAGGGCTCGGCTTTCGAGCGGGGCGCCAGTCTACAGTGCGGTCGCTGGAGGAACCTCGAATGCCGGACATGAAAATCCACGCCCCGATGGCCTGCACCATCGTGGTGGTGCAGGTGGCGCCGGGCGAGCTCGTGCGGGCCGGGCAGATGCTGCTGATCGTCGAGGCGATGAAGATGGAGCACGAGATCCTGGCCGCTACCGATGGCCGGGTGATCGAACTGCTCGCCGCGGCGGGCGAAACGGTGGCCGAAGGCGAGCTGCTGATTCAACTGGCCGCAGCCTCGGCCGGCGAGGCGGTGCCGCACGTCGGCACGGGCACGCCTTCAGCGGCCACGCCCGGGCTCCGCGACGATCTGCGCGAGGTGCTGGCGCGCCACGCATTCACGCTCGACGCGAAACGCCCCGAGGCTGTCGCCAAGCGCCGCGTGAACGGCCAGTTGACCGCACGCGAGAACCTCGCGCGCTTGTGCGACGAGGGCAGCTTCATCGAATACGGCGCGCTGGCCCTGGCCGCGCAGCGCAGCCGCCGCGAACTCGACGACCTGGTGCGCAACACCCCGGCCGACGGCATGGTGACTGGCATCGGCAGCGTCAACGGCGCGCTGTTCGGGCCTGAGAAGACGCGCTGCGTCGTGATGGCCTACGACGCCACCGTGCTGGCCGGCACACAAGGCATGCGCAACCACCAGAAGACCGACCGCATGCTCGGCATTGCGCTGCAGCAGCGCCTGCCGGTGGTGCTGTTCGCCGAAGGCGGCGGCGGCCGGCCCGGCGACACCGACAGCGCCACCGTGGCCGGCCTGCACATCGGCACGTTCGCGAGCTATGCGCGCCTGAGCGGCCAGGTGCCGGTGGTCGGGGTGGTGTCGGGCCGATGTTTTGCCGGCAACGCGGCCTTGCTGGGCTGCAGCGACGTGATCATCGCGACGAGCGCCAGCAACATCGGCATGGCCGGGCCGGCGATGGTGGAGGGTGGTGGGCTGGGCGTGTTCAAGCCCGAGCAGATCGGGCCGAGCGAGGTGCAATCGGCCAACGGCGTGATCGACGTGCTGGTGGACGACGATGCCCAGGCGGTGGCGGTGGCACGCCAGTACCTGGCGTACTTTCAGGGCCGCACGGCGACGTGGGCCGAGGCCGATACGGCGCTGTTGCGCGACGCCCTGCCGCTCAACCGCGTGCGCGTCTACGACATGCGGCGTGTGATGGAACTCGTGGCCGACAGCGGTTCTCTGCTGGAATTGCGGGCCGGCTTTGGCGCCGGCATCTTCACCGCGCTGGCGCGCATCGAAGGCCGGCCCGTCGGGCTCATGGCCAGCAACCCGGCCCACCTGGGCGGCGCGATCGACCCCGACGCGGCCGACAAGGCGGCCCGCTTCATGCAACTGTGCAACGCCCACGGGCTGCCGCTCGTGTCGCTGGTGGACACCCCCGGCTTCATGGTCGGGCCCGACGTGGAAGCGCAAGCCCAGGTGCGGCACGTGAGCCGGATGTTCGTCGTCGCGGCGCACCTGCGCGTGCCGCTGCTCGCGGTGGTGCTGCGCAAGGGTTACGGGCTGGGTGCAATGGCGATGACCGGGGGTGGCTTTCATTCACCGCTGCTGACCGCTGCCTGGCCGAGCGGCGAGTTCGGCGCGATGGGGCTCGAAGGGGCAGTGCGGCTGGGCTACCGCAAGGAACTGGCGGCGGCTGCCGAGGGCCCGGAGCGGGA
>JANOQS010000270.1:0-2022 GCA_031414975.1 Methylibium sp. | reverse complement strand
GCGATGTTCAAGCGCATGCCGCGCGCCGCCGCGCGGTCGAAGGCGAGCGCGCCGTTGGTCTCGGCAAAGTGGTAGTGCGAGCCGACCTGGATCGGGCGGTCGCCCGAGTTCTCGACCACCAGGGTCAGCGTGCGCCGGCCGGGGTTCAGGGCCAGGTCGGGGCCGTCGGTGAGCAATTCGCCGGGGGTCATGCTGCAAGCCTTCTTCAGACGATCGGTTGGTGCACGGTCACCAATTTGGTGCCATCGGGGAAGGTCGCTTCGACCTGGATGTCGGGGATCATCTCGGCGATGCCGTCCATCACGTCGGCCCGCGTCAGCACGGTCTTGCCGTCGCTCATCAGCGCAGCCACGCTCTTGCCGTCGCGCGCGCCTTCCATGATGGCGGCGCTGATCAGCGCCACCGCCTCGGGGTAGTTCAGCTTGAGCCCGCGGGCCTTGCGCCGCTCGGCCAGAAGCGCCGCGGTGAAGATCAGCAGCTTGTCTTTTTCGCGCGGGGTCAGTTCCATGGGCGGGCAGGGTAGCAGGACATGTACCAGCAATGCTAAAGCAGCAACCAGAGAGCCGGCCAGAGAGCGTTGGCATGCGACTTGTACCATCGGTCCCATGAGTTCAATCGCACCGGTCACGGCTTCGTCGGCTGGCCCGCCCTTGCCGGTGGGCCAGGGCGCCGCGCCGGTGATGGGCCAGGGCGCGGGCACCAAGCCGGTGCAGCAGGTGATCAAGGTGCGGCGCGACTACAACGCCTGGGTCGCGCGCGAGACGATGGAGGACTACGCGCTGCGCTTCACGCCGCGCTCGTTCCGCAAGTGGTCACCGCTGCGGGTGGCCAACACCGCGTTCGGTGCGTCGTCGTTCCTCGTGCTCGAGGCGGTGGGCGGCACCTTGATGGTGGACTACGGCTTCGTCAACGCGCTGTGGGCCATCCTGGCCACCGGGTTGATCATCTTCCTGGCCGGCTGGCCGATCAGCGTGTACGCCGCGCGCCATGGCGTGGACATGGACCTGCTCACACGCGGCGCCGGCTTCGGCTACATCGGCTCCACCATCACCTCGCTGATCTACGCCAGCTTCACCTTCATCTTCTTCGCGCTCGAGGCGGCCATCATGGCCTACGCGATGGAGCTGGCCTTCGACATTCCGCCCGCCTGGGGCTACCTGCTGTGTTCGCTGGTGGTGATCCCGCTGGTCACGCACGGTGTCACCACCATCAGCCAACTGCAGGTGTGGACGCAGCCGCTGTGGCTGCTGATGCTGATCGTGCCGCTCGCCTATGTGCTGCACGAACACCCGGGCGTGCTGCAGGAGCTGCTGCGCTACGGTGGCCAGGGGCCCGAAGGCGCGCGCCCGGCAGGCTTTGACCTGATGCGCTTCGGCGCGGCGATGACGGTGGGCATTGCACTGATCACGCAAATGGGCGAACAAGCCGACTACCTGCGCTTCATGCCCGAGCCGCAAGCCGGGCGGCGCTTTCGCTGGTGGGCGGCGGTGGTCATCGGCGGGCCGGGCTGGGTCATTCCAGGCGTGCTGAAGATGCTGGCCGGTGCGTTGCTCGCTTACCTGGCGCTGGGCTACGCGGTGCCGGTGGAACGCGCGGTCGACCCGACGCAGATGTACCTGGTGGCCTACAACGCGGTGTTCTCGCAGTACGGGCTGGCGGTGGCGGCGACCGCACTGTTCGTGTTCGTCTCGCAGCTCAAGATCAACGTGACGAATGCGTATGCCGGCTCGCTGGCGTGGTCCAACTTCTTCGCGCGGCTCACGCACAGCCACCCCGGCCGGGTGGTGTGGATGGTGTTCAACACCTTGATCGCGCTGATGCTGATGGAGCTGAACGTGTTCCAGGCGCTCGGCAAGGTGTTGGACACCATCCACACCACCCGGCCGGGGTGGCTGTGCGTGAGCCGCGCGAAGAAGTTGGACTACGCCAGCGAGCCGGCATACGCATTCGTCACGTTGATCTTGAGCTGCGAGACGAACACGAACAGTGCGGTCGCCGCCACCGCCAGCCCGTACTGCGAGA
>JANOQS010000269.1:0-3976 GCA_031414975.1 Methylibium sp. | reverse complement strand
CCAGTGGTCGAGGATGTGGCGCGCGCGCAGCGACCCGGTCCACTTGTGGTGGTCGTCGATCAGCTTCTTCAGCAGCACCTCGTCGGCCTGCTGCTTGCCGTCGACCTTGTGCCACACCGTCTTGGGCACACTGGCCTCTTGTTCGGTGGCGGGAAACACCTTGTCGAGCGACACCATCGCGGTGTTGCAGCGTTCGGCAAAGCGCCCGTCTTCGTCGTACACGTAGGCCACGCCGCCGCTCATGCCGGCGGCGAAGTTGCGCCCGGTCAGGCCCAGCACGGCCACGGTGCCGCCGGTCATGTATTCGCAGCCGTGGTCGCCGGTGCCTTCGACCACCGCCGTCGCACCCGACAACCGCACCGCAAAACGTTCGCCGGCCACGCCGCGGAAGAACGCTTCGCCGCTGGTCGCACCGTAAAGCACGGTGTTGCCGACGATGATGTTCTTGGTCGCGTCACCGCGGAACTCGATGCTCGGGCGGATCGCAATGCGCCCGCCGCTCATGCCCTTGCCGGTGTAGTCGTTCGCATCGCCGATCAGGTACAGCGTGATGCCCTTGGCCAGGAACGCGCCGAAGCTCTGGCCGCCGGTGCCTTCCATCTGGATGAAGATGGTCTGGTCGGGAAGGCCCTCGGGGCGGCGGCGGATCAGCTCGCCCGACAGCATGGCGCCGACGGTGCGGTTGCCGTTGCGCGTCTCTTCCATGAACTGCACTTTTTCACCGCGCTCGAGCGCGGGCAGGCATTTCTGGATCAGCTTCACGTCGAGCGCACGCGCCAGGCCGTGGTCCTGCTCTTCGACCTGGCGGCGTGCCACTTCGGGCGGTGCCGAAGGCTGGTGGAACACGCGCGTGAAGTCCAGGCCCTTGGCCTTCCAGTGCGCCACGCCCTTCTTGGTGTCGAGCAGGTCGGCGCGGCCGATCAGGTCTTCGAACTTTCGGATGCCCAGCTGCGCCATGATCTGGCGCGCTTCTTCGGCGACGAAGAAGAAGAAATTCACCACGTGCTCGGGCCGGCCCTGGAATTTGGCGCGCAGCACCGGGTCTTGCGTGGCCACGCCGACCGGGCAGGTGTTGAGGTGGCACTTGCGCATCATGATGCAGCCCTCGGCCACCAGCGGCGCGGTCGCGAAGCCGAACTCGTCGGCCCCCAGCAGCGCGCCGATCACGACGTCGCGGCCGGTCTTCATCTGGCCATCGGCCTGTACGCGAATGCGGCCGCGCAGGCGGTTCAGCACCAGCGTCTGCTGGGTTTCGGCCAACCCCAGCTCCCACGGCGTGCCGGCGTGCTTGATCGACGACCAGGGCGAAGCGCCCGTGCCGCCGTCGTGCCCGGCAATCACCACGTGGTCGGCCTTGGCCTTGGCCACGCCGGCGGCGATCGTGCCCACGCCCACTTCGCTGACCAGCTTGACGCTGATGCTCGCCCGCGAGTTGGCGTTCTTCAGGTCGTGGATCAGTTGAGCCAGGTCTTCGATCGAATAGATGTCGTGGTGCGGCGGTGGCGAGATCAGGCCGACACCCGGCACCGAGTAGCGCAGCATGCCGATGTAGTCGCTCACCTTGCCGCCTGGCAACTGGCCGCCTTCGCCGGGCTTGGCGCCTTGCGCCATCTTGATCTGGATCTGGTCGGCGCTCGTGAGGTATTCGGTCGTCACCCCGAATCGGCCTGAGGCGACCTGCTTGATCTTGCTGCGCAGCGAGTCGCCGGCCTTCAGCTCGTAGTCGGCCACGATCACCTTGCCGCCGATCACGTCACTGATCTTGGTGCCCGCCGTGATGGGGATGCCCTTGAGCTCGTTGCGATACCGCGCCGGGTCTTCACCCCCTTCGCCGGTGTTGCTCTTGCCGCCGATGCGGTTCATCGCCACGGCCAAGGTGGCGTGCGCTTCGGTCGAGATCGAGCCGAGCGACATCGCGCCTGTGGCGAAGCGCTTGACGATCTCGGCCGCCGGTTCCACCTCGTCGAGTGGGATCGCCTTGGCCGGGTCGACCTTGAACTCGAACAGCCCGCGCAAGGTCATGTGCCGGTGCGACTGGTCGTTGATCAGTTGCGCGTATTCCTTGTAGGTCTCGAACTTGCCCGAGCGCGCGCTGTGCTGCAGCTTGGCAATCGCGTCGGGCGTCCACATGTGCTCTTCGCCGCGCACGCGCCAGGCGTATTCGCCGCCGGCGTCGAGCATGTTCTCGAGCACCGGATCGTCGCTGAATGCGGCCGTGTGCATGCGGATCGCCTCTTCGGCCACCTGGAACACGCCGATGCCGCCGACCTGGCTGGCGGTGCCGCGGAAGAACTTTTCCACCAGCACCTTGTCGAGCCCGATCGCCTCGAACAACTGCGCGCCACAGTACGACATGTAGGTCGACACGCCCATCTTGGACATGATCTTCGACAGCCCTTTGCCGACCGCTTTGACGTAGTTGTAGATCGCCTTGTCAGCGGACAAGTCACCCTGCAGTTCCTTGTGCAGCGCGGCCAGCGTTTCCATCGCCAGGTAGGGGTGCACCGCCTCGGCGCCGTAGCCGGCGAGCACCGCAAAGTGGTGGACCTCGCGCGCGCACGCCGTCTCCACCACCAGCCCGGCCGTGGTGCGCAGGCCCTCGCGAACCAGGTGCTGGTGCACGGCCGACAGCGCCAGCAGCGCCGGGATGGCCACGTGGTCGCGGTCCATCCGCCGGTCGCTGATGATCAGGATGTTGTGGCCACTCTTGAGCGCGTCCACACTCTCGGCGCACAGCGATGCGAGCTTGGCCTCCACGCCCTCGGCGCCCCACATCCGCGGGTAGCAAATGTCGATTTCGTAGCTCTTGAACTTGGCGCCAGTGTGTTTCTCGATCTGGCGCAGCCGTGCCATGCCGTCGAAGTCGAGGATCGGCTGCGGCACTTCGAGCCGCATCGGCGGGTTCACGGCGTTGATGTCGAGCAGGTTCGGCTTCGGCCCGACGAAGGACACCAGCGACATCACGATCGCTTCGCGGATCGGGTCGATCGGCGGGTTGGTCACTTGCGCGAACAACTGCTTGAAGTAGTTGAAGAGCGACTTGTTCTTGTCCGACAACACCGCCAGCGGCGAGTCGTTGCCCATCGAGCCGATGCCTTCTTCACCGGCCTGCGCCATCGGGCTGAGCAGGAACTTGATGTCTTCCTGCGTGTAGCCGAAGGCCTGCTGGCGGTCGAGCAGTGACTCGTTGAACACTTGCGGCTCGGCGTGCGCGGGCAGGTGCTCGAGCTTGATGCGCACGCTCTCGATCCACTGCCGGTACGGCTTGGCCGACGCGAACTGGTTCTTCAGTTCTTCGTCTTCGATGATGCGGCCCTGCTCCAGGTCGATCAGCAGCATCTTGCCTGGCTGCAGGCGCCACTTCTTGACGATGCGGTTCTCGGGGATCGGCAGCACGCCCGATTCGGACGCGCCGACCACGATGTCGTCGTCGGTGATGATGTAGCGCGTCGGCCGCAGGCCATTGCGGTCGAGGGTGGCGCCGATCTGGCGGCCGTCGGTGAAGACCATCGCGGCCGGGCCGTCCCACGGCTCCATCATCGCGGCGTGGTACTCGTAAAAGGCGCGCCGGCGCTCGTCCATCAGCGGGTGCTGTTCCCACGCTTCGGGGATCATCATCATCGCCGCGTGCGCGAGCGAGTAGCCGCTCATCACCAGCAGTTCGAGCGCGTTGTCGAAGGTGGCGGTGTCGCTCTGGCCTTCGAAGCTGATCGGGTAGAGCTTGTCGAGATCGTCGCCGAGCACGGGCGACTTCATCACGCCCTGGCGCGCGCGCATCCAGTTGAAGTTGCCCTTGACGGTGTTGATCTCGCCGTTGTGCGCAACCATGCGGTACGGGTGCGCGAGCGGCCACTCGGGGAAGGTGTTGGTCGAGAAACGCTGGTGGACCAGCGCCAGCGCCGACGTCACGCGCGTATCGGCCAGGTCTTTGTAGTACTTGCCCACCTGGTCGGCCAGCAGCAGGCCCTTGTAGATG
>JANOQS010000268.1:0-9458 GCA_031414975.1 Methylibium sp. | reverse complement strand
GGTCCACGAACGTGGGCCCCTTCGTGGCCCGTGGCGGCCCGGCGGGCTCATGACCCGGCTCGATTCGGCCCCAGCAAGGCAGCGCGCAACTTCGGCTCCGAGGTCTGGGGCGACAGCCAGATGCCGAAGAAGCGCCGCGCGAAGTCGGCGTCGCGAATTTCGCCGCGCGGTTTGCCGTTGAGGAAGAACGCTGCGGCTTCGCCAGGGCGGTGCACGCCAGTCAGGCGGTCGCCCTTGTTCACGTCGGGAAAGGTCTGCGTCATCGCGGCGAGCCAGCGCTGGGCTTGTTCGTCGCTGAAGCCGCCGGCGCGCTTCATCTCGTCCAGGCTGCGTTCGGCGATCAGCTTGCCGAACAAGGTGCGCGCGTATTCCAGTTCGAGCGCGAGCGGGAGCTTGCTGAAGTTGTCGGCCGCAAAACCGTCGCCGACCCACAGGCGCGCGTCGTAGATGTGCAGGGCGAAGTAGGTCAAGCGCCCGCTGCCGAGCAGGCGCGCGCCGGGCAGTTCGGCGGCCACCTCGGCGGGCACGGCCGGCTGGGCGCGCGCGCACAAACACAGCCCGCCCACAGCGGCACCCAGCGCGGCGGCCAGAACCGTGCGGCGCGAGACCCGGGCGTTTTGGTCTGTCATGGCGGGGCTCAATCGCGCTGCAGCGTGAACTGCATGACGCTGGTATTGCCGGTGGCAAACGCGGCCTCGCAGTATGCGAGGTAGAACTCCCAGATGCGCATGAAGCGGGTGTCGAAGCCGAGCTTGCGCACGGGTGTGTCGGCACTCAAAAAGCGCTCGCGCCAGCGCCGCAGGGTCTCGGCGTAGTCGAGGCCGAAATCGAGTTCATTGACTACCTTCAGCCCGGCCTGCGCGGCCGCGGCGCGGAACGCTTGCGGGCTGGGCAGCAGGCCGCCGGGAAAGATGTACTGCTGGATGAAGTCGCTCGACTTCACGTAGCGATCGAACAGGTCGTCGCGGATCGTGATGCTCTGGATGCAGGCCTTGCCGCCCGGTTTGAGCTGTGTCTTCAAGGTCTCGAAGAAGCTCGGCCAGTACTCACGGCCGACGGCCTCGAACATCTCGATCGACGCGATCGCGGCGAACGGCCCGTCGTCGATGTCGCGGTAGTCCTGGAAGCGCAGGGTGCCGGGCAGCGCCGCGTCGCCCAAACGCTTCTGAGCCCAGGCGAGCTGTTCGGACGACAAGGTTACGCCGGTGACCGTGGCGCCGAACTCGCGCGCCGCGCATTCGGCCAGCGCGCCCCAGCCGCAACCGATCTCGAGCACACGCTGGCCGGGCTGCACGCCGCATTCACGCAGCGCACGGCGCACCTTGGCCCACTGCGCGTTCACCAGGTCGGCCGAGCGGTCGCCTTCGAACCAGGCGCTGCTGTAGTTCATCGTCGGGTCCAGCCACAGGCGGTAGAACTCATTGCCCAGGTCGTAGTGGGCGTGGATGTTCTTCTTGCTGCCCTGGCGCGAGTTGCGGTTGAACAGGTGTTTGGCGCGGTACAGCAGCGAGCCCCACCAACTGCCGTAGATCACCGACTCGATCTGCTCGCGGTTGTCCACGAACAAGGTCAGCAAGGTGGTCAGGTCGGGGGTCGTCCAGTCGCCGGCGATGTAGCTTTCGGCAAAACCGATGTCGCCCGCCTTCAGCGCCGCCGAGCAGACATTCCAGTTGTGCAGGCGCAGCGCCGCGCGCGGTTCGCCGGGTGCCTGGGTGCCGAAATGCGCCGACGAACCGTCGGGCAACTGCACATCCAGGCTGCCGTGGTTCAGGCTCTTCAGCAGGTGCAGCACGGCGCGCGCGGCCGGTGGGGTCGACTCGGGCAGCGCGATGGACGCAAGAGAGGTGTGGCTGGTCATGGTGGGTCAGCGGGTCAGCGGGTCAGCGGGTCAGCGGGTCAGGAACGACTGCGGTGCGTCCGGCTTGCGGAAGAACGGCACGCGCTTGGCAAACAGCTTCAGCGCCTGCCAGTGAATGCGGGCGATCACGCCCAGGGTCATCATCGGCATGCCGAAGAAGGCGGCCCGAATGCGTGCCGGCGACAGGGGCTGGAGCTGCCCCGACACGCTGGTCTGGAGCAGCAGGCCGGCAGCGTCGAAGTGGTCGATGCGCGCGACGGTGTGGGCGGTGGTGGCGCTATTGGCATGCCGCTCGAGCCCGGTGCACATGAAGCGAAAGCGATAGCTGCCCGTCACGGCGCAGAACGGCGACACGTGGAACACCTTGCTGGCGCGCAACTCGCGCCCGAACGCCACCTGCTTGCCGGTGAGCAGGTAGCAGTGGCGCTCGCCGAAAGTGTTGTTGACCTCGACCACCACGGCAGCGAGTGAACCGTCCGAGCGGTGGCAGTACCAGAAGCTGACCGGCTTGAAGGTGAAGCCGAGCACGCGCGGGTAGCAGTGCAACCAGACTTCGCCGGCCGCGTCGATCACGCCCTCGCCGGCGAGCAGCTCGTCGAGCCAGGCCAGGCTGTCGGCCCGGCCGTCACCGTGGTCGCGGTCGAAGAAGCTGATCAGGCCGAAGCGGTTGCGCGCCAGCACCTCACTGGGCGCGCGGCGCAGGCTGCGCATCGGCAACATCAGGAAGTAGGTGGCGTAGGTGAAGCTGTTTTGCGCCGGGCGCACACGCGTGTGGCGCACCTGGCCGGTGCCCAGTTGGGCTTGAGCGGCCATCGTATTCACGCCGCCTCCAGGTTGGGCACCGCGGCCCAGCGCGCCTTGAGCGCCTCGCACACCGCCAGCCCCGACGTGAGGCCGTCTTCATGAAAACCGTAGCGCGTCCAGGCACCGCAGAACCAGGTGTGCGCCTGGCCTTGCAGCGCGGGCACCTGCTGCTGGGCGGCGATGGCGGCGCTGTCGAACACCGGGTGGGCGTAGTCGAACTCGGCGTGCACGGTCTCTTCGCGCGGTTCGGTCAGCGGGTTCAGCGACACGATCACCGGCGTGGTGAACGGCAGCGGCTGCAGCCGGTTGATGAGGTAGTGCAGGCACACCGCCGCCTGTTCGCGCGAGCCCTCTGCGGCGCGCTCGTAGTTCCACGCCGCCCAGGCGCGCTGGCGCTGCGGCAGCACCGAGGTGTCGGTGTGCAGCACCGCGCGGTTGCGGTGGTAGTGGATGGCGCCCAAGGTGGCGCGTTCATCCGCTGACGGGTCGGCCAGCAGCGCCAGGCTCTGGTCGCTGTGGCTGGCCAGCACCAGATCGTCGAAGCGTTCGGTGCCGGCGTCGGTGCTGACGAACACGCCCGCCGCGCCGCTGCCTGACCCCACGCCAGGAGCGCGCCGCACGCTGCGCACCGGGCTGTTCAGGCGCGCATCGGGAATCGCCGCCAGCATCTTGCGCACGTACTGGCGTGCCCCACCGCGCACCGTGTACCACTGCGGCCGGTTCGCCACCTGGATCAGCCCGTGGTTGTGGCAGAAACGGATCATCGTGGCGATCGG
Organism: Methylibium sp.; assembly: GCA_031414975.1. GTDB lineage: Bacteria > Pseudomonadota > Gammaproteobacteria > Burkholderiales > Burkholderiaceae_C > LGRD01. Next base: position 6,020 of record JANOQS010000268.1, on the reverse strand, counting down.
AAAGCGCAACATCTGGTCGGTCGGGCACGACCAGATGCAGCCGATCATCGGCAGGAAATACCAGTCGCGAAACTCGGCGCTGAAGCGGTGCTCGGCCAGGAAGTCACCGATGGGTTGTTCCAGCGCTTCCAGGTCGGCACGACCGGCCAGCGCGGTGGCCAGCCGGTTGAAGCGCAGCACGTCGGCCAGCATGCGCCAGAAGGCCGGGCGCAGCAGGTTGCGGCGCTGCGCGAACACGCAGTTCAGGTCACTGCCGCTCCATTCGAGGCCGAGGTCGGGCACCTGCACCGAGAACGACATGTCGGACTTGGCGATCTCCACCTTCAGCTCGGCGAACAAACGCAGCAGGTTCGGGTAGGTGCGTTCGTTCAGCACCAGAAAACCGGTGTCCACGCCGTGCGTCATGTCGTCCAGCTGCACATCCACCGTGTGTGTGTGGCCGCCGAAGTAGTCCCCCGCCTCGAAAAGCGTGACCTCAGCGTGCCCGGCCAGCCCGTGCGCCACCGCCAGGCCCGAGATGCCCGAGCCGACCACCGCGACGCGGGGCAACCGCTTCATGGCGCACCCCGCCCGTCACCAAAGGCATCGGAGGGAAAACCTTGTTGCGGGCAAATGTGTGCGAAAGCGAACATTGGGGCGGAGACCTTGTCTGGCAGTGAGCGAAACGCTTCATGAACTGCTCGGTATGAAATATAACCGATCAGTCACAACTTTGCATCGAGTAATTTTTCGACGTCGCGAAGAAAGCCTGCGTCCAGGGGGTCGGTCTGGCTGGGGTGGCTGATCACCACCTGCCCGTCGCGGCCGATCAGGTACTTGTGAAAGTTCCACTGCGGCGCTTTGCCGCTGCGCCTGGCCAGGTCGGCAAACAGCGGGTTGACTGCCTTGCCCGCAGCCGCCGCCGAGGGCGCCACGTGCGACTTCACGAACATCGGGAACTTCACGCCGAAAGTGTTTTCGCACAGCTCGGCGATGTCCTTGCCGCTGCCCGGCTCCTGGGCGCCGAAGTCGTTGGAGGGAAAGCCCAGTACCACCAGGCCGCGCGGCCGCAGGCGCGCGTGGAGCTTTTCGAGCGCGGAGTACTGCGGCGTGAAGCCGCAGAAGCTGGCGGTGTTCACCACCAGCACCACCTGCCCGGCGTACTGGCACAGGTTCTGCGGTTTTTCGTCCTGCAGGCGCGGCATCTGGCGGTCCAGCAAGGCCGGGCAGGCAGGGCCTGCTTGCGCCGGGCCGAACGGCAGCAGCGCGGCCAGCGCCAGCGCGGCGCGCAAGAGGTGCAATTTCATGCTGAGTGCCTCAGGGATGGTTGATCGGGGGCGGCTCGAGAGCCTTCCAGGATTGTGCCCAGCGAGGTCTTCATGCGTACTCTTACGCCCGCCGTGGCGAACCGGATGCAGCGCGCGCCAGAGGCCCCCTGCGCGACTCGCACATTGCCCGGGCTGTCGTACATCGCGGTCTAGAATCCGCCGGCAAACCAAAGGGCCTCACCATGCTCTATCCCGAACTTTTCAAACAACTCGAAGCCGTGCGCTGGAACATGGACAAGGACATTCCCTGGGACCAGTTCGACGCTTCCAAGCTCAGCGAAGAGCAGGCCCAGACGATCAAGATGAACGCCATCACCGAGTGGGCGGCGTTGCCGGCGACCGAGATGTTCCTGCGCGACAACCGCGACGACAGCGACTTCTCGGCCTTCATGAGCGTGTGGTTCTTCGAAGAGCAGAAGCACTCGCTGGTGCTGATGGAGTACCTGCGCCGCTACCGCCCCGAGCTGGTGCCGACCGAAGCCGAGTTGCACGAGGTGCGTTTCGAGTTCGACCCCGCGCCCGCGCTGGAAACGCTGATGCTGCATTTCTGCGGCGAGATCCGCCTGAACCACTGGTACCGTCGCGCGGCCGAGTGGCACTCCGAGCCCGTCATCAAGGCCATCTACGAAACCCTGGCGCGCGACGAAGCCCGCCACGGCGGCGCCTACCTGCGCTACATGAAGCGCGCTTTGCAGAAGTTCGGCGACGAAGCCAAGGCCGCGTTCGCCAAGGTCGGCGTGCTGATGGCCAGCGCGCGCCGCACTGCGCAGGCGCTGCACCCGACCAACCTGCACGTCAACGCAAGCCTGTTTCCGCGCGACACGGTGCAAAGCCGCCTGCCCAACCCCGAGTGGCTGGAGCGCTGGCTCGACAAGCAGATCCAGTTCGACGCGGCCTGGGAAACCAAGGTCGTCGAGCGCATCCTGCACAACATGAGCCTGCTGCTGGAGCGCAGCTTCGGCAGCGTGCAGGAGCTCAATCGCTACCGCAAGGAAGTGACGGCGGCGGTGGCGGCGGCTGCCAACACGCCCGTCAAGCCGGCGGCTTCGCCCGCCTGACGCGGCGAGTGCTCAGGGCCGCGCCGCGGCGCGTTCCTGGTCGGCCTTGCGATCGGCCAGCACCTTCTGCGCACTCGGCCGCGCGCCGATCAACTGGCTGTAGGGTTTCCAGTCGATGCCGGCGGCGGCCAGCAGGTCTTCACCGTAGATGCGCTTGGTCGCCATCGGCAGCAGCGGCAGGCTGGCCCAGGCAGCGCAGTCGGCCTGCGTGAAGGTGTCACCCGCCACATAGGGCGCGAACTTCGCCAGGCGCTTGAAAGCGGCCAGGTTCTTCTCGAGCTGCTTGCGCACGCGGGCTGCGTTGCCCTCGCTGATCTCGCCACCGAAGAAGGCCTTGCCGTAGAGCTCGCGCACCACCAGTTCGAGGTGCAGGTCGATGAAGGTGATCAGCTCGCGCACCTTGGCGGCCGCCCACGGGTCGGCGGGCATCAGCGGCGGGGTCGGGTAGGCCGCTTCGAGGTAGTCCAGGATCGCCTGGCTTTCGCACAGCGCGCCGTGTTCGGTGCGGATGAACGGGATCTTGCCCAGCGGCGTGCACGACAGCACCGCTTCATCGGTGCTCTTGGTCGCCACCAGCTCTTCGGTGAACGGCACGCCCTTTTCCAGCAGCGCGAACTTGACCTTGTTGTAGTAATTCGAGATGCTGGATCCGCACAGCACGATCATGTCTGACTCCTGGTTCGAATGGATGGTCGAGCCAGCAGTCTAGAGCGCGTGCGTTGCGCCCCGTGCCACCAAGGTGACAATCTCGCGATGCCTTCCTTCCTCGACAAACTCTGCGCCCCCGCCGACGCACCGGCGCGCGTGGCGGCGCTGGCGCAGCCGGTGGTGTTCACCAACGGTGTGTTCGACATCCTGCACCGCGGCCACGTGAGTTACCTCGCGCAGGCGCGCGCGCTCGGCGGCAGCCTGGTGATCGGGCTGAACAGCAACGCTTCTGCGCGCGGCATGGGCAAGGGCCCGGACCGGCCGCTGAACAATGAAGCCGACCGCGCCTGCGTGCTGGCCGCGCTGGAGAGCGTCAGTCTGGTCGTGCTGTTCGACGAAGCCACGCCGGTCGAGCTGCTCAAGCGCCTGCGCCCGCAGCTTTACGTGAAGGGCGGCGACTACGACATCGAGACGCTCGAAGAAACCCGCTGCGTGCGCAGTTGGGGCGGCGACGCGCGGGCGTTGCCCTTCGTCGACGGTTATTCGACCACGTCACTGGTGCGGCGCATCCGCGGCTGAGGCTTCCGACGCCGGCCGGCGACGACCTCGGCCACTGCCGCGCACAGCAGCCCCGCGACCAGCCCGGTGGCGTGCGCCAACGGCGCGACCGCAATGTCCCAGCCGCCGCCGTGCCGCAAAGGCGCGCCCCAGGGCGTTTCGCCGATCACCTTGATACAGGCGCCGGCCAGGATCGCCGCGCCGATCCAGCGTTGCGCGCCCGCGCCGCGCACCACCAGGTACAGCGACGCCGCCGCGACACCCGCGTGCAGCACGCCCGACAGCCCGCCGTAGTGCAGCAGCTCCGGCTTGAGCAGCAGGCCGAACTGCGTCAGCGGCCAGGCCAGGCCCCAAGCCCACACCATGCGCATCGGCACCCGGGCGACCAGGCCCAGCGCCGCCACCAGCGCGGTGCCAAGCAGGTTGGCGCCCAGGTGCAGGCCGCTGTAGTGCACCGCCGCGGCGCTGAATGCGCGCCAGGGTTGCGTGAAAGCGAGGGCCGGTTGCCAGTCGAGCGCTGCGCGCGGCAGCGGCCAGGCCAGCAGCGCGCCCACCGCCAGCAGCGCGGCCAGCCCGAGCCAGGCAAGCGCCGAACGGTTCAACCGTTCACCGTGCCCGGCGGCAACTTCGGCGCGTCATCGGCGGCGCCGAACACGGCCTGCCACAGCGCCAGCACCGCGTCGCGCTGCGCCGCCAGCGCGTCGGGCTCCACCTGGGTCGGCTGCTCGTCGAGCCGTGCACGGTGCTGGGCGCGGCGCAGGTCACGGTAGGCGTCGGCGGCGGCGCTGCCCACACCAGGCGGCAGCAGGCCGACACTTTCGGCGCGCTGCAGCAGGGCAATGTTGCCGGCGTTGTCGCGCAGCCCGGCGTGCGTGGCGCTGTGCGTCAGCACCAGCGCCTGGACCGCGAACTCCACATCCATCATGCCGCCGGCGCTGTGTTTCACGTCGAAGCGGCCGCCCTTGACCGGGTGGGCCTGGCGCACCTTGTCGCGCATCGCCAGCACCTCGCCGCGCAGCGCGGCGCCATCGCGCGGCGCGCACAGCACGGCACGGCGCACCGCTTCGAACGGTGCCTGCACCCCGGCGAAACCGGCGCACCAGCGCGCGCGGGTCAGCGCCTGGTGTTCCCAGGTCCAGGCGGTGTTGCTGCCGCGCCCGGTCTGGTACTTCTCGAACGATGCGACCGACGTGACCAGCATGCCCGAGTTGCCGTTCGGCCGCAGCGCGGTGTCGATGTCGAACAGCTCGCCCGCCGCGGTGCGCAAGGTCAGCCAGCCGATCAGCTTGCGCACGAAGGCGGCATAGATTTCGGACGCACGTTCATCGTCGTCTTCGTACAGAAACACCACGTCCAGGTCGCCGCCGTAACCGAGCTCCTTGCCGCCCAGCTTGCCATAGGCCACCACGCCAAAGCGCGGCTCGGGCAGGTGGCCACCCGTGAAGTGTTTCCACGACCACTGCAGCGCGCGGTCCAGGGTCGCGTCGGCCAGCGCCGAAAGGTCATCGGCCACCTGCTCGACGCTGATGTGGCCCTCCACGTCGCGCACCAGGGTGCGGAACACCTCGGCGTGGTGGGCGCGGCGCAAGGTGTCGAGCAGCGACTCTTCGTCGGCCTGGCCCGAACGCTGCCACGCTTCGTGGCGGTCTTCGAGCTCGCGCTTGAACACCGCGGCGTCGAAGCGGCTGTGCAGCAGCCGTTCGTCGGCCAGTTCGTCGATCACGCCGGGGTGCCGCATCAGGTAGCGCATCGGCCAGCGCGCCAGCCCGAGCAGGCGCAGCAAACGGTTCTGTACCTCGGGGCGCTCCACCAGCATGGCCAGGTAACTCTCGCGCCGCAGCAGCGGCTCGAGCCAGTCGATGAAGTGGGTGGCCGCGGCCAAGGTGCAACGGTCTTCGGCGGCGGCGCGCGCGGCGCGCAGGATCAACCGCGCCAGGCGCAGTTTGCTGTCGTCGCGCAGCATCGTGATGCGCGGCTGCCCTCGCAACGCGCGCACCCGCTCGGCCAGCGGCGCGGGCAGTTCGTCGAGAAACGCGTCGCTGTCCACCGGCTTGGGTTCGCCGCAACTGCGGCAGCCGGGCTTGGCATCGGCGCCCGGCGTCGGCGTGCGGCCGTCGTGCAGCAGCGCGTCGAATTCGAGCGCCACGAACTCGCGGATCTCGCCCAGCCGGTCGAGCAGCTCGCAGGCATCGGCGGCGCAGTTCAGCCCCAGGCTGCGGGCGATCCAGTTCAGGTCGGCATCGACGGTGGGCAGCAGGTGGGTCTGCTGGTCGTCAAGATATTGAATGCGGTGTTCGACCCGGCGCAAGAAGGTGTAGGCGTCGGCCAGGCGCTGCGCATTGGCCGGCTTCATCAGCCCGGCAGCGGCGAGCTTGTTCAGCGCCTTCAGGGTCGAGCGTGTGCGCATCTCGGGGTACTGCCCGCCGCGCACCACCAGCAGCAACTGCAC
>JANOQS010000267.1:0-1868 GCA_031414975.1 Methylibium sp. | reverse complement strand
TCAGCGCGGCCAGGTCGGTGCCCTGCATGCGCCGAACCGACAGGAACTCCTCTTGTGCCGCGATCCAGTCGGGCAAGTACAGCTCGGCCAGCGCCTGCCCCTTGGCCACGCGGTCGAGCGTCGCGCGCGCATGCAGGCGCTCGACGAAGCCGGTGGCGCGGGCCTGCACGACGGCCTGGTCGCGTTCGTTCCAGGCGATGCTGCCGACCGCCGCCACCTCGGGCGACAGCGTGCCCTCGACCACCGGCGCCGTGCGCAGGCCCAGGTTCTGCTGGAGGCGTGGACTCACGGTGACCTTGCTGCCGCCTTTGTCGTTGTCGTTACCAGCGGCGCTGTCTGCGTACACCGGCACCAGCATCATGTCCATGAAGGGCGACTTGGCCGGCTTGTCGAATTGGTTCCCCGGCACCATCGGGTCGTGGTAGTAGAGGATCTTCCTGCCGGTGGTCGGGTCCACCTCGCCCGCCTTGAGGCCGGTCGCGATGTGCCGGCGTGTCGCTGCCTCGCCTTCGGCAATGCCTTGCGGAACGGCTTGCAGCGGCGTGGCATTCGCGGCGCCGGCGCTGGCCGGCGGCGCGGCCATGCCCATGCCCATGCCGCGATTCATGCCCATTGCGTAGAGCCCATACCCGGCCGCGCCGAGTACGCCGGCGGCGACCAGGCCGCCGAAGATCATCCACTGGGGTCTGGTGTTCATCGCGGGGGCTCCTTGGAGGCGGGGGTGTTGTTCGTCGCGTCATTCGTCGCGCCGTTCGTCAGCGCATTCCTCACCGCGGCCGGGTGATCGACAGGAAGCAGGTACTCCAGCCGGGCCCACAGCCCGGCGGCCTCCATTTCCAGGCGCAGGCGTTCCATGCGCGTGTCGATCTCCATGCGGCGCGCTTCGAGCACCGCTGCGAGCGCGCTGCTGGCACCGCGGTAGGCGGCCAGCGCGGCGCGTGTTCGCTCGGTCGCCAGCGGGATCAGGGCGCTGTCGTACTGGGCCAGCCGCTCGCGGCTGGACTGCCATTGCAGCAGCCAGATGCGCGTCTCGGCGGCATGCTCGCGCGTGGCTTCTTCGCGCTGCGCCCGCACTTGCTCGGCCAGCGCTGACCGTGCGGCAACTTCGCGGTCCTGTCGGTTCTTCAGGTCCCACTGGAGCGGCACCGACACGTTGACCGACACCATGTTGGAGAACGCCGAACCCCGCTGGCTGAACATCAGCTCCATGCTCCAGTCGGGGCGCGTGGCGCTGGTGGCGACTTCCACATCGGCGCGCGCCACGGCCTCCTGGCGGGCCAGCACCGCGATCTGCGGGTGGTGCTCGAGCCGGGCTTCGAGGCTGGCCACGTCGAGGCGTGTGGCATCGAGCGCGGGCAGCGCCGCCAGATCCTGCCCGGCGGCCGCGCCGACCCAGCGTGCAAGCCGTGTGCGGGCGCTGGCGACCTGCAGCTCCGTCTCGCGCAGCCGGTTGTCGATCTGTGCCACGGCCGAGCGGGCTGCGAACACCTCGGCCTGCGTGCCGCGCCCACCGCGGTAGGCGGCCTCGGCGGCCTCGATCTGCAGCGAAACTTCGGTGCGCTGCTCGCGCAGCAGTTCGCGCATACGCTCCTGAAAGTGCCTGTCCAGCCAGGCCATCGCAGTGTCACGCCGCAGGTCGGCCAGCGCGGCGGCGCGGCCTGCGTCGGCAAGCTCGGCTTCGCGGTCGAAGCGCGCCGAGCGCGCCTTGCGCTTGTCGTCGCGCGTCAGTTCCTGCATAACGGCCACCGAGCGCATGGTCATGAAGTCGCGCGTCAGGCTGAACCGGTCGGCGCCGTCGACGGGCAGGTTGTTGATGCCCGCCCTCCGGGTCGGATCAGGCAAGCGGCCGGCGGCGGCCGACATCTCGC
>JANOQS010000266.1:0-16679 GCA_031414975.1 Methylibium sp. | reverse complement strand
GCAGAAGGTCGTCGGCTGCAACGCGCGAGAAACCGGCACCGCCGGGTATCACCTCCTGCGCCCAGGGGGAAGACCCTGGGCTTGTCGGCGCTCCCCCGCGGTACTCGGTTTTCGCACGTTTCGCTTCGGCGCCTTCTGCCGCCCACGCTCCTAGGGAGTTGCGCGCTGCTCCCGGCAGGCAAACAATCACCTCCACCACAAGCGGCCCCGCCGCAAAGAAGGAGTCCAGCATGCCCGCGAACGCGCTTTTCCGCCCCCTTGCGCTGAGCTCGGTGAAAACCGCGCTGACCTTGCCCAAGGTGCAGCAGACCGCCAGCCTGGGCGACGACGCCCTGAGCCTGTTCACCGACTTGCGCCTGAGCTCCATCGTGATCGCCAGCCACCACGACGGGCTGGACCAGACCTTGCACGTGATGAAGCGCGCCGGCGTGCGCATGGTCTTCGTCACCGGGGTGCACGGCGAGTTGATGGGCCTGGTGACGGCCGACGACCTGCAAGGCGAGCGGCCGGTGCTGCGCGCGCTGGCCGACCATGTGCGCCACGGAGAACTGGCGCTCGAACACGTGATGACGCCGGTGTCGTCCTGGCAGGTGGTCAACCTGAGCCAGTTGGCCGGTGCGCGGGTGGGCAACATCGTGGCCACCTTGCGCGACCACGGGCTGCGCTACCTGCTGGTGACCGAAACCGTGGACGGCCAACTGTCATTGCGTGGCCTGTTCTCGGCACGCCGGGTCGAGCTGGCGTTGCAGACCGTCATCGAAGGCACGCTGCATTCACGCAGCTTCGCCGACCTGGAAGCGGCACTCGTTCGGCCCTAGTCCACTGAATCACTGAAATCGGATCGGTGCTGTCCACGCGATACGGGCGCGCTGCGGCGTTGCGAATGCTCGCAATGCCTGCGGGCATTGCTGTGCTTCGCGCCTTGCATCGCATCCCGTCTCGCGCGTCCCTCACCGCCCATTTCAATGATTCAGCGGACCTGCGCTTCTCAGCGCACGACCAGGCGGCCGGGCCCTTCGTCCACGCGGCCGATCACCGCGGCCTGAGCGAACCCATCGCGCCGGAAGATCGCCAGCACCTCGTCCGCCGCTTCCGGAGCACAGGCGACCAGCAGGCCGCCGCTGGTCTGCGGGTCGGTCAGCAGCGCCCGGTCGACGGCGCCAAACCCGTCCGGCACGCTCACGTCGTGGCCGTAACCCGCCCAGTTGCGGCCCGATGCACCGGTGACCATGCCCTGCGCCGCCATCTCGCGCACGCCATTAAGCATCGGCACCTTGGCCCAGTCGATCTGCACCGTGCACTTCGCGCCGCGCGCCAACTCCAGGCTGTGCCCGGCCAGGCCGAAGCCGGTGATGTCGGTCAGCGCATGCACGCCGGGCAGGTTGGCGAGTGCGATGCCGGGCTTGTTGAGCTTCGTGGTCGTCGCGATCATCTGCCGGTAGCCGTCGGCGCTCAGCGCGTCCTTCTTCAGCGCTGCCGACAAGATGCCCACGCCGAGCGGCTTGCCCAGCACCAGCACGTCGCCGGGCTTCGCGTCGGCATTGCGCTTGACCTTGTTCGGGTGCACCAGCCCCATCACCACCAGGCCGTAGATCGGCTCGACCGAGTCGATCGTATGGCCGCCGGCGATCGGGATGCCGGCTTCGGCGCACATGCTCTCGCCGCCCTTCAGGATGCGGCCGATGGTCTCCAGCGGCAGCACGTTGATCGGCATGCCCACCAGCGCCAGCGCCATAATCGGCGTGCCGCCCATCGCGTAGACATCGCTGATCGCGTTGGTGGCGGCAATGCGGCCGAAGTCGTACGGGTCGTCGACGATGGGCATGAAGAAGTCGGTCGTCGCGATCAGCGCCTGCTCGTCGTTGAGCTTGTAAACGGCCGCGTCGTCGGCGGTCTCGATGCCGACCAGCAATTCCTTCGGCGCGGGGAAGCCGACCGAGTTCTTCAAGATCTCGGCCAGCACGCCCGGCGCGATCTTGCAGCCGCAGCCGCCGCCGTGCGAGAGGGAAGTCAGGCGCACGGCCTTGTCATTCGGTGCGTTCATCGAGGGGTGTCTCCAAGGGCGGTGGTGATCAGTTGGTGGAGCCGGCGCTGCTCTTCGGCCGGTTCGAACCAGGGTGAGCGGGCGACGGTCTGCGCGCGCAGCATGGCGAGAAAGGCGGGTTCGCCGCGCGAGCGGGCGATGAGTTTTGCCAGCCCGGCATCATCGCCGAGTTCGAAGTAGCCCGCATGGCCGGCGCCGAGCATCCCCACGTTGCCGGCGATGCGAGAGGCCACGACGGCCGTGCTGCTCTGGACAGCTTCCAGAATCACCTGCGCGCCACCTTCCATGCGGCTGGTGTTGACCAGCACTTGCGCGCGGCGGATGTGCTGGCGCGCTACCGCACGCGGCAGGCCGCCGGTCCAGCGGTAGTTAGGGCACTCGGCCTGGGTGCGTTGCGCGGCCGCGCCCAGAGCCGGGTCCAGCCCATCGCCGATCTGCACGAAGCGGATGTCGCCGCGCTCGCGCAGCCGCACCGCCGCGCGCATGAAGGTGGCCGGGTCCTTCTCGTCACGCAGGTGCCCCACGCTCACCACGTGCAGCACGCGCTGCGGCGGCGCCACCGGCCGCAGGCGCGGGGCCGACTGGTGGATGACCGAACACTTGGCTCGCAACGCCACCGGCAGTTCATCCACACCCTGGCCCTGCAGCACCACCAGGTGAGTGGCCTGCTGCAGCGAGCGCTGGGCCGAGGTGTCGGAGTGGATGTCGCGGTACAGGTCGGTGCCGGTCAGCACCAGCACCAGCGGCTTGTGCGGGTGCGCGCGCGCAACCGCGTCGACGCTGGCGGCCGAGCGGCGCGCGTGCAGCGCGATCAGCAGATCGCAGGGTTCGCCGCGCCAGGCGTCGAGAATGCCGATGCGACAATCCGACCCCAGCATGCGCGACCAGCGCGATGCCGTATGCCAGTTGCCGTTGTTGGCCTGCGCCAGCGCAGGGCTGACGATCACCACCCGGGGTCTTGTCTTGCTCGACATTGAAGTGACGGCCATTTCTTCTGCGCGCATGCGAACGGCGGGAAGAGACCTGTTGTCGCTCGCGCTGATGGACGCGCGGAATCATACGTTGCGCTGGATCAGCGCCTGCGAGCGCGCGCTCAAGGACGAACGCCTGGTGGTTCCGCTGCTGGGCGAGATCAACCCGCCGCTGTGGGAGCTGGGCCACGTCGGCTGGTTCCAGGAGTACTGGATCGGCCGTAACGTGCAGCGTCAGCGCGGCAGCCGCTGCGACCCGACGGCACCCAAGCTCGCGTCCATCCTGCCCGGCGCCGACCGCTGGTACGACTCGTCCAACGTGCCGCACGACACGCGCTGGCAGCTCGACCTGCCAAGCCTGGGCGACACCAGGCAGTACCTGGTGCACACGCTGGAGACGACGCTGGAGCTGCTCGAGGCAACGCCCGACGACGACGAGGCGCTGTACTTCTACCGCCTTGCGCTGGTCCATGAATTCAGGCATGTGGAGGCGCTCGCCATGCTGTCGCAGACGCTCGATTTCGACGCCGGCCTGCTGCCCGCGCTGGCGACGCCGAACCCGCGCGAGCCCTTGCTGTTCCCCGCCACGCGCTGGCGCCTGGGCAGCGCCCGGCCGCAGCGGCGCGCGCGCGACCCGGCCGCGGGCCGCGAGGACGGCGGCAGTGCCGGCGGCTTCGTGTTCGACAACGAGAAGTGGGGCCACGAGGTCGAGTTGCCCGAGTTCGAGATCGACGCGCAGCCCGTCAGCTGGGCCCAATACAGCGAGTTCGTCGAAGACGGCGGCTACGACGAACGCCGCTTCTGGGGCGACGACGGCTGGGCCTGGGTGCAGCGGCTGGAGCGCCGCACACCGCGCCACGTCGACCAGATGCGCCAGGGCGTGCTGCTGCGCCGCAACGGCAAGATGATGCGCGTGCCGATGGCGCAACCCGTGATGCACGTGAGCTGGTACGAGGCCGACGCCTGGTGCCGCTGGGCCGGCCGGCGCCTGCCCGCCGAAGTCGAATGGGAAGTGGCCGCGCACCAGGGCGCCACGCGCGGATTCCGCTGGGGCGAGGTGTGGGAGTGGACGGCCTCCACCTTCCGCCCCTATCCGGGTTTCGAGGCCGACCCGTACCGCGACTATTCACAACCCTGGTTCGGCACCCACAAGGTGCTGCGCGGCGCGTCGTTCGCCACCAGTTCGCGCATCCGGAACGCGAAGTTCCGCAACTTCTACCTGCCGGATCGGGACGATGTGTTTTGCGGGTTCAGGAGTTGTGCGGCTTGAGGTGGACGTTGCGGCGCGGCGCCCTTCGCTGAGTGTTGGTTGACGAACAGACGCCGTTCACCAAGGTCACGATACTGGCTGAACTGGCGGGTTCGGCATCTGCTGCCGCGTCGCCGAACTCCCAACCAGCGCAGTGTGAGCCGCAGCGAGCTCCGAACAGGACCTGAAGATGACTTTGACGCGAGTCATGATCGTCGACGACAACGAGATGTTCATCCAGATGGCGAAGGTCGTGCTCCTCGGCGCTTCCTATGACGTCGACGCATCATCCGATGCCAGCCAGGCGCTGTTGAAGATTCCGGTCTTCCTGCCCGACCTGATCTTGATGGACATCCAGATGCCGGTGATGGACGGCATCGAACTCACGCGGCGCTTGAAGGCCGACCCGGCGACGAAGCACATCGTCATCGTCGCCTTCACCGCGTTTGCCCTCAAGGGCGATGCGCTGAAGCTCAAGGCCGCCGGGTTCGATGGCTACATCGCCAAACCGGTGGATGTCATGACCATCGCCGCGCAGGTCCGCTTCTGGCTCGAAGGGCCCGCCAGCGCCCGTGGCAGCCACTTTGTCTGGCCTTGATGACCGGCACCCCACTGCCTGTTCCGTACAGCATCAAGCGCCATGGCATATCGCTCTCCAACTGCGATGACGAGCCGGTCCAGACGCCGGGATGCATCCAGTCCCACGGAATGCTGCTGGCGTTGCGCCTTGACGATCTCGTTGTGACGCAGGTGAGCGAGAACTGCAGGCAATGGACCGGCCTTTCCGTCAATCAAGTCTTGGGATCGCCTGTGGCGCAGATCATCGGCGCGACCGCCGCCGAGCGCATCCGGGCGCTGACCCGCACCGAAACGCTGGACCACAACCCCTGCTACGTGGTGACGGCGCGCCTGCCCGGGTCGCCCAAGCAGGCCTCGGCGGTCGACATGACGATCCACACCGCCGACGGTGTGCTCCTTCTCGAGATGGAATCCAGTGGCCGCGGCCCCCCCGTGATGGGTCAGGACGGCGACTATTTCTCGATGGTCAGAACGACCATCGGTCGTCTCAAGAGCACCCAATCGTTGGCCGACTTCTGCGAGGTGGTCGCCCGCGAAGCGCGCAGCATCACCGGTCTTGATCGGGCGATGGTCTATTGTTTTCATGCCGACGACAGCGGCGAAGTGATGGCCGACGCGCGGCGCGAAGACCTCCCGTCTTGGCAGGGGCTGCGCTACCCGGCCGGCGACATCCCGAAGCCGGCACGCGAGATATTCAAGCGAATCGGCGTTCGCCCCTTGCCGGATGCCCAGGGTGAATTGTGCGAGATGGTGCCGCTGCTCAACCCGGACACCCAGCGCCCGCTGGAGATGACCCATTGCGCCCTGCGTGGCGCGTCGGTGATGTACACCGAGTACCTGCAAAACATGGGCGTCGCAGCCACCTTGACGATGCCCATCCTTCGCGGGGGATCTCTCTGGGGGCTGATCGCCTGCCACCACTACACCCCCACGCCCTTGCCCTCTCCGCTGCGCTCGGCCGCTGAAGTCCTGGCGCAGATCGCCTCACTCGAAATCGCCCAGGCCGAGTTGCGCGAGCACCTGCAGTACCGCATCCATCTCGACGCGGTGCACCTCGCCGTGCTGGCGCGAGCGGCGGCGGACGGCCAGCTTTCGCTGGCGAGCCCGTCGTCACCGAGCTTGCTCGACGGCATCCAGGCCGATGGTGTCGCGATTTTCCAGCGGGCTCGCTGGCTGACCGCCGGCCTGACGCCCGATGAGCTGCAATTGAAGGCGCTGGCAGCGTGGCTGCGGGAGCGCATCGATCACGAGCCCGACGGGCTTCAAGCTTTTGCCACGGATTCATTGAGTGCCCTGTATCCCGCGGCGGCCGAGTTCACCGAACGGGCCAGTGGTGTGCTGGCCACCGCGGTGTCGCGGCATGCCGACAGCCCGCTCATCCTCTGGTTTCGCGGCGAACAGGTTCAGACATTCAACTGGGCCGGCAATCCGCATGAGAAGCCCACGGCCGTCGGCCCGCTGGGGCCGCGCCTGACGCCGCGCCGCAGCTTCGACCTGTGGCAGGAGCAGGTGCGCGGGCGGTCCAGACCCTGGCGAAAAGTCGAGATCGATGCCGCTCGGCAGATGCGCCGCATGGTCACGGATCTGGTCGTCGTGCGTGCCGAGCATCTGGCCGAGGCGAACGCCGAGCTGGCGCGCAGCAACGCCGAGCTCGACGCCTTTGCCTACGTGGCCGGCCATGACTTGAAGGAACCGCTGCGAGGCATCAACAAGTACGCGCACCGCTTGCTTGGCGACGCTCAGGCCGGCCGCGTCAACGATCCGGCGCAGGCCGAGTGGCTGCTTCGGATGACCGTCCGGATGGACACGCTGCTCGACGCGCTGCTTCACTTCTCCAAGGTGGGACGGCTGTCGCTGGACCTCGAAGACATCGACCTCGGCCCGGTGCTCGTCGAAGCGATGGAAATGCTCGGGGCTCGCCTGGCGGAGAGCAAGGTCGAGGTCCGCGTGCCGAGGCCGCTTCCGGTCGCCCGCTGTGATCGGGTGCGCTTGCGCGAGGTCTTCTCCAACCTGATCTCGAACGCCGCGAAGTACACCGACAAGGAGCCGTCCTGGGTGGAGATCGGCTACATCGGCCCTGAAGAGGTGACGCCGGAGGCGGATGTGCTGGCGTCCAGACCCGCTGAAACCGAGGGCCAGACGCTGTTCTACGTGCGCGACAACGGCATCGGCATCGACCTGCGGCACAAGGAGCGCGTGTTCGCGATCTTCAAGCGCCTGCACGCGCAGGACGCATTTGGCGGTGGCAGTGGTGCCGGCCTGACGATTGCCCGAAAGATGGTGGAGCAGCACGGCGGTCGAATCTGGTTCGACTCGGAGCTCGGCGTGGGCTCGACCTTCTGCTTCACACTGCCCGACTTCAGGCCTCGGGCCAGCAGCGCTCATGCTGCTTGACGCCGCACATGCCGCACACGCCGACCCGCGGCCCGTGCTCGTGGTCGAAGACTCCGACGACGACTTCGACACCGTGGTCGTTGCGGCAACGCGCGCCAACGTGTGCAATCGCCTGGTTCGCGCCACCGGTGCGGATGCGGCACAACGCCTGCTGGCCCTCGATCCGGCAGGTTCGTTCGCATTCATGCTGCTCGACTACAACCTGCCGGGGATGGACGGGCTGGGCCTCCTCGATCAGGTTCGGCGCAATGGCATGCTGACCCATCTGCCGGTCGTCGTCTTCACCACCAGTGTCAACCCGCTTGACCGCGATGCCTTCCGCGCGGCTGGGGCGAGTGCGTTCCACGTGAAGAGCGTGCAGTACGCCGATTGCCTGCGCACGATCACATCGATCTTCGACAGGTGGCTGGTGTGTACGGCACCGTCGATCGAGGTTGCAACTTCGTCTTTCACTCGGCGACCGACATGAACCGTCTCAATCTGGCGTTGCTGCGTGTGCTGGTCGTCGACGACAGCCCTCTCGACCGCGCCGAGGCCAAGGCTGCGCTGCTCAACGGGTCCAGGCGCCCCTACCAGTTCACCGAGGCGTCCTCGGCCGAAGAGGCGCTGCGCCTGTGCGCGCAATTGCCGCTGCCGGACTGCATCGTGCTCGACCTCGGTTTGCCCGATGCAGATGAATTCGAGGTGCTGAAGCGCCTGCCGCGCGACCAGGACAATCTGCTGAGGGTTCCCGTGGTCGTTCTCACCGCGTCGACCGAGCTCGGTCTCAATCAAGCCGCGCTGCGTGCCGGTGCGCAGGACTACGTTGGCAAGTCGTGGCTGTTGCCGGAGACCTTGACCCAGGCCGTTGAGAACGCCATCGAACGCCTGGTGATGGCGCGAGCCCTTCAGGCGCAACGCCGCCAAACCGACGCGTCCCGGATCAAGGCGCTGGAGCTCGAAGGAGAGAACCGGCAGATGCGGGAAGCCAATCGGCTGAAGAGCCAGTTCCTGGCCAACATGTCGCACGAGCTGCGCACGCCGCTGACCGCCATCATCGGCTTCTCCGACCTGCTTCAGATGGGGGCGGTTTTGCCGACCGCGCCTGAACATCGGACCTTTCTGGGCCACATCGGCAGCAGTGGCCGCCATCTGTTGCGTCTGATCAACGATGTGCTCGACCTGTCCAAGGTCGAGGCGGGGAAGTTCGAGTTCTTCCCGGAGCCGTTCGACCTGTCGGCGCTCGTCAGGGATGTTCTGGACATCCTGCACACCGAGATACTGAGCAAGCGCCTGCGTGTCAGCGCCGACATCGAGCCGTCACTCGGACGCTTGGTGCTCGACCCCACGCGACTGAAGCAGGTGCTCTACAACTACGTGTCCAACGCGATCAAGTTCACGCCCGAAGGCGGCTTGATCATCGTGCGGGCGGCTGCCTCGGGCGACCGCCATTTTCGGCTGGAGGTCGAAGACACGGGCGTCGGCATCGCCGCGGGCGACCTGCCGCGCTTGTTCACCGCCTACCAGCAGCTCGACGCTGGGTCCACGAAGAAATATGCCGGCTCTGGCCTCGGTCTGGCGCTCACGCGCCGCCTGGTGATGGCGCAAGGTGGGAGCGTCGGCGCCCGAAGTGTGCTCGGCCGTGGCAGCGTGTTCCATCTCTTGCTGAACCGGATTCACGGGACTGACGAGGTGAAATGTGCGGAGGCCGAAGATTGGCTGTCAACGTCGCCAGCCCCTGACCCGCTGGCGACTCCCGATGGCTCAGCCGGCCCGCCTCGACTCGCCGCAGCTCTGACGGCAGCGGGGAGCCCCACCGTAGCCGCCGATTCGCGTGAGCAGCCGGCCCTGTGGCAAAGCCCGCGCGGTCTGTCGTGAGAGAGCTCCGAGTTCTGATCGTCGACGACAACGCGGCCACCGTCGAACTCACGAGATTTGTGCTCGCTGCCGCCAAATTCGTTGTCGAGACGACGACGGATGCGAACGACACCTTCCTGCTGATTTCGGCTTTTCGGCCCGACCTGATCCTGATGGACATCCAGATGCCCGGAATCGACGGCCTCGAACTGACCCGCCAACTGAAGGCGGACCCCTCGCTGCGGGACATCGTGGTGGTGGCCTTCACCGCGTTCGCGATGCACGGCGACGAGGCCAGGATGCGTGCTGCAGGGTGCGACGGCTACATCGCCAAACCGTTCGACGTGGCGTCGCTCGCCGAGACGGTGCGGTCGCATGTTCCTGCGTGGGGCGGCGAACAAGGCCGCGACATTCAAAGCCCCACGATGTAGTGCGCCAGGTTTTCGATGTCCTTGTCGCTCAACGTGTTCGATACGCTGGTCATGCTGCCCGCATCGTTGGTGCGGTTGCGGGCCTTGAAGTCGGTGAGCTGCTTGACGATGTAGTCGTAGTGCTGGCCGGCGACCTTCGGGATTTCATTCTGCCCGGCAAAGCCGCCCAGGTGGCACATGGTGCACAGCGTTTCGTCGGCCTTGAGCTTGCCCAGGCGGGCCTTTTCGGGGTCGGCCTTGTAGGGTTGAGGGGGCGGCTTCTGTTGGGCGAAATAGTCCGACAGCGCGCGCATGTCGTCGCGGCTCAGGCCGGCCACCATCGGCGTCATCAGGTCGTTCTTGCGGCGACCTTCCTGGTAGTCGCGCAGTTGCAGATACATGTAGCGCGCCGTCTGGCCGGCCAGGATGGGGTATTGCGGCTGGGTCGAGCGGCCGCCGGGGCCGTGGCAGGCAATGCAGACCTCGGCCTTGGCGGGTGCGGAGGCTGCGGCGGTCGCTTGCGCGTGGGCATGGGTGCCTGTGAGCGCGGCACAAAGGATCAACGGGGTCAGCAAGTGCTTCATGCGGAGGGTGGGTTCAGGTGACGTGAGTCGGACAACAAAAAGCCCCGGCGGAGGTACCGCCGAGGCTGCAGGGTAAGGCAAGGCCATTCGCCCTGCCGGTGCCTCGTGCGCTCCAGGTCGTGCGTCAGGGCAACGCGAACACGAACACCGAATTGCCGCGCTTGAAGTCGAGCTGGGTGTTGCCGCCCGCGGCCACGGCCACGTACTGCTTGCCCTTGATGGTGTACGACACGGCCGGTGCGTTCACGCCGGCGCCGCACTGGTACTCCCACAGTTTCTTGCCGCTCTTGGCGTCGAAGGCGCGGAACAGGCCGTTGCCTTCGCCGTTGAACACCAGGTTGCCGGCGGTGGCCAGCACGCCGCCGATCAGCGGTTGTTCGGTGTCGAACTTCCAGGCCATCTTGCCGGTGTCCAGGTTCACGGCCGCCAGGCGGCCCCATTGTTTTTCACCCGGGATCACCTTGAACGCGCCACCCAACCACAGCTTGCCGCCCGGGTAGGGTGAGCCTTCCACGTGGTAGGTCATGGGCTGGTGCAGGTTGGCGGCGTACACCATGCGCAGCTTCGGGTTGATGGCCATCGGGCTCCACTCGACACCGCCGTTGGCGCCCGGCAGCATGCGCGCGCCGTCTTTGGTGGGCAGCACCCACATGTTCTCTTGCGGCACCATGGCTTCGCTGAAGCGGATCAGCTCGCCGGTGGCGCGGTCGTGCGTGTACACGTGGCCGGTCTTGCCGCCGTGGATGGCGACCTTGCGCATCTTGCCGGCCTTGTCTTTCGCCTCGGTCAGGATCACCGGCGACACCGCGTCCAGGTCCCACACATCGTGCGCGATGTACTGGAAGTGCCACTTGTAGGCGCCGGTGTCCAGGTTCACCGCAATGATGGAGTTGGTGTACAGGTTGTCGCCCGGGCGCTCGGCGCCGTACAGGTCGGGGCTGGGGTTGCCGGCCACGAAGAACGCGGTGTTGCTTTCCTTGTCGATGGCCGGCGCCATCCACACCCCACCGCCCAGCGTCTTGTAGAAGTCGGCGTTCTTCGCGAGTTGCGCCTTCTCGGCGGCAATGTCGCGCAGCATGTTGCGGTTGGTCGCGTCGTTCACCGCCCACACACCTTCATGGCCCTTTTCGGGGATGGTGTAGAAGGTCCACAGCAGTTTGCCGTCGTTGGCGTCGAATGCTTTCACGAAGCCGCGGACGCCGTATTCGCCGCCGTTGGTGCCGATCAGCACCTTGCCGTTCACGGCCACCGGCGCCATGGTTTCGGAGTAACCCAGTTCGGGGTCGGCGATCTGCGTTTCCCACAGCAGCTTGCCGGTCTTGGCGTCGAGCGCCACGAGCTTGGCGTCGAGCGTGCCCATGTAGAGCTTGTCGCCCATCACCGCCACACCGCGGTTGTTCGGGCCGCAGCAGTAGGTCGTCACCGCGCCCATCTTGTGCTTGTAGTGCCAGAACTCCTTGCCGCTGACGGCGTCGAGCGCGTAGACGTGGTTGTACGAGGTGGTGACGAACATGATGCCGTCGACCACGATCGGCGCCGTCTCCATCGACTCGACCACCGCCGTCTGGAACACGAACGCGGGCTTGAGCTTGCCGACGTTCTTGGTGTTGATCTGGGCGCCGGGGTAGTAGCGGGTCTGCGCATAGCTCAGGTTGGAGTGCAGCACGTTGGCGCTGTCCTTGGCCGCGCCGTCGAGCTTGGCCTGCGGCACCGAAATGCTCTTGGGCACGGCCGAGCCGCTGGCGGCGCTTTGGCCTGTCACCTCTTGAGCCTGCGCACTGAAGGCACCCACCACAAACCCCGCGGCAAGCGCGACGGGCAGCGCCCAGCGCGGCACGGTAAACATGCAAGTCATGTGAATCTCCTCAGGTTGTCGTTGTCTTGTTTTCCGGAGTGGGCGACCTACAATCCGCGCGGATCGGGAAGTCTTCCCGTCGAGGAGCGTACGCGCTTTCACCGAAGAGAAAATGCCTTTCGTTGACGCAGTGCAGCAATGCCCCTTCGGTATCCCCACCAGGCCCACCAGGCCCACCAGGCAACACCCGCACACACCATGTCCTCTTGCACGAGCCGCGTTGCTGCCTTGACCTTCGCTGTGTGTGCGGGCGTTGCGACGGTCCTTCACACCGGTAGGGCCCAGGCGCAGGCAGACGCCAATCTCAGCGTCAATGCCCAGCTGCTGGCCGCCGCGCGCCAGAACGACATGGCGCAGGTGGATCGCACGCTGACCCAGGGCGCGGCACCCAACTCACGCAACCGGCTCGGCAAGACGGCCTTGCTGCTCGGCGCCGAGAAGGGCAACCTCGCGCTGGCCGAACGCCTGTTGAAAGCCGGTGCCGATGTGAACCTGGCATCGCTCGAAGGCGTCACGCCGCTGATGGCGGCCAGCTACGTCGGCAACGCCGAGTTTGTGAAGCGCTTGCTCGCGGCTGGCGCCAAGACCGATCCGGTTGATCGCATGAAGAGGCCGGTGATGGTCTATGCCGCTGGCCAGGGGAACGCTGCCGTGATTGCCGCGCTGCTGGCCGGCGGCATCGACGTGAATACCGCCTACGAGCACCAGTTGACCGCGCTGATGTGGGCGGCGGGACAGGGTCACGCCGATGCCGCGAAAGTGTTGCTGGATCGTGGCGCGCGCGCGGATGCCAGGGACGATCGCGGCTTGACGGCGCTTGACATCGCGCAGCAGGGCGGCCACGCGGCGGTGGTGGCGGCGCTGCAGGCTCGTTGAACCGGACTCGGGCTCTCAGCCCGGCGGGCCGCCGCCGCGCTTCGTCAGTCCGCCAAATCCGCGCTGCGGGTCATATCCCCAGCACGCCAACCCGAAGAACACCGCCAGGCAACCCAGCACCACGTACGGCGCCAGGCCCGGGTCCTTGCCGTACAGCGCAAAGCGGATCCACTCGATCGCGTGGGTGAACGGGTTGAAGCGGGCGAGCTGGTAGACCCACTCGGCGCCCGACTCCTGCAGCTTCCAAAGCGGGTAGAGCGCGGTGGACATGAAGTACATCGGGAAGATCACGAAATTCATCGTGCCGGCAAAGTTCTCGAGCTGCTTGATGTGCACCGACAGCAGCAGGCCCAGCGCGCCCAGCATGAGCGCGCCGCACACCAGCGCCACCAGCGCATGCAGGCCGGCGAGCGACAGCACCGGCAGCGTGGTGCCGATCAGCGCCGCCACCACGATGAACGCCAGCGCCTGCAGCACCGACAGCAGCGCGGTGGCGCACAGCTTGCTGAACAGCAGCCACGGGCGCGGCAGCGGCGCGGTCAGCAGCAGCCGCATCAGCCCCATCTCGCGGTCGTAGACCATCGCCAGGCTCGACTGCATGCCGTTGAACAGCAGCACCATGCCGACCAGGCCGGGGGCGATGTAGACGTCGTACGGGATGTAGGTGTCGTACGGTTCGACGATGGCGATGCCGAACACGTTGCGAAATCCGGCCGCGAACACCGCCAGCCACAGCAGCGGGCGCACCAGCGCCGAGACGAGCCGGCCGGTCTGCTGCGAGAACTTGAACAGCTCGCGCATGACGATGGCCTGCATCGCCTGCAGGGCGTGCGGCAGGCCGCGCCGCGCGGCCGTGGCGGGCAGGGCCGGCACGACGCTCTGGCCGCTGCTCATCTCGCCACCTTGCACAACTTCTCGGGCGCGTCGGCGCCCAAGGTGTCGAGCACGTTCGTCGGGTGCAGCAGGCCTTCGATCGGCGCCTGCGCGATGACGCCCTGGCCGTCGGTCAGCAGCATCGGCTGGCGCAGTTGGCCGTCCCAGGCGCGGAAGCTCATGGTCGTGCCTTTCGATCCGTCCAGCGGCGTCTTGGCGAGCGCTGTTGCCCAGGCCGCGGCAGGCCCTTTCGGGGCCGCGCCGGCAATCGTCGTCAGCGCCTTGCCCGCCATCCACGCGGTCCAGTCGTGCGCCGTCATCGGGCGCTTGTGGGCCTTGGCAAACCGGCGCGACACCTGCGGTGCGCCGAAACGTTCGAACTGCGAATGCCAGGCCACGGCGACCAGGCCCGCGTCGCCCACCACCGGGCGCGGCAGCACCGTGCGGTAGGGCAGGGTGCGCGCGAACTCGCCGTCGCTGTCGACCACCCACACCGCGTCATACGTGTTGCCGGCGGTCAGCAGCAAAGGGTTGGCCAGGTCGCGCTCGCGCGGGTCGCCCGATAGCTTGAACGGTTTGCTCGCCACCACCTGCAAGCCGTAGCGCTTGATCGAGGCCTGCACCGTGGCGGCGCGCAGTTGGTCTTGCGGGCTGGCGCCCACCAGCAACAACAGCTTGCTCCATTTGCGCTGCACCAGCGTCTGCGCCAGCGCGTCGCTGCGCATGCGTTCGCTCGGCATCAGGTGGAACAGGCGCGGGCGGCAGTCTTGCTGGCGCAGGCTGTCGGCACTTTCGCCGAGGTTGAGCACCGGCAGTTTCACGGCGTCGGCCACCGCCAGCGTCCAGGCGGTGGGCAGGTCGGTCAGTAGCACGGCGGCGCCGGCTTTCTCGGCGGCGATGGCGGCAGCGCGCGCTGCTTCGAGCGACTTGGCGGCTTGCGGCGTCACCGTCACGCCGACGTTCGCCGCGTCGAGCTCGAACTGGCTCTCTTCGATCGCCACCTCGATGCCGTCCGTCAGCGGCCCGCCCGGGTGGCCCAGGTAGGCACGTTCGACGCGCGAGCGCTCCATGCGCGGGTCGTCTTCGGGCGTGATCAAGGTGGCCTTCAAGGTCACCGAAGGCGCGGCGATGGCGGCGGCACCGCCCAGCAACAGCGCCAGCGCGGTGCCGGCGGTAACCCGGCGTGACCTCATTCGACGATCACCAGGCCGTACGGTACGCGCCCGACCGGAATGCTCTTCAGTGCTTTCGCGCCGGCCACGTCGACCACGGTCACGTCGTCGCTCAGGCCGTTCACCACATACAGGCGCGCTTCGGCCTTGTCGAGCGTGACGTTCCAGGGCCGCTTGCCCACCAGCACCAGGTTCGTGACCTTGCGCCCCGGCACGTCGACGAAGGCCACATGGTTGGCCTTGCCCAGCGACACGAAGGCGCGCTTGCCGTCCTTGGTCATCTGAATGCCGACCGGCGTGATGTCTTCAGCGCGCGCACCCTTGACCTCGAACTTGAGCGTCGCGATCACGCTGTGGTCGGCGGTGGAGACGATGCTCACGCTCGCGTCGAGTTCGTTGGTGACCCACAGCTCCTTGCCGTCCGGCGTGATCGCCATGCGGCGCGGTCGCTTGCCGACCTTGATGTTCTTCACCACCTTGGCGGTGGCGGTGTCGATCACGTGGACCATGCTCGCGACCTCGGAGGTGACGTACAGCGTCTTGCCGTCGGCGCTGACCTTCACGCCCTCGGGTTCCTTGCCGACCTTGATGGTCTGCAGCTTCTTGCCGCTGGCAGCGTCGATGAAGCTGGCCGCGCCTTCGTCCTCGTTGGAGACGTAGATCGTCTTGCCGTCGGGCGACAGGTCGAAGGCCTCGGGCTCGTCGCCGAGCGGAATGCGGCGCAGCGACTTGGCCGTCGCCGGGTCGATCACGTCGGCCACGTTCGAATCGGTGCAGGCCACCATGATCTTGCCGTCGGGGGTCATCTGCACATGCCGGCCGCGCTTGCAGGTGGGCACGGTGCCTTTCACCGTCATCGTGGCCAGGTCGATCATCGTCAGCGCGTTGTCTTTTTCGCTGCTGACGTAAGCCGTGCCCTGGGCCGTGGCCATGGTGCCGCACGCAGCAAGAGCGATGAAGAGAAAGTTCTTGTGTGAAGCGAACATCGTCAAGTTCCCGAGAGAGTTTTCGAATGGAGATCAACTGGTGCGCTTGATGAAACCGGCCTCGAGCGTGGCTTCGCCGAGCGCCAGCGTCACCTCGGCCGGCGTGCCGTCGGCCAGCAGCGAGCCCTTGTGCAACACCAGCACGCGGTCGGCGGCTTCGGCCTCTTCGACCCAGTGGGTCGCCCACAACACACACACGCCGCGCTCGCGCACGTCGGCCCGCAAGGCGGCCAGCAGGTCCTGGCGCGACTTCGGGTCCAGGCCCACGGTGGCTTCGTCCATCAACAGCACGGCGGGTTGGTGCAGGTTGGCGCGCACGAGTTCCACCTTGCGGCGGTTGCCGCCCGAGAGTTCGCGCACCTTGCGGTTCAGGTCGGCCTCCACGCCCAGGCGTGTGCAGTCAGCGCGGATGCGCTCGTGCGCCAGCGCGCGCGGCAGGCCCTGCAGGTCGGCCTGGAACAGCAGGTTGCGCAGGATGCTCAGGTCCAGGTCGAGCGAGATCTGCTGGAACACCACGCCGATGTGGCGCAGCGCTTGGGTCGGTGCGTGTCGCAGCGAATGGCCCGCGACCTCGACCTCACCTTCGTCGGCCGCGAACAGGCCGGTGAGCACCTGGAACAAGGTCGACTTGCCCGCCCCGTTGGGCCCCAGCAGCGCGACGAACTGGCCCTCTGCGAGTGACAAGGAGAGTGACTTCAACGCGGGCCGCTCGCCATAGCGCTTGGTGAGGCCGTTGATTCGGAGCATGCGTTGGGAACCGTGGGGACGTCGTGAGGAAAGGCGGGTGGATTTTGGCGGCGGATCGCGGCCGTCGACGTTAGGGAATGCGCTCGCTCCATTTCGCAGCGGG
>JANOQS010000265.1:0-3288 GCA_031414975.1 Methylibium sp. | reverse complement strand
ACCCACCCAGGAGTCACCCGCCATGGACACTGCCACCCACACCCTCGACCAGGCGGCCCGCGACGCGCGCGATCGCCTCGCCGCCAGTCTGAAGAAAATGGTCGAGGAGTCCGAACACCTGCTCAAGAGCGCCCAAGGCGCCGGCAGCGACACGTTCAACGCCGCGCGCGACCGCTTCGAGGCCCAGTTGCGGCATGCCCGGTCCGAACTCGAGACGCTGCAGGACGAGGCCCTGCACAACACCCGGCGCGCCGCCCGCGCCGCCGACCATGCGGTGCACGAGCACCCGTACACGGCCATGGGCGTCACTGCCGGCGTGGGCCTGCTGCTGGGCCTGCTGATCGCGCGGCGCTGAGCGCTGCGCTCGGCCACGGCGCCCGATGAGCCTGCGCCACCCTGCCCCGCCCGGCCGCGCGGCCCGGCGCTGGCACGCCGTCGAACCGTCGCTGCGTTGGGTCGGGTGGGTCGAACGTGGCTGGTCGGCCTGGCACTGGGTGCGCCGGCACCGGGCTTCGGTGCTGATGCCGGTGGCCGCACTGACCCCGTTTACAGGGATCAGGCCGCGCCGGACCGCCCCGCTGCTGGCCGGCGCGCTGGCCGCGGTGCGCGTCGCCCGCTGGCTGCGCTGAGGGCCATCACCACGCGCGACAGCTTGCCGCTGCCCACGTGGCGCTCCGGCGCGTGCTTGCCGTGCGTGACGCTCACGTTGGCCAGGCCCTGGCGCACCAGGAACTCTCCGAGTGCGGCACGCGCACGGCCGAACGCGGCGGCCGGATCGGGCACCTCGGCCTCGAAGCGCAGTTCCAATGCAGCGGGCCCCGTGCACAACAACTGGAACTGGGCCACGTGCGCGCCCTCCTCGATCACCGTCAGCAGCGCCAGCGGCAACAGCGTGACCGGGCGGTCGCGCGCATCGTGCAGCACCAGCGCGTGGTCGGCGCGGCCTTGCACCTCGATGACCGGAAAGCGGCTGCCGCAAGCGCAGGCCTGCGGGTCGAAGCGCACGCTGTCGCCGAGCCGGTAGCGCAGCAGGGGCTGGGTGTGGTTGGCCAGGTTCGTCAGCAGCACCGAATGCGACGCTTCGCCAGGCGGCACCGGGCGCAACTGCGCGTCCACCGGCTCGAGGACCAGCCAGTCGTCGTTCAAATGCAGGTGGCCGTGGGCGCACTCGGTGGCCATCGAGAAGAACTCGGACGAACCGTAGTTGTTGCGCAAGGTGGCGCCAAAGGCGGCACCGATGCCGGCCCGCTGCGCGCCGCTGAGCTGTTCGCCACCGACCCACACTTCGGTCAGCGCCAGGGCCAGCGTGCCGTCGGCCTGGCACTGCGCCAGCGCCGCCGCGCAACTGGGGTAGGAAATCAACACCGTGGGCGCAAATGCCTGCAGTTGGCGCGCCAGGTCGGGCAGCGCGTCCTGCACCGAGAAGGTCCGCACCTCGGGGCCCAGCCACTGCAGCATCGGCGGCAGCGCGCGGGCCGCAAAGCGGCGCAGGCGCTCGATGCTGGCGACCCCGGCAAAGTGGCCCCCGGTGGCGGCGACGAACGCGAAGCGTTGCCCCATGCCCCAGCCGGGCACACCGTGCGGTCGCAGACGCATCGCATCGAGCGCGTCGTAAACCGCCAGGCTCCGGGCGTCCTGCACGAAGATGCCGGGCTGGCCGCTGGTGCCCGAGCTGGTCCAGACCATGTAGTCGCCGAGGTAGGCGTCGGCCAGGCGGCTGGGCTCGCTCAGGAACTCGTCGACGCCGGCCCGCGTGATGCGCCGGTCGGTCGCCCAACGGTCGAACTCGTGCATCAGCTCGGCCTTCTCGACCGGTTCGATGCTGTCCAGGCTCAATGCACCCGGGGCACCCGAGGCACCCGAGGCATCCAGGCGCTGCCGGTAGAACGGCGACCCGGCCGACGCTGCGGCCAGCAGGCGCGCCAGGCGCACATCACGCTGGCGCCGGCCGGCGCCCTGCGGGTCGAGCCCGGCGGTGCACACCTCGCCCAGCGTGCGCGACCACACCCAAGGGTCGATGGTCACCGAACTGTGGACGTTCATGGCTGCATCATCGGCGCGCAGGCCGCGGCAAGTCCTTGCGGGGGATCAATTCAGGGGGATCAAGCTAGAAGTAAAGCGCAATCACCTCGCTGACCTTGTCGTCACTGCCCACCAGCGGTATCGCCAGCACCGAGCGCAGCCCGGCCGCCTGCCACTCCTGCGACCAGGCGCGGCCGGCCGCGGCGTCGGCGCTCGCCACCTGCGCCACCGCGCTGCTCCAGGCCTGGCCGATCGGGCCGAGCGCAGCCACCGGCGCGGCGCTGCCCGAATCGGCCGCCAGGCGCCCGGCGCGTTCGCAGAAGCCGAACCCGCGCTGCAGGCCCTGGCCCGACTCGTGGGGCAACCAGCTCTCGATGCGCCGCGCGATCGGCGATTGCGGCGACGACAGCAGGCTCACGACCCAGGTCTGGTGCGTGCGCGTGCTGCACGGCATGGCCAGCCCGCGCACGATGCCGGCGCTGGCGGCCGCCTGCACGCGCAGAAAGTGGCGCGACTCGCCGATGTTCTCGATGAACACCGCCGCGTCGCGCTGCCACGCCAGGCCCGGCAGTCCCTGCCCGCGCGGCAGGAAGCTGTCGCGGCTGAGCGCTTCGAGGTCGGGATCGGTGGCGCCGAAATAGCCCTCGGACAGGCGCAGGTCGCTCTCCACGCGCGGGTCGTTGCGCCAGAGTTCGATGGCGCCGACCTGCTGCGCGGCGGGCGCATCCCCTTGGCCGCACAGCAGCACCACCACCGAGGTCAGGCGTTCGCCGACGAAGATCGGCAGTGCAATCGCGCAGTCGAGCCCGGCCGCGCGCGCCGCAGCGGCACGCCGGAAGTAGGAACCCTCCAGTTGGCGCAACAGCAGCGGGCGCCCTTCTTCCCAGGCGTTGCCGGGCAGGCCCTCGGCACGCCCGAAGCACATCGGGCGGGTGATGGCACCGAACGCCGGCGCTGCCTCGAAAAGGCCGCCCGCCAGCTCCAGCAGGCTGCCGTCTTCGGTCGGCACCCACACTTCGGCAACCCGGATGAAGGTGTTCATGGAGGACATCATCGCGGGCAAGCTGCAAGTTGCATGCCGCCCTGCGACGCGGGGGGGAGTGTGCGGCGAGGTGCATCATTCGGGGTTCGCCAGTTTTTCGGAGCCCGGTCTTGACGCCTTTGCACATTGCGGTCCTTGACGACGACGCCGACATCACCGAGCTGCTGGGCCACTACCTGCGCGGCCAGGGTTTCCGCGTCAGCGAGGTGCACAAGGGCGCCGAG
>JANOQS010000264.1:0-19894 GCA_031414975.1 Methylibium sp. | reverse complement strand
GGTGGGGGTGGCAATGGCATGCTTCATGCCGGGCAACCCGCCCATGCTGCCGAGCACGGTGAAAATCAGGATCGCCGACGGAACGATGCCGCGCAGGCATTTGGACCACAGCGCCCAGCCCTCCAGCGTGCGTGCCGTCTTCGGCACGCCGGGCACGTGTTCGGGGCGGATTCGCGCCAGCAGAAATGTGTAGGCCGCGAACAGCAGCACCTGCAGGATCGCCGGGCCCCAGGCGCCCTTGTACATGTCGCCAACCGGTTTGCCCAACTGGTCGGCCAGCACGATGAGCACCAGCGACGGCGGCACCAGCTGCGTGATCGTGCCCGAGGCTGCCAGCACGCCGGTGGCGTAGCGCATGTTGTAGCCCCAGCGCATCATCACCGGCAGCGAGATCATCGCCATCGCGATCACCTGGCCGGCCACCGTGCCGGTGATCGCGCCCAGGATGAAGCCGACGATGATCACCGAATAGCCCAGACCGCCGCGCACCGGGCCGAACAACTGGCCCATCGAGTCGAGCATGTCTTCGGCCAGGCCGCACTTCTCGAGGATCGTGCCCATCAGCGTGAAGAACGGGATCGCCAGCAGCAGGTCGTTGGACAGGATGCCGAACACGTTGAGCGGCAGCGCGGTCATGAACGACGCCGGGAACCAGCCCATGTAGACGGCCAGGAAGCCGCTGCCCAGGCCCAGCGCCGTCAACGAAAACGCGACCGGGAACCCGATCAGAAGCACCGCAATGAGCCCCGCGAACATCAGCGGGGCAAAGCTCTCCATGCTCATTGAAGCGGCCTCTCGTAGTGGAAGTCACCCTCGTACTTGTGGGCCAGCCACGCCAGGCGCTTGATGATCTCGGAGACGCCCTGGGCCAGCACCAGCGCAAAGCCCAGCGGCAGCATCAGCATCGCCGGCCAGCGGATCAACCCGCTGGCGTTACTCGACATTTCGCCGGTGTTGTACATGTTGATGAACAGCGGCCACGCGTAGTAGATGAGCACCAGCATGCCGGGCACCAGGAAGAACAGCAGCCCGGCCAGGTCGATCAGCGCCTGGCCACGCCCTGAGAACAGGCCGTAGATCACGTCCACCCGAACATGCTCGTTCACACGCAGCACTTGCGCGGCGCCCAGCATCACGCAAACCGCAAACAGGTACCACTGGATCTCGAGGAAGGCGTTGGAGCTGTAGTCCAGCGTGTAGCGGACGACGGCATTCAGCGCGCTGATGAAGCAGGAGGTGATGACCGCCCACTTGGCAATGTCACCGAACCGGTCGTTGATGCTGTCGATGAGCTTGGCAAGGGAAAGCAGAGCATTCATGCGAGCCGTTCTCGAACGCCGAAAGTGGCGCAGCGCAGTGTACGAGCGCCCGAGGCCCGCGCGGCCGGGGACATTTCCCTAGCGCCCCTGCAAGCCGGGAGCGGCGAGGGCACCGGTTCAGCGCTCGATGGCCGCGCGATAAAGCCTGCCCGAGCGCGTGCCCGAGCGGCAGAACGCCAGGATGGGCTTGGGCAGGGTCACCAGCAGCGTGGCGAAGCCGGCGATCTCTTCCGGGCTCTGATAGCCCGGGCTCACCGGCAGGAACGCGTACGACAGACCGGCCGCCTGGGCCGCCGCCTCCATGGCCGCGCTGGTCGGCTGATCGGGGCCCTCCTCAAAGTCGGGCCGGTTGTTGATGACACTCTTGAACCCGTTCTGCGCGGCCCAGGCCATCGCGGAAGGTTCGAGCTGCGGCGCCACGCACACGTCGGCGCTGAGTTGTTGAACGTAAGGGGCAGTCATGGCCGGCTTTCCTTTGGAGGCGGGTGCGGATTCAGCGATTCAAGGCCTGTTTCACGGCGGCCGAGACCAGGCCCATGTCGGCCTTGCCGGCCAGGCGCGCCTTGACCGCGCCCATCACCTTGCCCATGTCGCCCGGGCCGGTGGCGCCGAGCTCGGTGACGATCGCCGCCACTTCGGTGCCGATCTCGGCCGCGCTCAGGCGCTGCGGCAGGTAGCCCTCCAGCACCAGCAACTCGGCGGCTTCCTTGTCGACCAGGTCGGTGCGATTGGCGGCGCCGAATTGGCTGATCGAGTCCTTGCGCTGCTTGATCAGCTTGTCGACGATGGCAATGACGGCGGCGTCGTCGAGCTCGATGCGCTCGTCGACCTCACGCTGCTTGCAGGCGGCCAGCAGGCCGCGGATCGTCAGCAGGCGCGGCGCGTCTTTCGCGCGCATGGCGGCCTTCATGTCTTCGGTGATGCGGTCCTTGAGGGTCATGGCAGCTCCTTCGCTCGGGGTCGGGTCGGGCTCAGGCACAAAAAAGCCCGCGTGCGGCGGGCTTTCCAGGCGCTTGCCGTGGCTTCAGCGTTGGTTCAGAACAGCTTCTTCGGCAATTGCATGCTGCGAACGCGCTTGAAGTGGCGCTTGACGGCAGCAGCCTTCTTGCGCTTGCGTTCGGCGGTGGGCTTTTCGTAGAACTCGCGGGCACGCAGATCGGTCAGCAGGCCGAGTTTTTCGATGGTGCGCTTGAAGCGGCGCAGTGCCACATCGAACGGCTCGTTTTCTTTGACGCGAATCGTAGTCATGTATGAATCGGTGGTTGGAACTTGGTAAAGAGCGGGATTATATGCCGGACGGCGCGGGCTGCGCAAATGAGCTGTGCACCCTGGGCTGTACACACGGCGTCTACGCGGCCGCAGCGGCCATGGCGCGTGCGCAGGCGGCGGCGCTGGCCCAGGCCCACTGGAAGTTGTATCCGCCCAGCCAGCCGGTCACATCCACCACCTCGCCGATGAAGTACAGCCCGGGCACACGCCGGCTTTGCAGCGACTGGGAGCTGAGTTCGGCCGTGTCCACGCCGCCGGAGGTGACCTCGGCCTTGCGGTAGCCCTCGGTGCCGCTGGGCACCAGCGCCCAGTCGTGGAGTTGCCGGGCCAGCGCCGCCAAATCGCGGTCGCGCAGTTCGGCCAGCGGGCGCTCAGAGAGATTCGGCAGCGCGGCGAGCCAGGTCTCCGAGAGGCGGCGCGGCATCAGCTCCGCCAGCTCGTTGCCGAGCTTGCGCTGCGACTGGCGCTTGGCAGCGATCAACAACTTTTCCAGCTCCAGTTCCGGCAGCAGGTCGATGTGGAGCGTGCTGCCCGGGCGCCAGAAGCTCGAGATCTGCAGGATCGCCGGCCCGCTCATGCCACGGTGGGTGAACAGCAGGTCTTCCAGAAACTCGCCTGCCGCCTTGCCGCTGCCGCTGCGCACGCGGGCCTGGAGCGACAGCCCGGCCAGCGCGACGAACGGTGCCCAGGCCGCCGCGTCGAAGCTCAGCGGCACCAGCGCGGGGCGTGTCTCGACGATGCGGTGGCCGAACTGGCGCGCCAGCCGATAGCCGAAGTCGCTGGCGCCGATTTTCGGGATCGACAGGCCGCCAGTGGCCACCACCACGCTGGCCGCATGCACCGGGCCACGGTCGGTGTCGAGCTCGAAGCCCGACCCCGCGCCATCGGCGGCACGCACCGCCTGCACCACGCAGGGCTGCCAGTGAGTCACGCCGCCTTGTTCGCACTCACTGAGCATCATGCGGATGATGTGATCGCTGCTCTCGTCGCAAAACAGCTGGCCCTTGTGCTTCTCGTGCCACGCGATGCGGTGCTTCTGAACCAGGGCGATGAAGTCCTGCGGCGTGTAGCGTGCCAGCGCGGAGCGGCAGAAGTCTGGGTTGTTGGACAGGAAGTTGCCCGGCGCCGTATGCACGTTGGTAAAGTTGCAGCGCCCGCCACCGGAGATGCGGATCTTCTCGGCCACCTTCTCGGCGTGGTCGATCAGCAGCACCTTCAGGCCGCGCTGGCCGGCCATGCCGGCGCAATGCAGGCCGGCCGCGCCGGCGCCGATGATCACGGCGTCGAACGTCCGCATCACCGGCACAGGCCGCCGGCTGCGCTCAAGGCTGGTACTTCCAACCGCCGTTCTCGATTTTCACCATCACGCGGGCGCGCTGGTCCAGCCCC
This sequence comes from Methylibium sp., assembly GCA_031414975.1. Taxonomy (GTDB): domain Bacteria; phylum Pseudomonadota; class Gammaproteobacteria; order Burkholderiales; family Burkholderiaceae_C; genus LGRD01. The sequence goes on along the minus strand of JANOQS010000264.1, from coordinate 15,917 downwards.
AGGTGGTCGGCGGCCGACATGTTGAAGATGCCGTGCGCACCGGGCAGCTCCCTGATCTGCTCCAGCGCATCACGCAGCGCGGTGCGGAACTCCTGCGTGCCGGGCTGCGCTTTCTTCAGCGCCGCGGGCACGGCGGCGGCCAGCAGCAGCCCGGTGTCCCAGGCATGCGCGCCGAAGGTCGACACCGAACCCTTGCCGTGCGCGGCCTCGTACGCGGCGATGTAGGCCAGCGCCGATTTGCGCGCCGGGTGGTTCGGCGGCAGTTGGTCGGCCACCAGTACCGGGCCAGAAGGCAGGTAGGTGCCGTCCACGTCCTTGCCGCCCACGCGCAGGAAGTCGGCATTGGCCACGCCGTGGGTCTGGTAGTAGCGGCCGGTGTAGCCGCGTTCCTTCAGCGATTTCTGCGGCAGCGCGGCGGGCGTGCCGGAGGCGCCGATCAGCACCGCGTCGGGCTTGGCCGCGATGATCTTTAGCACCTGCCCGGTCACCGAGGTGTCGGTGCGCGCATAACGTTCGCTGGCCACCACCTGGATGCCCTTGATCGCGGCGATCTTGACGAACTCCTGGTACCAGCCCTCGCCGTAGGCGTCGGCAAAGCCGATGAAGGCGGCCGTCTTGACACCGGTGTTGTGCATGTGCGTGACGACCGCCAGCGACATCATGATGTCGTTTTGCGGCGTCTTGAAGACCCAGCGCTTCTTCGCATCGACCGGCTCGACGATGCGCGCCGAAGCGGCCATCGAGATCATCGGCGTCTGTGCTTCGGCCACCACGTCGATCATCGCCAGCGAGTTGGGCGTGGTGGTGGAGCCGAGCACGATGTCTGCCTTGTGCTCGGTGATCAGCTTGCGCGCGTTGCTGGCGGCGGCGGTCGTGTCCGACGCATCGTCGAGCACGATGTAGTTGACCTTCTGGCCGGCGATCGTCTTCGGCATCAGCGCGATGGTGTTTTTCTCGGGGATGCCGAGCGACGCGGCCGGGCCGGTGGCAGACACGGTGACGCCGACGGTGATCTCGGCCACGGCCGCGAGGCTGGTGGCCAGCAGGGCCAGCGCGGCAAGATGTTTGATGAAGTTGTTTTTCAAGGTTTGTCTCCTCGGAACGAAATGGGGGCGGGGGTCAGGGACCGGCAAGAACCTGTTCGCGCGATTTTGCCGGCTGCGGCGCTTGCACCGCACCGAGCCCGCCCAAAAACAGGTCGGCCACGATCGGCGCCATCTGCTCGTGGGTCAGCGGCCCGTCCGGGCGCAGCCAGGTGAACATCCAGTTGATCATGCCGAACAGCAGCATCGTCAGCGGCTTGTCCAGCGCGCCGCGCTTGAGCTCCGGCCGGGCCCGGGCGATGGCGCGCGCGAAAGCGGCGACCACGTGGCGCTCGATGCCCAGCACGCGCTCGCGGTCGGCCGGGCTGAGGAACTTGACGTCCTGCGTCAGCACCCCATGGTCGTGGCGGGCCAGCGCATATTCCTGCACGAAGCGCGCGATCATCTGGCGCAACGCGGCCTGCGGGCCCAGCTTGAGCGCGCTCACCTCGGCCACCAGCGCTTCGAGCCGGATCACATGGCCTTCGGTGATCTCGAGCAGCAACTGGTACTTGTCGCTCACGTAGTGGTACAGCAGCGGTTTGGAGATGCCGCAGGCCCGCGCCAGGTCGTTCATCGACGTACCGGGGTAGCCTTGGGCGGCGAACAACTCGGCGGCAGCGCGAAGAATGCTCTCGCGGTTGCCGTCAAAATGAGCCGAACGCGAGCGCGCCATCCTTGCAGACCGATCAGCGCTGGTCCAAGGTGATGACGACCTTGGCGGTCAGCGGGTGGGACTGGCAGCACAACACGAAGCCCTGCGCCACTTCGGCCGGCGTGAGCGCGAAGTTGCGGTCCATGCGCACCTCGCCTTCGAGCAGCTTGCCTTTGCAGGTGGAGCACACGCCGGCCTTGCAGGCGTAGGGCACGTCCAGCCCGCTGCGCCGCGCGGCGTCCAGGATGGAAGGGTCGCTGAGGCGGAACTCCACGTCGCGGCCCATGCCGTCGATCACCAGCGTGACCTGGGCGTGGTCGGTGTCGCGCGCCTCGACGTGGTGCGCGGTCGCGGCATTCACGTCACCGAAGCGCTCGACGTGAACGTGTTCGGCGCTCACCCCGGTGTTCGCGAGTGCCGTGACGGCCGCATCGATCATGCCGGCCGGGCCGCAGACGAAGGCTTCGTCTACCGTGGCGGCGGGCACCAGCGTGTTCAGGAAGGTCTCGAGGCGGTGCCCGTCGAGCCGGCCGTTGAACAGCGCAGCGTCCTGGCTTTCGCGCGAGAAGACGTGGTGGATGCTCAGGCGCGACACATGACGATTCTTCAGGTCGTCAAGTTCCTCGCGGAACATCGTGCTGGCCAGACGCCGGTTACCGTAGATCAAGGTGCAGCGGGTGCGCGGTTCGCGCGCGAGCATCGTCTTGATCAGCGACAGCATCGGCGTGATGCCGCTGCCGGCAGCGATGAACAGCACGTGGCGGCGCGCCGCAGCGTCCAGCGGCACGAAGAAGCGGCCTTGCGGCGGCAGCACGTCGAGCGTCTGGCCGACCTGCAGCGCGTCGGCGGCCCAGCCGGAGAACGCGCCACCGGGCAACAGGCGGATGCCCACGCGCAGGTCCGTGTCGTCGAGCGCGCTGCAGATCGAATAGGAGCGGCGCAGGTCCTCACCATCGACGACCGCGCGCAGGGTCAGGTACTGGCCGGGCGTGAAGGCAAAGGTCTCGCGCAGGTCGGGCGGCACGTCGAAACCGACCACCAGCGCATCGGCATCGGTGTGTCGGCTGGCCACGCGCAGCGAATGGAACGAGATGCTCATCAGATCGGCTTGAAGTAGTCGAACGGCTCGCGGCAGTCCAGGCAGCGGTACAGCGCCTTGCAGGCGGTAGAGCCGAAGGCCGAAAGTTGTTCGGTGTGCGTGCTGTCGCAACGCGGGCAGTGCAAGTTGCGCGGGTGAAAGCGCAGCGGCTGGGCACCGAGTGGCGCGCCAGCCAGGTGAGGCGGCGCAATGCCGTAGCGGCGCAGCTTCTCGGCCGCGGGGGGGGCGATCCAGTCGGTCGTCCAGGCCGGTGCGAGCTGCATGCGCACAGCGACCTGTTCGGCACCCGCGGCCTGCAGCGCGGCGACGATCGAGTCGCGGATCATTTCGGTGGCCGGGCAGCCGGAATAGGTGGGCGTGATGGTCACCGTCACCACCGCGCCTTCGATGGCCACGTCGCGCACGATGCCCAGTTCGACCACCGACAGCACCGGAACCTCCGGGTCCAGCACCTGCTCGAGCACGGCCCAGGCGTTCGCCACCGTCAGCGCTGGGGTCAGCACCTCGCTCACCACACCGCCCCCGGAAAAGCGCGCGGCAGCGCCTGCATTTCGGCCAGCAGGAGGCCCATGTGCTCGGTGTGCACGCCGCGCTTGCCGGTCGACAGGAACGGCGCGTCGGGCGGTACCGCCAGCATCGCCTCCTGCAGCACCGGCATCACCGCAGCGAGCCAGGCCGTCTTGAGGCTGCTCCAGGGCGGGCCCAGCCTGCTGCTGGTGGCGGCTGCGTCCACCTCGTCGTCGGCAAACCATTCGGCCGTGCAAGGCCACAACTCGTTCAGCGCCTGCTTCATGCGGCGCGACGATTCGTCGGTGCCGTCGCCCAGCCGCACGACCCAGTCGGCAGTGTGGCGCTGGTGGTAGCGGCATTCCTTCAGGCTCTTGGCAGCGATGGCGGCGAGCCGCTCGTCGGCTGATTCCACCAGCGCCGCCCACAGCACGCCCATGAACCCGGACCACAGGAAGCAGCGCAGCAAGGTGCGCGCGAAGTCGCCATTGGGCAGCTCCAGCATCGTCACGTTGCGGAACTCGCGCTCCAGGCGCTGGTAGGCCAGCGCGTCTTCGTCGCGGCCGCGGCCTTCGAGCTGGCCGGCCAGGGTCAGCGTCAGGCGCGCCTGACCGATGTGGTCGAGCGCGATGTTGGTCAGCGCGATGTCTTCTTCGAGCACCGGCGCGTGGCCGCACCATTCGGCCAGGCGCTGGCCGTGCACCAGGCACGAGTCGGCGATGCGCAGCACGTAGGCGGCGGCGACGGGGTTTGGCTGGGTGGCCGGAGTGGCCGGCTGGGCCGAGTTGGCCGGCTTGGCCGGGTTGGCCGGGTTGGCAATGGCGTTCACATGTGGTCCAGGTCGGCCGGCAGCTTGTAGAAGGTCGGGTGGCGGTAGACCTTGTCTTCGGCGGGCGCGAAGTACATGTCCTTGCTGTCGGGGTCGCTCGCAACGATCTGGTCAGAGCGAACCACCCACACGCTGGTGCCTTCCTGGCGGCGTGTGTAGACGTCGCGCGCGAGCTGGATCGCCATCGCCGGGTCGCTGGCGTGCAGGCTGCCGCAATGTTTGTGATCCAGGCCGCTCTTGCTGCGGATGAACACTTCCCACAGGGGCCATTCAGAGTTCATGTCGAAGGTCCTCGAAGTTTCAGGCGGCCTGCGCCGGTGCGTCACGCGCAGCCCGCTTGGCCGCATACGCCAGCGCCGCCTCGCGCACCCAGGCGCCGTCGTCCCAGGCCTTCACGCGGGCCGCCAGGCGCTCCTTGTTGCAGGGGCCGTGGCCGTTGACCACGTTCCAGAACTCGCTCCAGTCGATCGCGCCGAAGTCATGCCGGCCCAGTGCCCCGTTCCACTTCAAGTCCGGGTCAGGCAGTGTCACGCCCAGGATCCGCGCCTGCGGCACGCAGGCGTCGACAAAGGTCTGGCGCAACTCGTCGTTCGAATTCCGCTTGATGCCCCAGCGCATCGACTGTGTGCTGTGGGTCGACTCGGCGTCCGGCGGGCCGAACATCATCAGGCTCGGCCACCACCAGCGGTTCACCGCGTCCTGCACCATCGCGTGCTGCTGCGCGGTGCCCTGCGTCATCATCGTCAGCAGCGACTCGAAACCCTGGCGCTGGTGGAACGACTCTTCCTTGCACACCCGCACCATCGCGCGGGCATACGGGCCGTAAGAGCAGCGGCACAGCGGCACCTGGTTCATGATCGCCGCGCCATCGACCAGCCAGCCGATCACGCCCACGTCGGCCCAGCTCAAGGTGGGGTAGTTGAAGATCGAGCTGTACTTGGCGCGGCCCGAATGCAGGGCGGCCACCAGTTCGTCGCGCGACACGCCGAGTGTCTCGGCCGCCGCGTACAGGTACAGGCCGTGGCCGGCTTCGTCCTGCACCTTGGCGAGCAGGATGGCCTTGCGCTTGAGCGTGGGCGCGCGGCTGATCCAGTGGCCCTCGGGCAGCATGCCGACGATCTCGGAGTGCGCGTGCTGGCTGATCTGGCGCACCAGCGTCTTGCGGTAGTGCTCGGGCATCCAGTCTTTCGCCTCGATGAATTCGCCGGCTTCGATGCGGGCTTCGAACGCCGCCTCGCGAGCCTGTTCTTCGGCCGACTTCACGGCCTGGACCTGCGTCTTGGCTTCGCGGGCCATCGTGTCCATCGCTTGGGTGTACATGCTTCAGCCTTTCGGTCGTTTGTCGATCACGCGGCGCGCCTTGCCCACGAGCGTGCGTTCGATGGAATCCGGCGCGCCGACATGCACCTGCGCGCTGACGCCGATCAGCGTCTTGATGCGCTGCTGCAACCATTGCGCCGCCTCGACCGCGATCAGTTCCGACCCCGCGCTCTGCAACTCGCAGCGCACCTCGATCGCGTCCAGCGGCCCGTCGCGCGTGACGACGATCTGGTACTGCCCGGCCAGCCGGCCGTGCTGCAGCACCAACTCCTCGATCTGGGTCGGGAACACGTTGACGCCGCGGATGATCAGCATGTCGTCGCTGCGGCCAACGATCTTGCCCATGCGGCGCATGCTGCGCGCGGTGGGCGGCAGCAGCCGCGTCAGGTCGCGCGTGCGGTAGCGCACCACCGGCAGCGCCTGCTTGCTCAGCGTGGTGAACACGAGTTCGCCTTCGCTGCCTTCGGGCAAGACTTCACCGGTGTCGGGGTCGATGATCTCGGGGTAGAAATGGTCTTCCCAGATCACCGGCCCGTCTTTCGATTCGATGCACTCGTTGGCCACGCCCGGGCCCATCACCTCGCTCAGGCCGTAGATGTCGACCGCGTCGATGTGTGCGCCGGCTTCCACCTCACGGCGCAGCGCCTCGGTCCACGGTTCGGCGCCGAAGATGCCGACCTGCACCGACATCTGCCGCGGGTCCAGCCCCTGGCGGCGGAACTCTTCGATGATCACCTGCATGTAGCTGGGCGTGACCATGATGATGTGCGGCTTGAAGTCAACGATCAACTGCACCTGCTTCTCGGTCTGCCCGCCCGACATCGGGATCACCGTGCAGCCCAGCCGCTCGGCACCGTAGTGCGCGCCCAACCCGCCGGTGAACAGGCCGTAACCGTAGGCCACATGCACGATGTCGCCGCGTCGCCCGCCGGAGGCACGGATCGAGCGCGCCATCAGGTTCGCCCAGGTGTCGATGTCGGCCTGCGTGTAGCCCACCACGGTCGGTTTGCCGGTGGTGCCGGACGAGGCGTGCACGCGCACCACCTGCTCGCGCGGCACCGCGAACATGCCGAACGGGTAGTTGGCGCGCAAGTCTTGTTTGGTGGTGAACGGAAACTTCGCCAGGTCGGCCAGCGACTTCAGGTCGCCGGGGTGTACACCGCGCTGCCCGAACGCGGCGCGGTAGTGCGGCACGTGGTCGTAGGCGTGCTGCAGCGACCACTTCAGGCGCTGGAGTTGCAAGGCCTGCAACTCGTCGCGGCTGGCGGTCTCGATCGGCTCCAGCTCACCGGGTTGCGGGCGCTTGACGGGCATGGGCGGGTCTCCGTGGATGCAGTGTTCAGACCAGTCGGGCCGTCAAGACACGACCGGCTTGCCCTTGATGCGGTAGGAGCGGCCGCGAAATACCGCCACCCGTTCGCCGGCCTGGTTGCGCACGTCCACGTCGTACAAACCCAGCCGGCCGGCCTGTGACACCACACCGGCACGCGCCAGCAATTCATCGCCGGTGCGCGCCGGCGCGAGCAGGTCCACGTCGAAGCCCGAGGCCACCGTCATCTCGTTGTACGAATTGCAGGCGTAGGCAAACGCCATGTCGGCCAAGGTGGTGATCAGCCCGCCCTGGCAGATGCCGAAGCCGTTGAGCATGTCGGCCCGCACCGTCATCGCCACACTGGCGTGGCCGGGCGAGATCGTCAGCACGCGCATGCCCAGCGCATGGGCGGCGGCGTCGGTGCGGAACATGCTGTCGCGCACTTGTTCGGCCACGGTCTGCGCCAAGGCCTGGGTTTCGATGTTCGGGCTGTCCAGGATCAGCCGCTCAGCGATCACTGAACACCGGCGGGCGCTTGGCGAAAAACGCGCTCACGCCCTCCAGGTAGTCGTGGCTCAGGCCCAGCTTGCCCTGCACCTCGGCCTCCATGCTCAAGGCCTCGGACAGGTTCATCCGGTCGGACCGGGCCATTGCGCGGCGCGTTTCGGCCAGCGCGCGGGACGGCATCGCGGCCAGCCGTTCGGCGAGGGCCTTGGTCTCCGCGGCCAGCGCCGCATCGTCCACGCAGCGCCAGATCATGCCGATGCGCTCGGCCTGTTCGGCTGGCAGTTTGTCGCCCAGCATCGCCAGCGCGAGGGCGTTGGCGCGGCCCACCAGGCGCGGCAGCAGCCAGGTGCCGCCGACGTCGGGGATCAGCCCGATCTTCGAGAAGGCCTGGATGAACGAGGCCGAACGTGCGGCGATCACGATGTCGCAGGTCAGCGCCAGGTTCGCGCCGGCGCCGGCCGCCACGCCGTTCACCGACGCCAGCACCGGCACGGGGAAGTCGGCCAGCAGCATCGCGAGCGGCTTGTAGCGCAGGTCGATCAGGTGGCCGATGTTCTTCTGCGTCGCGCCGGGCGTCAGGTCGGGCGCGATCTCGGCGTCCGACAGGTCCTGCCCGGCGCAGAAGCCGCGCCCGGTGCCGGTCAGCACCAGGCAGCGCACCGACGGGTCGTTGGCGCCAGCCTTCAGTTCGCTCAACAGGGCGTCGTGCATGCCGCCGTTGAAGCTGTTCAGAGCCTGCGGACGGTTCAGCGCGAGGGTCAGCACGGCGCCCTCTTGTTGCTTCAGGACCAGCGGCGCGGGGTGGGGCATGGTGACTTCCGGCGAGCATTGGGGGGGAGTGTCAGGGCGCCCGGTTCGGCGCCCAAACAATTCATCGACCGATCGGTCAATGAACGGGCAGACTGTAGACGAGCAGCGCCGTTTCGGCAAGCGCCGCGAATGAAATTGACAGCGCCGCGAATGAAGGCCCTCTTGTGTAACAAGCAGGCGGGCAACGGTGCGGGCGCGTAACTGTCGCCGCAACGGTCCCTGCAACGGTCCGCGCAACGGTCCCTGCAACGGTCGCCATGGCAGCCCGCACGCAACGCGCTCCGCGCCCGCGGGCCCAGGGGCATCAAGCGCCGACGCAGGTGTCACACCACGCTGCAACAATTGCTTTCCCGGGGCTGGGGCACACCGCCTACCGTGAACGCCGTTCAACCGGAGGACCTCTCGATGCGCACGATCGTCACCCACTCGCTGAAGGCTGCGAGCCTCACGAGTGCCCTTGCACTTGCGCTGGCCTTGCCCAGCCTGCCCGCGCTCGCGCTCAACCTGGGCCAGGCGGCCCCAGACGTCGAGCTGGGCGTCGGCGCCGAGCGCTTGTCCAAGCTCAAGGGCAAGGTGGTGTACGTGGACTTCTGGGCCTCGTGGTGCGGTCCGTGCCGGCAATCGTTTCCGTGGATGAACGAGATGCAGAGCAAGTACGGCGCCAAGGGTTTGCAGATCGTCGGCGTCAACCTCGACGCCAAGCGCGCCGACGCCGACCAGTTTCTCGCCCAGCTGCCGGCCAGGTTCAACGTCGGCTTCGACTCCAAGGGCGACCTGGCCCGGCACTTCGGCGTGAAGGGCATGCCGACCTCGGTGCTGATCGGCCCCGACGGTAAAGTCCTCGCCATCCACCAAGGCTTCAAGGACGAAGACCGCAAGGAACTCGAAGCCAAATTTGCCGCCGCACTGGGCACACTCGCCAAATGAAAACACCCAAGAAATCCTCGATGTCGATGCGTCTCGTCTTGATGCTTGGCGCCACCGCCCTGGCCGGCTGCGCCTTCGCGCCGCCGCAAGCCTGGGAGAAGGGCAACCTGGCCAAACCCGAAATGACGATGGGCAGCGACGTGCTCGACGAGCGCACCCTGCAGCACATCTACTCCAGCAAGGAAAACGCCTCGGGGGGTTATGGCGTGGGTGGCGGCGGCTGCGGCTGCAATTGAACGGGCACACATGAAAGCTTCCAGCATGAAGAAGAACCGCCATCGTGTGGCCGGGGTGGCCTCGGCTGTTTCGAATCCACGCACTCCCGCGGGTGCCTGCGGCGCGATCGTGCTGGCCGCGCTGGCGCTGCCCGGTGTGTGGCAGGCCCCGGCACATGCGCAAGGCGCGCCTGAAAAGGGCGTCATCGCGATCAAGCACCTGCACTACCAGGACTCGCAACCCGGCCTGAAGCGCATCACGGTCAACTCGCCGTCGGTCTACGTGCTGGCGCCGGTCGGGCGCGACTGGGCCGTCGAAGGGTCGCTGGTGGTGGACAGCCTGTCGGGAGCCACGCCGCGTTGGCAGACCGCTGTGTCCAGCGCGTCGGTGCAGAGCGAACGCCGCACCGCGGGCGATGTGAAGGTCACGCGCTACTACGATCGTTCGTCCTACTCGGTCGGGCTGAGCCATTCGAGCGAGAACGATTACGCGTCGACGGCAATCTCGCTCGGCGGCCGCTGGTCCACGGCCGACAACAACACCACCTGGAACATCGGCGTGGGCGGTTCGGACGACACCATCAAGCCGACCTCGGGCGCCGTCAACGACCCGCCTGGAACGCAGCGCAAGCGCGGCAGCGAGCTGCTGGTGGGGTTGACGCAGGCCTTGTCGAAGACCGACCTGGTCCAGCTGAACGTCACCTTCAACGCCGGCGAAGGCTTCTACAGCGACCCGTACAAATTGCTCGACGAGCGCCCGGAAGCGCGCAAGCAGGCTGCGGCACTGGTGCGCTGGAACCACCACTTCGAGGGCGACGGTTCGACCTTGCGCAGCGGCTACCGCTACTACCGCGACAGCTACGGCATCAAGGCCCACAGTTTTCAGCTCGATTGGGCCAAGCCGCTCGGCGACGACCTGCTGCTCACACCGTCGCTGCGCTACTACAGCCAGAACGCGGCGCGCTTTTACATCGCGCCCGTGCTCGACGCGAATGGCCAGATCATCATTCCGACGGTGGCGCCGGGCGGGCTGCATTCGGGCGACCAGCGCCTGTCGGCCTTCGGCGCCGTGACCGTGGGGCTGAGGGCCGACTACAAGCTGACCTCCGACTGGAGCGTGGACGGCAAGCTCGAAGCCTACGAGCAGCGCGGCGACTGGAAGATGGGCGGGCAGGGCACCAAGGGGCTGGATTCGTTCAAGGCGACCTTCGTGCAGGTCGGCGCACGCTACCGGTTCTAGGCCCGACCAAGCCATGCGCGCGCTGGCGAAGGACGCCGAAGACATCGGCTTCCAGTTCTCGGCGATGGCCTGTGACTGCGAGGTGCGAATCGCCGGCCTGAGCCGGCGCAAGGCCGAGCCGCTGGCGCGCTTGGCGATTGCCGAGGTGCAGCGCATCGAAGCGAAGTTCTCGCGCTACCGGGCCGCCAGCGTGGTGTCGCGCATCAACAGCGCGGCGGGCAGCGGGCGGGCGGTCGAGGTCGATGCCGAAACGGCCCACCTGCTCGACTTTGCCGCCACCTTGTTCGCCACCAGCGACGGGCTGTTCGATGCCACCTCCGGCACCTTGCGCAAGGCCTGGGACTTCCGCAATGCGCGGCTTCCCGACGCTGGCCACATCGAAACGCTGCTGCGGCTGGTCGGCTGGCAGCACGTGCGTTGGAAAGACCGGCGCATCGAGCTGCCGATCGTCGGCATGGAGCTCGACTTCGGCGGCTTCGGCAAGGAGTACGCCGCAGACCGCGCCGCCACGGTGCTGCAGCAGCAGGGCCTGCGCCACGGCATGGTCAACCTGGGCGGCGACATCCGCCTGGTCGGGCCGCGGCCCGGCGGGCTGCCGTGGTCGCTGGGCATCCAGCACCCGCGCGACGAACACCGGTTGCTGGCCACGCTCGCCCTGGGCAGCGGCGCCTTGGCCACCAGCGGCGACTACGAGCGCTGCTTCGACATCGACGGCGTGCGCTACTGCCACGTGCTGAACCCGCGCACCGGCTGGCCTGTGCAGGCCTGGCGCTCGGTCAGTGTGGTAGCACCCGCCTGCCTGGCCGCCGGCGCGCTGACGACGGTGGCCATGCTCAAGGGCAACGCCGCGCTGGCCTTCCTGGCCGGCCAGGGCGTCGGTTACCTCGCGGTCGACGCCACCGGCCAGGTGCACCACCACGCCACCGACGTGGTGATGGGCTGAATAGAATCCACTTTCGAGAACCACCCATGAAACGCCTCCTCCTCCTGCTCGCCACGTTCGCCTTGCTGGCGCTGAATGCGGGGGTGCGAGCGGCCGACGAGTTCCTCGACCCCGAGGTCGCTTTCAAGCTGTCGGCGCGTGCAGCCGACGGCGAACGCATCGAAGTGCGGTTCGACATCGCGCCTGGCTACTACCTTTATGGCGAGAAGTTCAGCGTCGAGGCGCAGCCCGACGCGGCCCGGCTGAGCGGCATTCAAGTGCCCAAGGGCAAGGTCAAGTTCGACGAGACCTTCCAGAAGGACGTCGAGTACTTCCGCGATTCGGCCACGCTGGTCGCACGCCTGGCGCAGGCGCCGACGGCTGCCTTCAAGTTGGTGGTGGGCAACCAGGGCTGCGCGGACAAGGGGCTGTGCTACCCGCCACAGCAGCGCAGCTTCAAGCTTGAGCCGGGCTCGGGTGGGGCGATGCGCCTGACCCTGTTGACCGAGGCGCAGGCAGAGGCCTGGACGCCGACGGGCGGCGCATCGATGAGCGTTGCATCGACGAGCGGTGCAGTGACCGGCGCCGCCGCTACCGCCACGCTCGCCTCCGGCGCGGAGCCCGGCCGGTTTGCCCAGGCGCTGCAGTCGCGCAGCCTGCTGACCGTCGCCGGCGTGTTCCTGCTCGCCGGCCTGCTGCTGTCGTTCACGCCCTGCGTGCTGCCGATGATTCCGATCCTGTCGTCGATCATCGTCGGCCAGGCCGGGCACGCCGACCACGTTTCACGCGGGCGCGGCTTCGGGCTGGCGCTGGCCTATTCGCTCGGCATGGCATTGGTCTACACCGCGTTCGGCATGGCCGCGGGCCGGGCTGGCGAGGGCCTCGCCGCGGCGCTGCAGAACGCCTGGGTGCTGGGCGGCTTTGCGCTGCTGTTGGCGCTGCTGTCGCTGTCGATGTTCGGCGTGTACGAGTTGCAGATGCCCGGCTTCGTGCAGACGCGCGTGATGCAGTGGTCGGGCAAGCTGCAAGGCGGCCAGCATGCGGGTGTGTTCCTGATGGGCGGGCTGTCGGCGCTGATCGTCGGGCCCTGCGTGGCCGCGCCGCTGGCCGGTGCGCTGGTCTACATCAGCCAGACCAAAGACGTGGTGCTCGGCGGCGTCGCGCTGTTCGCGCTGGCCTCGGGCATGAGCGTGCCGCTGCTGCTGGTGGGGCTGTCGGCCGGCTCGCTGCTGCCGCGCGCGGGGGTGTGGATGGAGCGCGTGAAGCACTTCTTCGGCGTGCTGCTGCTGGCCGTGGCGCTGTGGCTGGTGTCGCCGGTGCTGCCGGGCTGGGTGCTGATGCTCGGCGTGGCGGCGCTGCTGCTGGTCAGCGCGGTGTACCTGGGTGCGTTCGAGCGCCTGCCCGACGGCGTGACGCCAGGGCGCGCTTTGACCAAGGGTGCCGGGCTGATGCTGGCAGTGCTGGCCACCTTGCAACTCGCGGGTGTTTCCTCGGGTGGGCGTGACTTGCTGCAACCCTTGCAGCACCTGTCTGTCGGCGGTGCCGCGCAGGGTGGCACGCTGACGGCGAAGAAGGACGAACTGCACTTCCAGGCCGTGACCAACCTGGCCGGGCTGGACGCCGCGGTGCAGGCGTCGGCCCGCCCGGTGATGCTCGACTTCTACGCCGACTGGTGCGTCGCCTGCAAGGAGATGGAGGCCTTCACCTTCACCGACGCAGCCGTGCGCCAGCGCCTGGCCAATCTGACGCTGCTGCGCGTGGACGTGACGGCCAACAGCGCCGAACACAAGGCGCTGATGCGCAAATACGGCCTGTTCGGCCCGCCCGCGCTGCTGTTTTTCCCGCCGGCCGGCGACGAGATGAGCCAGGCGCGCGTGATCGGTTTCCAGAGTGCCAAGGCCTTCGGTGAGCACCTCGATCGGGTCGGATCGGGCATGGCCGCCAGCGCCGTCAAGCTGAGCTTGAAATAATGCGCGAAACCACCACCTCCCCAATCTCATGTCCACACCCCAACACGCCAAGGTCCTGATCCTCGGTTCCGGCCCGGCCGGCTACTCGGCCGCGGTGTATGCCGCACGCGCCAACCTCAAGCCGGTGCTTATCACAGGCATCGCCCAGGGCGGCCAGCTGATGACCACCACCGATGTGGACAACTGGCCCGCCGACGTCGACGGCGTGCAGGGCCCCGAGCTGATGGAGCGCTTCCAGAAGCACGCCGAGCGTTTCAACACCCAGATCGTGTTCGACCACATCAACGAGGTCGACTTCTCCAAGCGCCCGTTCACGCTGAAGGGCGACTCGGCAAGCTACACCTGCGACGCGTTGATCATCGCCACCGGCGCGTCGGCCAAGTACATCGGGCTGCCGAGCGAACAAGCCTTCATGGGCCGCGGCGTGAGCGGCTGCGCCACCTGCGACGGCTTCTTCTACCGCGACCAGGAAGTCTGCGTGGTCGGCGGCGGCAACACCGCGGTCGAAGAGGCGCTGTACCTGTCCAACATCGCGACCAAGGTGCACCTGATCCACCGACGCGACAAGTTCCGCGCCGAGGCGATCCTGATCGACAAGCTGCACGAGAAGGTCGCCGCCGGCAAGATGCAGTTGCACCTGTGGAACACACTCGACGAAGTGCTGGGCGATGCGAGCGGTGTGACCGGCGTGCGCATGAAGAGCACGCAGGGCGGCGGTACTTCCGAACTGGCGGTGAAGGGCTGCTTCATCGCCATTGGCCACCAGCCCAACACCGACATCTTCAAGGGCCAGGTCGAGATGAAGGACGGCTACATCATCACCAAGAGCGGCCTGGCCGGCATGGCCACGATGACCAGCGTGCCGGGCGTGTTCGCCGCCGGCGACGTGCAGGACCACGTGTACCGCCAGGCGATCACCAGCGCCGGCACGGGGTGCATGGCGGCGCTGGATGCGCAGCGGTTTCTCGAGCAGTAGGGCGGGTTCTCGGTTCTGCCGCCGGCTCAGCCGGCGTAGTCGGAAACTGGCGGGCACGAACACATCAGGTTGCGGTCGCCCCAGACGTTGTCGACGCGACCCACCGGCGACCAGTACTTCGAACGCCTGAGCGACACGAGCGGATAAGCCGCCTCCTCGCGAGACCAGGCGTGAGGCCAGTCGGCGGTCAGCAATGCGGCTGCGGTGTGCGGCGCGTTCTTCAGCGGGTTCTGCTCGCGCGGCCACTGGCCCGATTCGACCTTGGCGATCTCGCCTCGAATGGCGATCATCGCGTCGCAGAAGCGGTCGAGTTCGCGCAGCGATTCGCTCTCCGTCGGCTCGACCATCAAGGTGCCCGCCACCGGAAAGCTCAGCGTGGGCGCGTGAAAGCCGTAGTCGATCAGCCGCTTGGCCACGTCTTCGGCGCTGACCCCATCGGCGCCACCGGTCGACTCCTTCAAGGGCCGGAGGTCGAGGATGCACTCGTGGGCCACGCCGCCGCCTCGGATCCCGGCGATGTTGCCGCTGAAGTGAATGTCGTAGTGGTCGGCCAGGCGTGCCGCCACATAGTTGGCCGACAGGATCGCGGTTTCGGTCGCCGCTTGCAGGCCGGCCGAGCCCATCATGCGCATGTACATCCAGCTGATCGGCAGCACCGCGGCGTTGCCCAGCGGGGCGGCGCTGACCGCACCGACCTGGCTTGCGTTGCCGATGCCGCTGCCGATCCCGGCTGCGCGGTGGGCCGGCAGGAACGGCACCAGGTCACCCACCACGCACACCGGCCCGACACCCGGCCCGCCGCCGCCGTGTGGAATGCAGAAGGTCTTGTGCAGGTTCAGGTGGCTCACGTCGCCACCGAATTCGCCCGGCGCGGCCACGCCCACCAGCGCGTTCATGTTGGCGCCATCGACGTACACGCGCCCGCCGTGCCGGTGCACCAGCGCACACAGCTCCTTCACCTTCGGGTCGAACACGCCGTAGGTCGACGGGTAGGTGATCATCACCGCGGCCAGGTGCTCGGCATGGGCCTCGCACAGGCGCTGCATGTCGGCCATGTCGACGTTGCCTTCGGCATCGCACTTCACCACCACCACCTGCAGCCCGGTCATCTGGGCGCTGGCGGGGTTGGTGCCGTGGGCCGATTCGGGGATCAGGCAGATCTTGCGATGGCCTTCACCGCGCGACTCATGAAAGGCCCTGATGACCAGCAGCCCGGCGTACTCGCCCTGCGAGCCGGCATTGGGCTGCAGGCTCACGCCACTGTAGCCGGTGGCCTGGCAGAGCCAGGCTTCGAGCTGTTCGCGCAGGTGTTCGTAGCCGGCCAGTTGCTCGCGCGGCGCGAACGGGTGCAGGTTCGCGAACTCGGGCCAGGTGATCGGGATCATCTCGCTGGTGGCGTTCAGCTTCATCGTGCACGACCCCAGCGGGATCATCGTTCGGTCCAGCGCCAGGTCCTTGTCGGCCAGGCTGCGCAGGTAGCGCAACATATCGGTTTCGCTGTGGTGGCGGTTGAACACCGGATGGGCGAGGAATGCGCTGGTTCGGG
>JANOQS010000263.1:0-14248 GCA_031414975.1 Methylibium sp. | reverse complement strand
TCGCGCGAGATGTTGGCGGCAAAGCGCGCGCGGTCGGCGTCGGGCATCGGTTCCTGCAGCAGTTCGGCAGCACCGCGGATGGCCGACAGCGGGCTCTTCACTTCATGCGTCAAGGTCTGCACATAGTCGGC
This sequence comes from Methylibium sp., assembly GCA_031414975.1. Taxonomy (GTDB): domain Bacteria; phylum Pseudomonadota; class Gammaproteobacteria; order Burkholderiales; family Burkholderiaceae_C; genus LGRD01. The sequence continues at coordinate 14,117 of JANOQS010000263.1, read as the reverse complement.
CACGTAGTTGCGACCGGCCAGCGCGTCGCGCATCTCGTCGTAGGCAGCACCGAGCGCGCCGAGTGCACGCCGGCCCAGGCGCGGCAGGTCGAAGCTGCGCTGCGCGCGCACGTAGGCCACGTAGTCGGCAATGAGTCCGAACGGCCGCACCAGCCAGACCGAGACGATCAGCGCCAGCAGCAGCACCGCGACCACCGAGGTCGCGCCCACCAGCAAGGTCTTGCGCCGCGCGGCTTCGACGAACTGGCCGAAGCTCTGCACCGGCTTGCCCACGCTGACGGCGCCGATGATCTGGTCGCTCGCGCGGTCGCGCACCGGCGCGGCGACGAACATCACCGACGTGCGCGGATCACCGTCGGTGTCGACGGTGGTGCGCGCGCCGTAGCGGCCCTGCAGGGTCAGCCGGATGTCGTTCCATTTCGAGTGGTCTTCGCCCACATGGCGCTGGGTCGAGTCGAACACCACGATGCCGGCGCGGTCGACCACCGTCAGGCGCAGTTCGACGCGGGTTTTCTCGAAGCCGAAGATGTTCGCGTTGAAGCGGCGTGCGTAGACCGACTGGAACACGGGTTGAAGCCCATCGGTCTGCAAGGCACCATCGACCGACGCCTGCTCGACGAAGGCCGCGAGCAGTTGCGCCGTCTCGACCAGCGACTCTTCGGCCGACTCGCGGTAGCGCGGGTCGATGTCGCCGAGCTGGCGAACCATCAGCCAGCCCGCGCCGATCACGTAGGCGAGCAGGATGCCGATGAAGATGCGGCTGCGTTTGCTCAAGCTTTGGACAGGGTCGCGGGCAGATCTTCCGCCAGGCAGTAGCCGCTGCCCCGATGTGTGCGGATCGGCTCCAGCAGCGGCGCGACCAGCTTCAGCTTGGCACGCACCGTCTTCACATGCGCGTCCACCGTGCGGTCCATGCTCTCGGTCGCGTCACCCCACACGCGTTCGAGCAACGCGTCGCGCGAGTACACGTGGCCGGGGCGTGAGGCGAGTGTCTGCAGCAAGCCGAATTCGTAGCGCGACAGCTCCAGCAGCGCGCCGTAGAAGCGGATCTGGCGTCGGCCTTCGTCGACGACGATGGGGGCTGCGGCGGCCGGCGCTGCGGTTTCAGTTGCGGATGTGGTGGCCGCCGGCCTGGCCGCGCGGCGCAAGATCGAACGCACCCGCGCCACCAGTTCACGCGGCGAAAACGGCTTGGCCACATAGTCGTCGGCGCCCAGCTCCAGGCCGACGACTTTGTCGATCTCGTCGCTGCGTGCGGTGAGAAACACCACCGGCACATCGCTCAGCTCGCGCAGCCGCTTGAAGACCTCGAAGCCGCTGGTGTCGGGCAGGCCCACGTCCAGGATCACCAGCGCCGGCACCTGCGCGCGCACGCTGGCCAGCGCTTCTTCGCCGGTGCTGACCCAGGCGGGGTCGAAGCCGTCGGTGCGCAGCGCGTATTGCAGCGTGTCGGCGATGCCGGGCTCGTCTTCTACGATCAGGATGCGCGGCTTCATGGCCACCGCCAAGTCATTCCGTCGGCAAGAACCCTTCGATCGACAGGTAACGCTCGCCGGTGTCGTAGTTGAAGCCCAGCACGGTCGCGCCGGGCGCCAGATCGGGGAGCTTCTGCGCAATGGCGGCCAAAGTGGCGCCCGACGAAATGCCCACCAGAATGCCTTCTTCGCGCGCACAGCGGCGGGCCATCTCGCGCGCCGCTTCAGCCTCGACCTGGATGGTGCCGTCGAGCAGCGCGGTGTGCAGGTTCTTCGGGATGAAGCCGGCACCAATGCCCTGGATCGGGTGCGGGCTGGGCTTGCCGCCGCTGATGACGGGCGACGCCGCCGGTTCGACCGCAAACACTTTCAGCGTCGGCCACTTCGCCTTCAGCACCTGCGCGCAGCCGGTCAGGTGGCCGCCGGTGCCGACGCCGGTGATCAGCGCGTCGATGCCATTCGGAAAATCAGCCGCGATCTCGAGCGCGGTGGTGCGCACGTGCACGTCGATGTTGGCGGCGTTCTCGAACTGCTGCGGCATCCACGAGTTGGGCGTCTCGGCCAGCAGCTCGGTGGCCTTGGCGATCGAGCCGTTCATGCCTTTTTCGCGCGGCGTGAGCACGAAGCTCGCGCCATAGGCCAGCATCAGGCGGCGCCGCTCGACGCTCATGCTGTCGGGCATGACCAGCACCAGCTTGTAGCCCTTGACGGCCGCCACCATGGCCAGCCCGACGCCGGTGTTGCCCGAGGTCGGCTCGATGATCGTGCCGCCGGGTTTGAGCGCGCCGGACTTCTCGGCCGCCTCGATCATCGACAACGCGATGCGGTCCTTGATCGAACCGCCCGGGTTGGCGCGTTCGCTCTTGACATAAACCTTGTGCGTGGTGCCGAACAGCCGGTTGATGCGGATGTGCGGCGTGTTGCCGATGGTCTGGAGAATGCTGTCAGCGATCATGGGCGGCTCCGGAGGTGATCCTAAATTATGGGCGTGATAATTCGGCCATGAACGCGCCTTTGCAAAACGACAGCTTCCTGCGCGCCTGCCTGCGCCAGCCCACCGAACACACCCCCGTGTGGCTGATGCGCCAGGCCGGCCGCTACCTTCCCGAGTACCGCGCCACGCGCGCCAAGGCCGGCAGCTTCATGGGCCTGGCGACGAATACCGACTACGCCACCGAGGTGACCTTGCAGCCGCTGGAGCGCTACGCGCTGGACGCCGCCATCTTGTTCAGCGACATCCTCACCGTGCCCGACGCGATGGGCCTGGGCCTGAGCTTTGCGCTTGGCGAAGGGCCGAAGTTCGCGTCGCCGGTGCGCGATGAAGCGGCAGTGGCAAAGCTCGCCGTGCCCGACATGGACAAGCTGCGCTACGTGTTCGACGCGGTGACCTCGATCCGCCGCGCGCTGAACGGGCGCGTGCCGCTGATCGGCTTTTCGGGCAGCCCGTGGACACTGGCCTGCTACATGGTCGAAGGCGCCGGCTCCGACGACTACCGCCTCGTCAAGTCGATGCTCTACAGCCGGCCCGACCTGATGCACCGCATGCTCAGCATCAACGCCGATGCGGTGGCGCAGTACCTGAACGCGCAGATCGACGCCGGCGCGCAGGCCGTGATGGTGTTCGACAGCTGGGGCGGCGTGCTGGCCGACGGTGCGTTCCAGACCTTCAGCCTGGCCTACACGAAGCGCGTGCTCGCGCAACTGAAGCACGAGCATGAAGGCCAGCGCATTCCGCACATCGTGTTCACCAAGGGCGGCGGTTTGTGGCTCGACGAGATCGCGGCGATCGGACCGGACGTGGTGGGCCTGGACTGGACCGTGAACCTGGCCGCCGCGCGCGCCCGCGTTGGCCACAAGGTGGCGCTGCAAGGCAACCTCGACCCGAACGTGCTGTTCGCCGGGCCGGAGCAGATTCGCGCCGAAGTCACCCAGGCCTTGACGAGCTTCGGCGCGCCGGTGGGCGCCGATGGTCAGGTCGGCGGGCATGTGTTCAACCTGGGCCACGGCATCAGCCAGTACACGCCGCCGGAGTCGGTTTCAGTGCTGGTCGACACGGTGCACGAGGTGTCGCGGCGCATGCGCCGCGCGGGCTGAGCTGGATCACTGCGGCGCCCCCCTAGCTTGAAATTGGCTGCGTTTGGCGGTAAGTGAGTACTCAGGGCTTGACTTATCCCCAAATCCTGACCCTGCGATTTGCTTTTCCCGGCTGCTGCGCCGCACCATGTGTTTTTCACGGTACTGTGGCTAAGTCATTGATTTTGCTGACATTGCCGGCATGCCCTCAAACCGGGCACTTGAGAGTGAACCTCAATCGAATCAAGCATTTAGGGGCTCTGGGGCGATGTTTCCCACAAAGTTATCCACAACTTCGGTGGAAAGCTTCAAAAGCTGTTCTGAATCATCGACTTACGCCTGTTAATTGAGAAAGCCCCGAGCTTTGTCATGTAAATGTCATGGGGTCGTGCGTGGCTGACAGGGTGCTTTTGCAAGTCGCCGTGGAGGCGCCTGCACACACCGGCCTGACGCACCCGCTGGCCTACACCAGCGAGCAAGCGCTCGCGCCGGGCACCTTGGTGCGCGTTCCGCTGGGCAAGCGCGAGGTGCCGGGGGTGGTGTGGGCAGCGGGCGCCGTGGCGGCGCTGGCGCCGATCGCAGCGATCGAGTTGCGCCCGGTCACGCAGGCTTTGTCGTCGCTTCCACCGCTGAGCCCCCACTGGTGCGAACTGGTGGAATTTGCTTCGGGTTACTACCAACGCAGCATCGGTGAGGTGGCCCTGTCGGTGCTGCCGCCCGAATTGCGCAAGCTCGATGACGCGCAACTCGCGAGCCGCATCAAGCGCACCGGCAAGTTGCTGCCGGCCGCGGCCGGTGACGCCGCGCCGTCGCCGTCCTCGCCACCGGCGTTGCCAACCGCGTTGCCACCCTCGTTGCCACCCCTGAGCGACGAACAGGCCGCGGTGCTGCAGCAGCTCGACGCGTTGGTGGGCGAAGGCAAGCCCACCACCGTGCTGCTGCACGGCGCCACCGGCAGCGGCAAGACCGAGGTCTATCTGCGCGCCGCCGCACAGGCCCTCGCAGCCGGCAAGCAGGCGCTGGTGCTGGTGCCCGAAATCAACCTCACGCCGCAACTCGAAGCGCGCTTTGCCGAGCGTTTTGCCGGCCGCCACATCGTCTCGCTGCACAGCGGCCTGACGCCGGCACAGCGCCTGCGCCATTGGCTCGCCGCGCACCTGGGGCTGGCCGACCTGGTGCTGGGCACGCGCCTGGCGGTGTTCGCGTCGATGCCGCGGCTCGGGCTGATCGTCGTCGATGAAGAACACGACCCGTCGTACAAGAGCCAGGAAGGCGCGCGCTACTCGGCGCGCGATCTGGCGGTGTACCGCGGCAAGCTCGAAGGTGCGCCTGTGCTGCTGGGCTCGGCCACACCGTCATTGGAAAGCTGGCAACGCGCCAATGAAGGCCGTTATGTGCGGCTGGGCCTGCCTTCGCGCATCGGCGGCGGCGCGCTGCCGGCGGTGCGGTTGGTGGACATGGGCACCCTGCCCAAGGTGAAGGGCGTGAGCCCGGTGGTGTCGCCGCCCTTGCTCGCGGCACTGCAACTGCGCATCGAGCGCCAGGAGCAGAGCCTGGTGTTCCTGAACCGGCGCGGTTATGCGCCGGTGCTGCATTGTGGCGATTGCGCCTGGAAGAGCGGCTGCCCGCACTGCAGCGCCTGGCGCGTGTTCCACAAGCTCGACCGCACGCTGCGCTGCCACCATTGCGGCCTGACCGAACGCGTGCCGCGCGCCTGCCCCGAGTGCGGCAACCTCGACATCGCGCCGATCGGTCGCGGCACCGAACGGCTCGAAGAACATTTGGCCGAACTGCTGCCCGGCGCGCGCATTGCGCGCATCGACGCCGACAGCACGCGCGCCAAGGGCGCCTTGCAGGAACAATTAGGGGCAGTGCACGCCGGCGAGGTGGACGTGCTGGTGGGCACGCAGATGATCACCAAGGGGCACGACTTCCGCCGCATCACCCTGGTGGCCGCGGTGAACCCCGACACCTCGTTGTTCAGCAGCGACTTCCGCGCGCCGGAACGGCTGTTCGCGCTGCTGATGCAGGCCGCCGGCCGCGCCGGCCGCGACGCTGCGCAGGCCGCGCGCAGCGAGATGTGGGTGCAGACCTGGCACCCGCAGCACGCGCTCTACGCCGCGCTGCGCAAGCACGACTTCGCAGCCTTTGCGCAGAGCCAGTTGAAGGAGCGCAGAACAGCCAGCCTGCCGCCGTTTTCGCACCTCGCGGTGCTGCGCGCCGAGGCGCGCAGCGTCGAAGCGGCGCGTGGTTTTTTGCAGGCCGCAGCCGTTGCCGCTGCAGCCTTGCCCGGTGCCGACGCGGTGATGCTGTACCCGCCGGTGCCGCTGGGCGTGGCGCGCGTCGCCAACGTCGAGCGCATGCAGATGCTGCTGGAATGTGACTCGCGCATGGCGTTGCAACGTTTTCTGGCGGCGTGGCTGGCGGTCTTGCACTCAGTGCGCGGGGAGCGCAAGGCCAGCACCGAGCGAATCTTGCGCTGGGCGGTGGACGTCGATCCGCTGACGATCTGAGTTCAGTGGCGCCGGGGGGGCGTCCGCCGTGATGCGCCGGGGCGGGCCGGGCCAGGCCGTGCAGGAGCGGCCAGCGGCCGGCCCACGTCGGCCAGCAGCAGCGTTGCGCGCACCAGCCCTTCAACGGCCTCGCTCAATTCGGCCGGCGGCTCCAGCGACTCGATTTCGGCCAGCAGTTCGTCGGCGTCTTCCAGGTCGTCGGGGTCGAGGTGGCGGTACAGCAGTGCCAGCGGCTCGGTCAGCGCTGGGCTGGTCTGCTCCATCAATTGGGGGAAGAGTTCCAGCGCAGTGGCAAAGCCTGCGACCCACGGGTACACCGCATCGACAGCGGCCGGCGATTCGCCCTCCTCGTCCACGTCATCGGCAGCTTCTGCATCGTCCACTACGTCCGATAGCTCGAACACCCACGGATCGAACCACTGGCGCCGGGTGATCGCGTCGTTCAACTCGGCATGCCGGCGCAAGGCCAGCGCATGCAGGCGCGTCGCATCGAAGCCGCGTGGCAGCGCGCGGCCATCGGCATCGGTTATGTGCGGTAGCCAACATAAGGCGGGCGCCGCGCGCGGCTGCACCAGCACGCCGCACAAGAAGCCGTCGAGCATGCTCACGTCGAGCGGCTCCAGCGGTGCGGGCACGCGGTCGAGCAGCGCCTGCAGCTCGTCGAGCTCGCGCTCGCTCCAGGGGGGTGCGCCTTCACGCGGCGGGTTGTCGGGTCGGTTCGGCATGCGGCGATTGTGGCGCGCAAGCGAAGTCGCAAGACAATGCGCGAGTGCCTTCGGAGCCGCCTTCCCTGCTGCCAAATGAATCCGTGAACTGTTGCACCGAAGTGCCATGCGCGGACCTTTGTCCCCCTGAATGGGGATGGCGAAGGGCTCCGTTGGCCCCTACAGTTGCATCCACTGCTGTCACACGGGGTCTACAAAACAGATCGCGATACCAGGTCAAAACGCCCGGCCAAGAACACCACACCGAACAGGGCGAACGACCAGCACCAGTCCCAACGACGTTCTTCATTGAAGAACTTCACACCACCCACTCGCTCACCCGAGTGGGTTTTTTTTCGTCTGTTTCGCCGCATCGGTCGGCAGCTTCGACTTGACGTGTCACCGATGAGTGACTAACATTTGTCACTTATAGGTGACAAAGGAGTTTGCCATGCAACGCAGAAGCTTCATTCGATTGGCCGGCGGCGGCGCCGCATTGGCCGCCGTGGCCGGGCTCGGCGCCTGTTCCAGCGCCTACCCGCCCGACACGGTGGCCGCCTGGGCCGGCCCGCCCGAGCAGGCGGACCTGCGCCGCTGGGCACTCGGCTACGCGATCCTGGCGCCCAATTCGCACAACCGCCAGCCGTGGATCGCCGACCTGCGCGAGCCCGATGTGATCACGCTGTACGTGGACCGCGAGCGCCTGCTGCCGATGACCGACCCGTGGTTCCGCCAGATCGTCGTCAGCCAGGGCACATTCATCGAGTCGCTCGTGATCGCGCTGAACGAGCGCGGCATCGATCCGCGTGTCACGCTGTTCCCGCAGGGCGAATTTGCGCCGCGCACGATTGACGACCGCCCGGTTGCGCGCATCCAGTGGGCCGCCAGCAGCGCAACACTCCCCCACCCGAACGCGCGCAAGGACCCACTGTTTGCGCAACTGCTGCGCCGCCACACCGCCAAGGTTGACTACGACACCACCCGGCCCGTCGCGGCCAGCGCGCTGGCCGCGCTGCATGGCGCGTTGACGGGCAGCGCCGACCTCGGCGTGGCCTTCGGCGGCACGCTGGAGCCCGCACGCGTCGAGCCGCTGCGCAGCTTGTGCTGGGAGTCGGCGCGCGTCGAACTGCTGACGCCGCGCACCGTGATGGAAAGCGTGAAGCTCACGCGCGTGGGCCCGGCCGAGATCGCGCAGCACCGCGACGGCATCAGCATCAACAGCCCGATGCCGCGGCTGTTCGATGCGCTCGGCCTGTTTGACCGCAGCAGCGCGCCCGCTGAAGGCAGCGCGGCCTACAAGCAGATGATGGGCCGCTTCGAGGGGCACAGCCGCACGGCGATGGGCTTCGTCTGGCTGTCCACAGCCACTGCGCGCCACGCCGCCGCGAGCACGACGCGCAGCGCCGAAGTGAACGCCGGGCGCGCCTACATGCGCCTGCACCTCAAGGCCACCGAACTCGGCCTGCAGATGCACCCGATGAGCCAGGCGCCGCAGGAGTTTGCCGAGATGAAACCGCACTACGACCGGCTCCACGAATTGCTGCTCGGCAAGCCTTCCACTCTGGAGACAGTGCAGATGTTCTGCCGCATCGGCCACTGCGCCGATCAGCTGCACACGCCGCGGCGCGGGGTCGAGGCGGTGCTGCGGACGTGAGCTCGAACCGCCCGGCCCGCCGCGGCCCGGCAGCGACAATCGTCGCCGTGGTCACCGCCAGCACCGCCAGAGCCGCCGCCGCCAAGCGCTACGCCGAGCCAGCGCGCACCGCGCGCGACCGCGGCGCCACCGAAGCGCGCATCGTCGCCGCCGTCGGCGAGGTGCTGGCGCGCGACGGCTTCGGCGGCACCGGGGTCAATGCCATCGCCAAGCAGGCGGGCGTTGACAAGGTGCTGATCTACCGCTACTTCGGCGGGCTGCCCGAGCTGCTCAAGCACTGGGGCACGAGCGGCCGCTTCTGGCCCGGCGTGGACGAGTTGATCGGCAAGCGGCCGGCGGCGTTCCTGGCGCTGCCGGTGGCCGAACGTTATGCGCGCTTCATGGAGCACTTCATCGACGGCCTGCGCGCCCGCCCGCTGACCCTGGAGATTCTGGCCGCCGAGGTGGCGCAACGCACCGAGCTCACGGTGATTCTGGAAGCCGAACGCGAGGCCTGGGGCGAGCAGGCCGCCAAGCTGCTGGGCGGCAAGGAGTTTGCCGACCGGCCCGAGCTGCGCGGCCTCACCATCCTGCTGATCTCGGGCGTGCAGTACCTGCTGGTGCGCAGCCGCAGGATTCGCGTCTTCGGCGGCATCGACATCCAGAGCGACGCCGGTTGGGCCGAGCTGAAGGCGGCGGTGCGCAAGATGGCGCTGCGGCTGTTCGACGGCGCGTGAAATGAACCACCCCCGAAGCGCCTTCGGCGCTCCCCCTCAAGGGGGCGCCGCCAGCGGCCCGGCAAAGCCGGATCCGCGGCGACCGCTTGATGGTTCGTTGTGCTGGCGGCATGCCGCACGGCGCCGCAGAAGTACGACTGAGGACTACACGTCGAACACCCTCAGCGCGTCGTACCCGTCAGCCTCGCCGCGCCGGCTGTGGCCGCGCGCGTTGCTCACCACGCGGGTGCTGCCCTGCGCGTGCGCGACGGTGTAGTCGTGCCGGCAATGCAGGTGGCCGTGGATCCACAGGTCGGCATGCTGCAGCAGGTCGTCGTCGGCGTTGCAGAAGCTGGCGGTGCCGGGCTGGTGGCCATAACGCGGGTCGGCGCTCTTCAGGCTCGGCGCGAAATGGGTGACGACGACGGTCGCGTCCCACGCCTGGCCGCGCTGTGCGGCGGCACCGGCCAGCTCCGTTTCGAGCCAGGCGCGGCAGGCAAGCGCTTCGTCGCGCACCGCCACGGCGTCGAGCGGCGTGCCGTGGCGGCTGGCATGCATCACGCGCAGGTAGTGGCCGGCGGCGCGCATCGCCTTGTCACGCCGCGCCGGGCCGAACACGTCGAAATCGCACCAGCGCGTGCTGCCGACGAAGCGGATGCGCCGGCCCTGCGCATCCACCAGCACGCGGCTCTCGCACTCCAGCAGCGTGAGCCCCAAGTCGCCGCACAGCGCACGCAGCGCCGGCCAGGCCTGGGGAATGTCACGCCGGTCGAACTCGTGGTTGCCGGCCACCAGCAGCACCGGCACCGGCCAGCGGCGGAACTGCGCCAGCCCGCCCCAGCCACTGTCGATGTCGCCCGCGAGCACCAGCAACTCGGCGCCGGGAGCGGGCTCGGGCACGAAGTGTTCGGTCTCCAGGTGCAGGTCGGAGAGCAGCTGGAGGCGCATCGTTCAGGCGCGCGCCGTCGTTTGTGGCGTTGGGCGTGGCGTCGGGCGCGGCGTCGGGCGCAGTCGCAGCATCGCTCGCAACATCAAGCGCCGTGGCACAGCTTGAACTTCTTGCCGCTGCCGCACGGGCAGGCGTCGTTGCGGCCGACCTTCGGAACTTCGCGCTTGACGGTGTCGACCTTGTAGCGCAGCTCGCGCGTCAGCTCGGACAGGTCGGCCACCGTGACCACGAGCTCTTCCATGGCTTCGTCGAGCGTGGCCAGCGGGTGTTCGCGGTCGAGCGTGGCGACGACCTCGCGCTCTTCGTCGGTCTCGGCCGGCAGGTGGCGGAACAGCCGCGCCAGTGCGGCCATCACCGCATCGTCGGGCAACTCCATCAGGTCGGGGAAGGTGATCGTGGCGTGCTGGAAGCCCGCCACCCATGGCATCAGTGACTGCGACACGGGGCTCAGGCCGGCCATCGCCGCAGCAGCGGCTTCTTTGCCTTCGTTGCCTTCGTCGCCTTCTTTGCTTTCTTCGAGCGCCTCGCCCTCGGCCAGCGGCGGATGCTCCTGATCGTCATCGAACTCCAGCACCAGCGGGTCGAACCAGCCGTCTTCGAGCATGGCCTGGTTCAGGTGCGCATGGCGGCGCAGGATCAGCGCGGTGGTGCGCTGATGCCACGCGGCGTCCACCTCGTCGGGCAAAGGCCGGCCGTCGAAGTCGAACACATGCGCGAGCCAGGTGGCCGGCTCCAGCAGCAAGGGCTGCACGAGCACGCCGCACAGGTAGCCGTCCAGCATCACCGCGTCGAGCGGCTCCAGCGGTTCGGGTGTGGCGGCGAGCAGCTCGTCGAGCTCGGCGAATTCGGCATCGCTGAGGTCGCGGGCAAGGTTCTTGATGTGGGTGGGTGCTGGCATGTGGGGCCTCGGCTGAAGCCGGCATTGTCCTACGCCACACCCCCACGCGGCGCTTGGCGGTGGGGATCAGCAAGCGCTGACACTTGTGCGTTCTGTCTCCCCGCTCCCACCAAAGTGCAGGGTATTCGACACGCAAGCGGGGAGAAATGTGACTAGCTACTTGCAACCTTAGGTTGTAAAGTGAAATCGACCTTGGGAGGTTGAAGAACATGACAGAACAGGTCCATCCCCTCATTCCGGGACGGCTCGACAAGGCGCTTCTGCAGCGGGTAGCCGCAGGGAGCGCGCGGTTTTCGGTGGCGCAATCGATTCGCGCCAACATGAGCGCCAGTGTGCGTGCGGTGCGTGAGCTGGTGACGCAGTACCAGCCGGTGTTCGGCATCAACTCGGGCTTCGGTTCGCTCGGGCCGACGCGGATCCGCGACGATCACTTGTCGCAGATGCAGCGCAATCTGGTTCTGTCTCATAACGTGGGCGTCGGCGCCGCGTTGCCGGCCCCGGTGGTGCGCCTGATGCTGTTGCTGAAGGCGGCCAGCCTGGCACACGGTCTGTCGGGGGTTCGCGACGAGCTTCTCGATGCGTTGCTGGCCCTGCTTGCCACCGACGTGCTGCCGGTTGTGCCCGAGAAGGGCTCGGCCGGTGTGTCGGGTGACCTGGCCCCGCTGGCGCACCTGGCCAGCATCCTGATCGGCGTCGGCGAGGCCCACATGGACGGCCGCCGCGTGGCCGCCGGCCCGGCTCTCGTACACGCTGGCTTTGCGCCGCTCGAACTGGCCCCCAAGGAAGGCTTGGCACTGATCAGCGGCACGCAGGCTTCGACCGCACTCGCCATCCACGCGCTGCAGCGCCTGGAGCGCATCTTCGATGTGGCGGTGGCGGTGGGCGCGATGAGCCTGGACGCTGTGAAGGGCTCGGACACACCCTTCGACGACCGCATTCACGCCGCGCGCGGCCAGCGCGGCCAGCGCGAGGTGGCGGGCCGCTACCGCGCCTGGCTGTTCAGCAGCGAATTGCGCCAGCCGCACCAGCACACCGAGCAGGTGCAAGGGCCCTACTGCCTGCGCTGCCAGCCGCAGGTGATGGGCGCCTGCCTGGACCAGATGCGCCATGTGTGGACGGTGCTGCTGGCCGAAGCCAACAGCGCGTCCGACAACCCGCTGGTGTTTGCCGAGACGCTGGAAGCGCTGTCGGGCGGCAACCAGCACGACGAGCCGATCGCGTTCGCGGCCGACAACCTGGCGCTGGCGATCGCGCAGATCGGCGCGCTGTCCGAGCGCCGCACGGCGCTGATGGTGGACCCGGCGCTGTCGGGCCTGCCGGCCTTCCTGGTGCAGGACAGCGAGTTCAACACCGGCTTTCGCATCGGCCAGGCCACCGCCGCCGCGCTGGTGGCCGAGAACAAGCTCTACGCCCGCCCGGCCAGCGTCGATGAGCCCGCCACCACCGCCGGCCAGGAAGACAACCACGCGATGGCGTTCCAGGCCACGCGGCGCCTGCACAGCATGCTCGACAACACCGCCAGCATCGTGGCGATCGAATGGCTGGCGGCCGCGCAGGCGCTCGACTTCCGCCGCCCGCTGCAGTCGTCTCCGGCGCTGGAGCAATTGCACACGCAACTGCGCGAGCATGTGCCGCACCTCGAGAAAGACCGCCCGATCGCGCCCGACGTGAACGCCGCGACGAAACTGGTCGAAGCGGGCGTCGCGGCGCCCGATTGAAGGGGCAGCTGCCAACCGTCGCCCAAGCGTCGCCCTAGCGTCGCCCTAGCGTCGCCCGAGCGTCGCCCGAGCGTCGCCCTAGCGGCGTGGGGCGGTCGGGGCTGGCGAGAGGCCGGCCTGGGCGAGACCGGTTTCGGCGAAACTCAGCGGCTTCATCACTCGCCGAGGACAGCCGTGAAATTCAAGATGGCCAGCAACTCGCTGTTCGCGATTCTGTTGCGTTCGGCGTGGTGGATCAGCGCAGCCCTGGCGGCGGCGGTCGGGCTGGTGGCCTGGGCGCTGCTGCCGGCCGACTACCGCGCCGCCGGCGCACTGTCGGGCTTTCCGTTCGCGGTGATCGCCGTCATGGCAGCGTGGCAACAACGCCATGCGCCGAGCGCCGCCCGCGTCGATCAGACCACCCAGGCCTTGAGCAGCATGGCCTGGCCGGCTTTCGCCGACCTGCTGGAGCAGGCGTTCCGGCGTGACGGCTACACGGTGCAACGGCGCAGCGGTTCGGCGGCCGACTTCGAACTCGAACGCAAGGGCCGCAAGATGCTCGTGTGCGCCAAACGCTGGAAGTCCGCCCGCGCCGGCCTGGAGCCGTTGCGCGAATTGCAGGCCGCAAGAGACGCGGCCGAGGCACCCGATGCGCTCTGGATCGGCCTGGGCGCCTTGACCGATACGGCAAGGCCGTTTGCCGCCGAACACGGCATCGCCGTCTGGCAGGCCGCCGAGCTGGCGCAGGCGCTGCGCGGCTTGCCGCTGGGGCTGGCGCCGCGCTCCTGATTTGATCCGGCCGATCCGGCCGATCAGGCCATCGCCGCCTGGGCCGCCAGCACCTCGGTGCGGACCTGCTCGGTGAGCTCGGCCTTGAGCGCCACGAAAGCCGGCGTGGTCTTCACCACGTAGCTGCGCGGGTGCGCGATCGGCACCTCGCGGTTGAGCTTGATGCGCCCCGGGCGCGCGCTCATCACGATCACGCGGCTGCCCATGAACACCGCTTCGTCGATGTCATGCGTGACGAACAGCACCGTCTTGCGCTCAGCCTCCCATATGCCCAGCAGCAGCTCCTGCATCTGCTCGCGCGTCTGGTGGTCGAGCGCGCCGAAGGGCTCGTCCATCAGCAGCATGCGCGGGCCGTTGGCGAGTGCGCGTGCGATCGCGGTGCGCTGCTGCATGCCGCCCGACAACTGCTTGGGGTAGTGGTGCTCGAAGCCGACCAGCCCGACCTTCTTCAGGTAGCCCTGTGCGATCTCGATCTGCTGCGCGCGCGGCAAACCGCGCTCCTGCAGGCCGAAACACACGTTGTCGCGCACCGTGAGCCAGGGGAACAGCGTGTAGCTCTGGAACACCATGCCGCGGTCGGCACCCGGGCCGGCGATGCGTTTGGCGTCGAGCAGCACCTCGCCCGAGGTCTGCTGGTCCAGGCCCGCGACGATGCGCTGCAAGGTGCTCT
>JANOQS010000262.1:0-8866 GCA_031414975.1 Methylibium sp. | reverse complement strand
CAGGACCGCGAGCAGCGGCTCTCGCACCTGCGCCAGCATGCGGTGCGCGTCCATCGTCGGTTGCACACCCTGGCCGAATGCAATGAAGCGATCGCGGGCGCGCCAGTAGGCGGCCAGTCGAGCGCGCGTCTCGACATCGGCGTCGGCCAGCAGCACTTCTTCAGGTGCGAGCTCGAGCGTGCGCAGCAACTCGATCAGCCGTTCTGTCGGTTGCGAGTCGGGCGCGTAGGTGATGCGCGGCGCGCGGTAGGTCACGATCGGGTGGTCGTCCGTGTTGAGGGGCGCAGTGCCGGCCAGGCGCGCCAGAGCCCGGGGTCCGGCGACGAAGCTGCCAAGCACGGCCATTTCGTCGTGCAGACCGAACTGGGCCGGCGCGCGCGGTAGCGCGGCAGTTCGCATGCGGCTGCTCACGGTGGCCGGATCGAATCGTCCGCCGCCGCGCTGCGCCATCAAGCCGAGCACGGGAGTCGCCAGGCTGTGCGTCGCCAGCAGCGCCCAGGCTTGCGGATGGACTTTGACGAAGCTGCGCACGATGCTGCGCAGCGTGGTGCTGTCGAGCTGGTGCAGCGGCAGCCACTGACAGAACAGGCCGCCTTCGGCCAGGCGCTCGTTGATGGCGCGAAAGTGCTCGACGGTGTAGAGCGAGCCCGAGCCGCTGCGCGCGGGGTGGAAGTTGTCGGCCACGACAAGGTCGTAGCGCTCGGTCGATGTGCGCACATGGCGCCGCGCGTCGGCCGCAACGACGCGCAGGCGCGCATCGACGGAGAACGAACCGGTGAAGTGCCGCGACGCTTCGATCACCTCGGGCAGCAGCTCGACCACATCGACCTCCAGTTGCGCGTCTTCGGCCGCCGAGGCTGCGGTGACGCCGGTCCCCAGGCCAAGAAACAGCGCGCGCCGTGGTGCCGGGTGCAGCAGCAGCGGCAGCAGTGCCTGGCGCGCATCGGCGACGCGGCTGTGACTGCTGCCTTCCTGCTGGCGGTTGTTGATGTGCAGGCGCGAAACGCCTTCCGCGTCTTCGACCACGCTGACCGCTGCGCCCGGCCCTTCGATGTAGCGCGCCAGGCGGCCGCCCTCGGGGATGTCCACCAGCGTCAGCGGTGGTGTGGCGAGTGCGACCGCCGCCGTGGCAGCGGCGAGCCCCCAGGCTGGCGCTCGCCGCCGCAACGAACGCCCTGACGCCGACATCGAAGCCGACCGCGACGCCGACAACGACGCCGACAACGACGCCGACAGCACCAGGTAGCAAGTGACCACCCCGATCAGCGCCGCCTTGGCTCCGACCGATGGCAGCAGGAGCACGCCGAACAGCGGCGGCGCGAAGGCCGCGCCCAGCGTGTTGGCGGCCAGCGCGTGGCCGAAGCTGGTGCCTCGCGCCAAGGCGCTTCGGCTCAGCTGGCTGAACAAGGCGCCCATCACACAGGTGGCGGGCAGAAAGACAAGCGCGGCCAGCGCCGCTTCGGCGATCAAGGCACTGGCCAGACTCGGGACGAGCGCGTGCTGCGTGAAAGCCTTGATCTGGGGCGCGAGGCCCAGCGCGACCACGCCGAACAGGCAGGCGCCGGCCAAGGCCCACAGCAGGCGGTCCTGTCCGTCGTTGACCGGGCGCAGGGAAGTCCAGCGTTGCCACGCCGCGGCGCCAAGCGCGGTGCCGACGAGGTAAGTCGCCAGCAGCATCGCAAAGGTGTAGACGGTGTTCTCGGTGACCTGGCTCAGCACGCGCACCACCAGCACCTCGTAGCCGATGCCGAGGCAGCCGGTGGCGGCGAGCAGCAGCAGCGGCGATGGTGAAGCTGGCGAGGAGGGCGAGCGCGATGCAGCCGTCTGCTCCGGTACCGCCGGCGCATCGTCATCCCATCGCCACGCGATCACCGCGCAGACCAGATTGAGCAACGCGCAGAGCACGGCCGTGCGCATCAAGCCCCACGCCGGCACGAGCCAGAAGGCGCTTGCGAGCACGCCGAGCACGGCGCCGGCCGTGTTGCCGGCGTAAAGCGCAGCCAGTGCGGCGCCACGGCCGTGCCAACGCGCCAGCACCCGCTCCATCGCCGGCAACGTCGCGCCCATCGCCATCGTCGCCGGCAACAGCAGGACAAACGTGCCGGCAAAGGCCACTGCCCATTGACGCGCCGCACTCGGTTGCGCGCCGGTGAGCGCGAGCAGCCAGGGCGCGGCCAGCGTCGGCAGCACGATCAGCGCCAGACTCCACAAACCGATCGCTGCTTCACAAGCGGCGTACCAGCGCGCGGGCCGCAGGCTGCGTTCAATGCGAGGGCCCAACGCCCAGGCGCCCAGCGCGAGGCCGCCAAAGAAAGCCGCGATGACCGCGAGCACGGCCGCACTCTCGTGCCCCAGCCACAGTGCCCCCTGTTGGGTCCACACGATCTGGCAGCCCAACGCGGCGAAGCCCGAGGCCACCATCAGCACCAGGGCGACGCCGCTGCGCGCGCCAGGCGCCGACGCGCGCGACGAATTCAGCCAGGCATCAGCCACCGAAGGTGATCTTGTAGCCCCAGGAATCGATGTGCGTGGGGATCGCATTGAACGCCATCGTGATGCGGCGCGGGCCGGGGTTGGGCGGCACCGCGTGCATCAGGTAGCTCGGAAAGAGCACCAGGTCACCGGGCTCTGGCTGCGGACTGACCCACTTGTCGGCGTTGTAGGGGCCGGTCTCGACGCCGGCGTGGTCGTTCTTGAACGCGAACTCGACGCCGCCGGGGGACTTCATGAAGACGGTGCGTGCATCGGGGTGGGTCGGCGTCAGGTAGACCACGCCCGAAATGAAGCTGTTGGCGTGGTTGTGCATCGCCTGGCGCCCGCCAGCGTCGAGCAGGTTGATCCACATCTCCTTGATCGACCAGCCCAGCGCCTCGCCGAACAGCAGCGCGCCGAAGTCGGCGAGCCGGGGGCTGATGGCCCGCGCCGCGGCCACCAGCAGCGGGCTGTCCTGCGGCGTCAGCATCGCTGTGTGGCTGAGGTTCGGCGACGAGGTGTTGTCGCGATCGGCCGTCGCGCTGAAGTGCTCGACCAGACCGCGCGCCAGGTCGGCCGGCAGCGCTTGCGGCACGCGCATGAAGGGCACTGGGAACAGGCCAAACACTTCGGGGTTCATCGCCCTGATTGTGGGCAGCGCTCGCTCCGCCGTCCATTCATCAAGCCGTCACGCTTTTCGCATAGGACAGCGGCGCTGTTTGCTCAGGGCAGTTCGGTTGCGGGGTGTCACTGAGCCGACACACGCCACCTCTAGCATCCATCGCAAGCGCGGGGTGATCGACCCCGCCGACTCGCCAATCCCCGCCATCACGGCCGCACCAAGGAGTTCTCGATGAAGACGCAGTTTCCGCTCAGCGCACTGGCCCTGGCCTGCATGGGCGCCCTCAGCATCAGCGCGTTGACGACCGCGCCGGGCAGCGCCTGGGCCGACAACGGTGCGAGCAAGAAGCGAGGCACCTACCTCGCCGGTGACTTCCACAACCACAGCACTTGCTCCGACGGTTCGACCTCGCTGCAGAAGAAGGTCAAGAAGTCGATGGACCGCAATGCCGAAACGCCCTGGGGGCTGGACTGGTTCGTGCAGGCCGGCCACGGCGGCACCGGCAGCCGCAACTGCACGCTCGCCGAGGATGCGAGCCTGTCCACCCCGGCCTATCCGCACGTGACGGGACCGGCCCCCTTCGACGTCCGCAACCCGGCGAGCAGCACCACCGCCGCTCAGTACGACGGCCCACGCACGACCTGGGCCCAGACCATCGGCGCAGACGCGATCAAGGGCAATCTGTCCGGCGCAGGCGCGACCCAGAACATGCACCGCTGGCAGGCGATCCAGTCGTACCAGTACCCGCTGCTTGAGTATCTTGCGGCGCTGCGCAACGAGCCGATCTTCATGGGTCTGGAGTCGGTGGTGGCGGGCCACGAGCACTCCTCGATGGCGGTGATCACCGGGCAACTTCCGGCGGCGACCTTCAGCACGCCGCTGCCCACAACGCCCGGCTACACCCCGCTGGGCAACGCCAACGCGCTGGCGAAGTGGACCTACTGCTTCGACCGCGGCACCAGCGACACCAGCCGCGGCAACAGCGTGCTGCAGCCGGGCAACGTCAACACCGGCACCGGCAACAACTGGGATTGCTCGGTCCCGGGCAGCCCGAACACCGGCAGCACCGACTGGAACGCGCCGGCTGCCCGGCTCACTGGCGCCAACGGCGCGCTGGGTCACACCAAGACGGTCGAAGCCCTGAAGTGGATGGCAGCTTTCCATCCGGCCGGCAGCTACTACGTGCCGGCCCACCTCGAGCGCGCCGGCCCGTTCAACGCTGCTGGCAACAACGGCTTCAACGTCGAGCACCTGCGCAACTTCAACAATGCAGCGCCCGAGGTGGCGTTCGGTTTCGAGAGCCAACCGGGCCACGGTGCGTCGGATCGTCGCGGCGAATACAACCTTCGGCGCAACAATTTCGGCAGCGCCACCGTGCCGAACCGCCTCGACTCGGTCGGGGGCACAACGTTCGGCGGCACTGGCGTTTATGCGGCGCAGGTGGGCGGCGTGTGGGACGCGCTGCTCGGTGAAGGCCGCAACTGGTGGTTCTTCGCCAGCTCCGACTGGCACTCGCGCGGCGCCTTCGGCAGCGACGACCGTCGCAGCGACAACGACTTCTGGCCGGGCGAATACCAGCGCAACTACGCGATGGTGCGCCACGGCGGCGAGCGCGTGAACCCGCAGACCGTCGTCAGCGGCCTGCGAAGCGGCAACAACTGGGTGGACAGCGGCCAACTCATCGACCGCCTGGCCTTCGTGGCCTGCGTGGGCAACCCGGCGCCGCACGGCCGCAGCGAGGCGGCGGTGGAAGCACTGGCGACGAACGCAGCGCGCAACAACACCGATATCGACCACAAGGGCTGCGCGACGATGGGCGAGAAGCTGGTCGTGCCGCCCGGCGCCGACGTGGTGGTCTCGATCGTGGTGCGCGACCCGGCTGGCAAGAGCCATTCGCCGTACAGCTTCCCGAACCCGTCGCTGGCGCAGGTCGGCATCACGCAAGCGCTTGACGAGCCGGTGCTTGATCGCGTCGATGTCATCCGGGGCATGGTCACCGGCTTCAAGCAGCCGGGCAACTCTGACTATGCAGGCACCTGGCCGGACAACTGGGTCGACATGGCCAACCCGCAGCAGTTGCGGTCGCTCGCCAGCGTGCCGGCAGGGGCGAAGAACGAGACCGCCGCAGTCATGAAGACCTTCAATGGCGCAACCTGGTCTGCCGCCCCCGGCAACGCCGAGTTCAAGCGCATGACCTTCCGCGTCAAGGCTGTGTCGGCCTCGCAGTACCTGCGCCTGCGCGGCAGCAACCTGCCGCCTTCGGTGCCGTTTGAAACCGATGCGTCGGGCAATCCGCTGTCGGACCTGTGGACCAACACTGGCGAGATTCAATTCAAGAACCAGGCCGGGATCGAGTTCGCCACCAACGCGATGCTGCGCATCCCGTGCAAGACGGTGGGCGCCAACGTGCCGGACAACGCCGCGACCTACACCGGCGTGAACCAACCCAAGATCGACGGCTGCCCGAACCACCTGCCGGTCGTGAGCGGTCAGCGCATGGTCGGCTTCGACGTCGCGGCCTGGGCTGATCTGTGGTTCTACAGCAACCCGATCTTCGTCGAGGTCAAAGACTCGATGCACGTGGCCGGCGTCAAGTAAGCCTGCCCGGTCACGGGCCCCGGCGCCGCGCGGAAACGCGCGGCGCCTTGTTCATGTGCACCCGGCATGGGCGCACTCGGCCAACAGCCGACGCTGGTGGCGCAACAGCGGGCTGCTGCTCAATAGCGTGCTGACCGTGGCTTGGTTCGACCGGCTTGGCAAGCCCCGACTCTCATGATCCGGTCAGCAATGGTCGGACCCTATCCCGATTTTTGCGTCTGCCCATGTCATCTCAACCACCGACCGCTCTCACCCCCGCCACCACTGCGCAGCCGCGCTGGTGGCGCGAGCCGCTGCTGCACTTCGTGCTGATCGGCGCGGCGCTGTTCGGCGTTGACCACCTCGTCAACGGCGCGGTCGATGACGCGGCAACGATCGTTGTCGATGCTGCGGTGGACCGGGAGGCGCTGAAGGTGTTCAAGGACGCACGCGGCCGCGAACCCCATGCCGACGAGCTGTACGCGCTGCGCCGCGTGTGGCTCGACAACGAAGTGCTCTACCGCGAAGGGCTGGCCCTGCAGATGGACAAGGGTGACAAGGCGATCAAGGACCGCGTCATCTTCAAGGCGCTGTCCATGATCAACGCCGGCCTGAAGCTGCCGCCGGTGGACGACGCCACCTTGCGCGCCTGGTTCGAGGCCAACCGCGTCAAGTACGACCGGCCAGCGCGCTACGACTTCCAGGAAGCCGTGATCGCCGGCGACAGTTCCGAGACCGCGGTGCGCGCTTTTGCCGCGGCGCTCAACGCCGGAAAATCGGGCGACACCGAGGCCGGATTGCGCGTCTTCCAGGGCCGGCCGCACGCCAACATCGTGCAGAGCTACGGCCCCGAGTTCGCGGCCGAGCTCGAAGCCGTGCCCCTGGGGCGATGGCATGCGATGCGCCACGGCGATGGCTGGCGGGTCATGCGGCTGGAAGCCATCGCGCGGGCCCAACCCGCTTCGTTCGAGCCGCTGCGTGGCGTCGTGCTGCAGGACTGGACCGACAGCGTGTCGGCCGATCAGCGCACCGCGGCCGTGCGCACGCTGGCGAAGAAGTACACAGTCAAGTACGAGACCACGACACCATGAGCCGGCGTTTCTGGACCGCGCTGCTGGCGTTGACCGTCGGCGTGGTGCTCGCGCTGCCCGCGCGCGCGCATGAAATCAGCATGGCCGAGATGGAGCTGCGCCAGACGTCGGCGGGCGAGTTCCTGTGGCAGTGGACGGCCGGCCAGCGCGCCGGCGACACGCTGCTGCGCCCGCTCTGGCCCGAGAACTGCCGCGAGAACGAAGGCGTGTTGCGCTGCGGCGAGGACGGCCTGCGCGGCACGCTCGGCATGCAAGGCGTGGGCAAGGGGGTCTCCGCCGTGCTGGTCAAGGTGTATTGGCAGGACGGGCAGAGCCGCATCTACACCCTGACCGCGGGCCAGCCTGGGGTGCAATTGTTCGGTGCGGCTGACGACCCTCGCGGCATGGGAGAGGTGGCGCGCGCCTACGGCGTGCTCGGCGTCGAGCACATCCTCGGCGGTTTCGACCACCTGCTGTTCGTGCTCGGACTGCTGTTCCTCGTCGGCTTCAACCGCGGGCTGGTCTGGACCATCAGCGCCTTCACGCTGGCGCACAGTCTCACGCTGGGCTTGAGCACGCTCGGCTGGATCGCGCTGCGCTCGCCACCGGTCGAGGCCATGATTGCGCTGTCGATCCTGCTCGTGGCCGGTGAGGCACTGAACAAGGAGCAGACCCTGGCGCGCCGTTGGCCGGCGCTCGTGGCGCTGTTGTTCGGGCTCGTGCACGGCCTGGGATTTGCCGGCGCGTTGCAGCAGATCGGCCTGCCGCAGAACCATTTGCTGCTGGCCTTGCTGACCTTCAACGTCGGCGTCGAAGTCGGCCAGATGCTGGTGGTGGCGCTTGCCTTCGTTGCAGTCCGCGCGTTGTCACGGTGGCCTGGCTTTGTTGCAGGGCGGGTGCCTGCCCTCTACGCGATGGGTGGGACCGCGGCCTACTGGACCTGGGGCCGCATTGCGGCGATTCTGGGCTGAGGTGGACATGCCTTTCGCACATCGATCGCGCTTCCCGGCGCACTCCCTGGCGCACAGCCTCCCGTGCCTGATGCTGGCGACGATGCTGCAGGGTCCGCCGGCCATCGCGGCCTCGACGCCTTCGTCACCGACCGAGGCACCCGCATCGTCGCAGCGAGCGTTCCGTTGCGAGCCGCCGACGTTCGGCCGCGACAAACTGACCGTGGTCTGCGCGCTGGCCGACGCTATCGCACCGCAACGAATGCACATCAAGGTCCACCTCACCGGCAGCCACGACGACACCACCGCATCGATGGAAGTCACCGACGGCGAGGCCCCCATTGCATGTGATGCCGACAGCAAGACGAGCACGGAAGGCGAGGACGGCGACGTCACGCTGGACTGCCGCTTCGCCGCGCCCGGCAGGCCAGGCGCGGCGACGGTCTTGCGCGTTTCGGCCAAGTGGTTTCACGCTCAGTACGTCGGTCTCGAGGTCAACGGGCACCGGCCAACCCACCAGGTCGGCCCGTAAAGCAATTCGGCGCCGGATGCCCGGCGGGTCACAGCGCTCGCCACGCAGGCGTGCTGCACGCCGTTCCGTGTATTCACCCCCACCCGGCGCACCGCTGGTCGAGGCGCCGCACGGCGCTGGCCGGCGCCTGAGCAGCCACCTTCGTACATTCTGCCGGGCTGGCGCCGGACCGCGCCGCCCCTTGTGGAATAGTCCCGCAGCGCAATATGACAGGGACGCAACGAAAAAACGGCAACTCGATAGAATCAAACCATGCCTGACGAGAAGCCTCCGCCACCCGCGCCGCCATTGGCGCGCCCCCAACCCGACGACGGGCAGGGAGCGGTGGTGGTCGAGCGCCAGACCTCCAAGACCGAGCCTCCGCGGATGTACCAGGTCGTGCTGCTCAACGACGACTACACCCCGATGGAGTTCGTCGTGATGGTTCTGCAAGAGTATTTCAACCGCGACCTCGAATCAGCAACCCAGATCATGCTTAAGATTCATCATGAGGGTCGCGGGGTCTGTGGCGTCTTCTCGAAAGACGTTGCGGCGACGAAGGTAGAGCTGGTGCTGGCCGCCGCACGGCGCGGTGGCCACCCTTTGCAATGCATTATGGAGGCCGCATGATTGCCCAAGAGTTAGAAGTCAGCCTGCACATGGC
>JANOQS010000261.1:0-2076 GCA_031414975.1 Methylibium sp. | reverse complement strand
GCCAGGGCTTTGCGCCAGCACCACCAGCAGGTCGAACTGGTGGCTGGTCAGGTCGCAGGGCTGGCTGCCCAGGCGCGCCACGCGGGCGCCCAGGTCGATCTCGAGGCGGCCGAAGCGCAGCACCTCGTCGCCCACCGCCTGCGGCGAGGCGCGGCGCAACAAGGCCTTCACGCGTGCCAGCAACTCGCGCGGCTCGAAGGGTTTGCCCAGGTAGTCGTCGGCGCCCAGTTCCAGGCCGACGATGCGGTCGGTCGGTTCGCCGCGCGCGGTCAGCATCAACAACGGCAGGCTGCGGGTGCGCGGGTTGGCGCGCAGTTCGCGGCACAGGTCCAGGCCGTCGCCGTCGGGCAGCATCAGGTCCAGCACCAGCGCATCGAACGGCTCACCGGCGGCCAGTTGTTCGCGGCCGGCAGCCAGCGTGGCGGCGGTGGTGATGTCGAAGCCGGCGTTGCGCAAGTAGTCACCCACCATCGCCGAGAGGCGGGCGTCGTCGTCGATCAGCAGCAGGCGGGAGCTCATGGGGTGGCGTTCGGTCGGTCAGACAAACATCGGCAAGAACCCGCCAGGCAGCCGCAAGGCTGCAAGGCGGGTGGGGGTCAGCAGGGCGGGGTCAGTGGGTCGGGCACAGCATAGCGCCCCGCTGATCGTCACCTGAAGGCCGCTTCAGCCTTCACTTGGGCGCTTGCTGGCGCTCCAGCATGCGGCCGCGCTCGTGCATGTGCTCGCTGCGCTGCTTCATGCGTTCGGTCAGCTTGGCGCGCTGCTCGGGGGTGAGCACGCGGCTCACGTCGAGCATGGCCTGCAGGGTGCGGCGGCTGGCGTCGTCATGCTTCACGCTCAACTGCTGGCGCACCGATTCGGCCGCCGCGGCGTCCACGGTGGGCGCCGCGAAGATCTGCAGGCTCTTTTCGCGCAGGGCGCGGGTGCCTTCACGCTGGGCCTTCAGATCGACCGCAGCCGCCTGGGCGATCTGCTTGATCTGGGTGCGCTGTGCGTCGGTGGCGTTCAGGCCGTCGAGCATGCGGTCCACGCCACGCTCCACGCGTTCGGGCGAACCGCCGAACATCATGCCGCTGCCACCGTGCCCGCCATGCCCGCCCGCCCCATGCCGCATCGGCTGGGCCCAGGCGGACATCGCCACTGTGGCCGAGACGGCCTCCAGAACGCTCAACAACATCCAGCGCATGCCGCGCTGCGAGGGTTGGGCGGTTGCCGTCGTCACTTGTGTGCGTTCCATCATCCACTCCTTCATGTGGGCCGATTGCCCATGAATGAATGGTCCGCGCCAGGGGTGAACAGCGCTTGAAGAGGGGGTAAAGATCTGTGAACGCCAGCACCCCAGGCCAAGGACCCAGGTCAGGGCATCGGCTTGGTGCGGCACTCGATGGTGTTGTCGATGAAGGCGTTGCACATCACCACGAGTTTCTTGTCGGTGTCGACGTACCAGGCCACCTGGCCGGCGGCACCCAGCGGGACGAGGCGCGACGGATTGACCGCCTGGGCTTGCGCACCGGGGATGTTCGAGAAGACAGCGAGCGCGCCGGCCGCCACGCAAAGCGCGCTGGCCAGCACCGAAGGAATGAGGGCTTTGTTCATCGGGGACTCCTGGCTCGACAGTGAGCGAGCCTGATTGTGTCGGAGCCCCCGATCAAAGCCCCCTCCGCTCACTTGGCCCAGATCTTCTTGTATTGGTCGCGGTAGCCGTTGTCGGGGTCGAACACGTTCTTCGGCCCGCCGTCCTTGCCCACGTTCTCGGCCGTCACCAGGTGCACCTTGGGCACGTAGCCCGACCACGGCTGCTTGGCGAACGCGCGGTTCAGCTCGTCAACGATCTGCCAGCCCTGCATGTTGAGCGGCTCGGGCACGGTACCGGCCTGGAAGCGCTTGCTGCGGATGCGCTGGTAAGCGGCCTCGGAGCCGTCACCGGCCGACACTGCCTTGGGGTTGCCGTCGCCCTTCTTGCCGGCCGACGTGAGCGACGGGCCCATGAAGTCGAAGTACAGGTCGTTGATGGCCAGCGAGTGGGTCCACTTGTCGCCAAAGCGCTGCAGCAGCGAGGTGGTGAGCTGCGGCATG
>JANOQS010000260.1:0-3416 GCA_031414975.1 Methylibium sp. | reverse complement strand
AGGTCGAGTTTGCCGCCGAAGCCGCCGCCGATCGCCGACGGCACGATGTGCACCTGCTCAGGCGCCAGGCCGCAGATGTGCGCGATCTCGTCGCGGTCCATGTAGGGCGTTTGCGTGCAGGCGAAGATGCGCAGGCGCTTGATGGGCTCGCCGTTGGTGGCAGTGGACTGCACCACCTCGGCATACCCGGCCTCGGGTTCGATGTAGGCGTGTTCGACGTAGGCCGTCTCGAAGCTCGCCGACGCCACCAGCGCCGACTGCGCGAGCGCCTGCTCGGGCGTGCCGCGCACCACGCGGCCGCGGCACAGCACGTTGTCGGGGTAGCGGGCGTGGATCGCCTGGCCGCGTTCGGCGGCGGCCAGCGCGTCGGGCGAATCGGCGAAGGCTTCGAGCAGTGTCCACTCGATCGGCACGTCTCGGTCGGCAATCGCCTGCACCGTTTGTGCGTCACCCACCAAGGCCACCACCGCCTCGCCGCGGAAGCGCGCCACGCCGTCGGCCAGCACCGGCTGGTCACGCAGGTTGGCGAAGATCGCGAACGCGTTGTTCGGCACGTCGGCCGCGGTGACCACGTCCACCAGGCCGGGCCAGCGGGTCTTCAGCGCGCTGAAATCGCCGAGCGTGAAGCGCGCATGCGGGTGCGGCGAGCGCACGATGCGCATCGCCAACCCGCCGCTCTGCGCGTGCGGCCATTCGTCGGCGCCGAACTTCTCTTCGCCGCGCACCTTGCTCGGCGCATCGAGCCGGGCCAGGCGTGCGCCGACGGCGTGGCCGGCGGCCGGCGCTTCGACTGGCAACACGTTCCCCGCCGCGACCGCCAGCACCGCCTCGACGATCTTGCGATAACCGGTGCAGCGGCACAGCACGCCGCCGAGCGCGTCCAGCACCTCGGCTTCGCTCGGCTGCGGGTTGGCGCGCAGCAGCGACTCGGCGCTCATCAACATGCCCGGCGTGCAGATGCCGCACTGCGCCGCACCGTGTGCGACGAAGGCCTGCTGCAAGGCCGACAACTCGCCGCCCGGGCCAGCCAGGCCCTCGACGGTGGTGACCGCGCGCCCTTCGCACTGGCCGACCGCGACGATGCAGGAGCACACCTGTTCGCCGTCGAGCAGCACGGTGCAGGCACCACAGTCGCCGGCGTGGCAACCGGTCTTGGTGCCGGTCAGGCCGAGCTGGTCGCGCAGCACGTCGGACAGGCGCGACGAGCGGTCGGTCTGTAGATCGTGCGAGTGGCGGTTGACGGTGAAGTGGATCACCGACGTGCTTGCATCGGCGGCCTTCTCGACAGCAGATCGGGGGTCGCGCAGGTTCATGGCGTCAAGGCTCCGAAAGCGCGGCGCAGCAGCGTGGCGGTGGCGTCGAGCCGGTAGGCGGCGCTGGCGCGCACGTCGGCGATGGGCGACAGCGGCGCGAGGTCCGACGGGTCGATCAACGTGCCGGCGAGTGCGGGCAACGGCTGCCCCAACAGCCGCGCCTCCAGCGCCGGCAGGCGCTGCGCGCGCGCAGAACAACTGCCCACCGCGGCGGCGAGGCGCGCGACGCGGCCGGCAGCGTCAACGTCGACCACCACCGCGACCATCGTCACCGAGATCACCAGGTAGCGCCGCCCGCCGAGCTTCAAGAACACCGAGCGCGCCCGCGCGCTGCGGCGCGGAACGTGCAGGCCGGTCACCAGCTCTTGCGGCTTGCGCGCAGTGCGGCGGTTGGCGAGCACGAAGTCGACCACCGGCATGCGCCGTTCGCCGGCCTGGCTTTGCAGCAGCACCCGCGTATCGAGCGCCATCCACACCGGCGTGCCGTCGGCGGCCGGTGAGGCGTTGCACAGGTTGCCGGCCACAGTGGCGGTGTTCTGGATCTGCACACCGCCGACCTCGCGCGCGGCCTGCTTCAGCGCGTCGAACAGCGGCGGCAGGTCGGCGCGCAGCACGTCGGTCCAGGTGGTGGTGGCGCCGAAGGTCCAGCCGCTCGCGTCCTCGGTGATGCCGCGCAGGCCGCTCACGCGCGTGAGGTCGATCCAGGCACCCTCCATCGCGCGGCCGACGCGGGCCGGGTACACGTCGGTGCCGCCGGCCAGCAGCGACCAGCCGCCAGCGGAGAGCAGCTCGGTCACTTGCGACAGCGAGGCAGGTTGTTCGAAACGGGCGGACGGCAAGGCTTGCATGAGGGTTCTCGATCAGGGTGTCGTGGCGACGCTCACATGCTCAGGTACGCGCGCCGCACCTCTTCGTTGGTCGACAGCTCCGCCATCGTCGCCTGGTAGCGGATCTGCCCCTTCTCCAGCACATAGGCGCGGTCCGACACGAGTTCAGCGAAGTGCATGTTCTGCTCCGACAGCAGGATGCTGACGCCCTGCGCTTTCAACTCGACGATCATCTGCGCCATCTGCTCGACGATGATCGGCGCGACACCTTCCGAGGGTTCGTCGAGCAGCACCAGGAAAGGGTTGCCCATCAGCGAACGCGCAACGGTCAGCATCTGCTGCTCGCCGCCGCTCATGCGTCCGCCGGGGCGCAGCGGCATCTCGCCGAGGTTGGGGAACAGCTTGAACAATCGCTCGGGCGTCCACAGCGGCGCGTCGCTGCCGTCGGGCCAGCGGCGTGGGGGTTGGCGGCCGACCTCGAGGTTCTCCATCACCGTCAGGTCGGTGAAGATGCGCCGGTCTTCGGGCACGAAGGCCAGGCCCAGCGCTGCTGCCTGGTGCGGCTCGCTCTTGCTGATGTCGCGGCCCATGAAGTTGACCGTGCCGCGCCGCTTGGCCAGCAAGCCCATCAGCGCCTTCAAGGTGGTCGACTTGCCCGCGCCGTTGCGGCCCATCAGCGCCACCACCTCGCCGCGGTGCACCTGCAGGTCCACGTCGAACAGGATCTGCGCCGCGCCGTACCAGGCGTTGAGCTTGTCGGCTCGCAGCAGAACATCGGATGTCATGGCGCGCTCGCCTTCTCGAAGTTCTTGCCGCTGCCGAAGTAGACCTCCTGCACCTTCGGGTGGTCGCGGATCTGTGCCGGCTTGCCCTCGGCGATCAGCCGCCCGCGCGCGAGCACGATGATGCGGTCGGCATAGGCGAACACCACGTCCATGCTGTGTTCGGTGAACAGCACCGCCATGCCGCGCTCGACCACCAGGCCCTTGGTCAGCGCCATCAGTTCGTTGCGCTCCTTCGGCGCCATGCCGGCGGTGGGTTCGTCCATCAGCAGCAGCTTCGGGCCGTTGGCCATTGCGATGGCCAGCTCCACGCGCTTCACGTCGCCGTAAGCGAGTTCGCTGCACGGCCGGTCGGCCTGCACCGCCATGCCCACCTGCGCCAGCAGCGCCAGCGCCTCGGCGCGCTTGTGTTCGGCCGCGCGGCGCCACAGCGAGAACAGCTTGGCGTCGGCCGACAACAAAGCCATCTGCACGTTCTCGACCACCGTCAGCGA
>JANOQS010000259.1:0-1826 GCA_031414975.1 Methylibium sp. | reverse complement strand
GCGGCACACCGAGTCC
Source organism: Methylibium sp. (assembly GCA_031414975.1). Lineage (GTDB taxonomy): Bacteria > Pseudomonadota > Gammaproteobacteria > Burkholderiales > Burkholderiaceae_C > LGRD01. The sequence continues at coordinate 1,810 of JANOQS010000259.1, read as the reverse complement.
GGGGCCGACGCCGGGGCCACCCCCCGGCGTACATCCGAGTGGTGGCCGGTGGCGGTCGCGGCGGCACTGTCGGCGCCGCTGGAGCTGCCGATGATCGGCCTGCTGTTCGGCCAGCACTGGATGCTTCCGGGCTGGATTCAGCTTGCACTGGCCACGCCGGTGCAGTTCTGGCTGGGCGCGCGCTTCTACCGTGCGGGATGGAAGGCCCTCAGAGCGGGCAGCGGCAACATGGACCTGCTGGTCGCCCTGGGCACCAGCGCCGGCTACGGCCTGAGCCTGGTGCAACTGCTGCGCTATGGCAACCAGAGCATGCAGTTGTACTTTGAAGCCTCGGCCGTGGTCATCACGCTGGTGCTGCTTGGCAAGTGGATGGAAACGCGAGCCAAGCGCCAAACCACAGAGGCGATCCGGGCGCTGAATGCATTGCGCCCCGAGACCGCCCGCGTGCGCAGAGACGGCGCCGATACCGAGGTACCCGTCACGCAGGTTCGCGTCGGCGACCTGGTGGTCGTGCGCCCCGGCGAGCGCCTGCCGGTGGACGGTCAGGTGGTGGAGGGCGGCAGCGACGTCGATGAGTCGCTGATCACCGGCGAGAGTTTGCCGGTGGCCAAGCACGGCGGCGACAAGGTCACCGGCGGCGCGGTCAACGGCGAAGGCCTGCTGGTGGTGAAAACGACTGCCGTGGGTGCCGAATCGACGCTGGCGCGCATCGTGCGGCTGGTCGAGTCGGCACAGGCCAAGAAGGCACCCATCCAGCGGCTCGTGGACCGGGTGAGCGCGGTCTTCGTGCCGGTGGTGATCGTCATCGCGCTGGTCACCGTATTGGGCTGGGGCTTGACCACGGGTGACTGGGAAGCGGCCATCCTGAACGCGGTGGCGGTGCTGGTGATCGCCTGCCCCTGTGCTTTAGGCCTGGCCACGCCGACGGCCATCATGGTGGGTACCGGTGCAGCCGCCAAGCTGGGCATCCTCATCAAGGACGCCGAGGCTTTGGAAGTGGCGCATGGCGTGACGGTGGTGGCCTTCGACAAGACCGGCACCTTGACCGTGGGCAAGCCGGTGCTGATGGCAGCCGTGCCGACATCCGCAACCTCGGCATCGATCGACCGTGCGGCACTGCTGTCGGCCAGCGCTGCGGTGCAGGCCGGCAGCGAGCATCCGCTGGCTTCGGCCGTGATGAACACAGCGAAAGGCGAAGGGCTTGTCATCGCGCCCGCAACTGCCGTGCGCGCCGTGTCGGGCCGCGGTGTCGCGGCACTCGTGGAAGGCCGCGAACTGCGGCTGGGCAGCAGCCGGTTCATGCAGGAGCTGAAGGTTGATGTGACGGCGCTCGCCGACGCGGCGGCCGAATGGCAGGCGCGCGGCTGCACGGTGTCTTGGCTGGCCGAGGTGCCTTCTGACCCTGCGGCAGACATGTCGGTAGGGGTGTCGGCAGATGTGTCGGCAAAGACGCCGGCCCCACCACGCTTGCTGGGCCTGCTGGCTTTCGGCGACGCCCCGAAGGCCAGCGCCGCAGCAGCCGTCGTTGCATTGCGGAAGATGGGCATCCGCTCGGCGCTCATCACCGGCGACAACGCGGGCAGTGCTCGAGGGGTGGCTCAGGCGCTGGGCATCACCGATGTGCATGCCGACGTGTTGCCGGAGCACAAGGCCGACATCGTGGCGAAGTTGAAGATCGGTGGCGAGCGCGTGGCGATGGTCGGCGACGGCATCAACGACGCGCCCGCGCTGGCGATTGCCGACGTCGGCATCGCCATGTCCACCGGGACTGACGTGGCCATGCACACGGCCGGCATCACGCTGATGCGCG
>JANOQS010000258.1:0-11559 GCA_031414975.1 Methylibium sp. | reverse complement strand
CGACGAGCCCGAGATGCCGGCGAAGAAGATCGACAGCACGACGTTCACTTGCGCCAGCCCGCCGGGCAGGTGGCCCACCAGGTCGCGCGACAGCCGTACCAATCGGTCGGTGATGCCGCCGACGTTCATCAGGTTCGCGGTCAGCAGGAAGAACGGCACCGCCAGCAGGATGAACGAGTTGTAGGCCTTGAAGGTCTCGTTGAACAGGATCATCGGCGACAGGCGCGGCTCGACCAGCATCACCGGCAGGCACGCCAGGCCGAGCGCAAATGCAACCGGCACGCGCAGGATCATCAAGGTGAAGAACACGCCGAACAGGATCAGCGCGGCCATCGACGGCGTGAGGGCCGCACCGCCGCCCATCATGCTGCCGCTCCGGCGCCGAGGGTGCGCAGGTCGTCCACAAAGCGTTCACTGAGGAACAGCACCCAGGTCAAGCCGGCCATCGGCCAGGAGACGAAGATCCAGGCCATCGGCAACTCGGCGAGCTCGGAGTTCTGGCTCCAGCCGAACTGCACGAACTTGATGCCGTACCAGATGAAGACCAGCGCGAACACCAGGATCAGCAAGTTGCTGACGATGCGCAGCAGCGCATTCGCACGCGGCTTCAGCTCGGGCCACAGGTCCACGTCGAAATGCGCGCCGTCGCGGATGCCCACCATCGCACCGATCATGATCATCCAGATGAAGAAGAAGCGCGCCATCTCCTCGGTCCAGATGTAGGACGGGATCAGCGCGGTGAAGCGCGAGAAGATCTGCAGGCTGACCGGGATGATCAGGATCGCGACGCTGGCGATCAGCGCCACGTCGAGCACCCGACCGTAGACTTGGATGAGCTTGCGCATGCGCACTCCGGGGCCCCGCGCACGGGGCAAAAAAAGAACCGGCGGACGCTGCTGCGCTGCCGCCGGCTCGGCGATAGGGTGAGTTACAGCGAGTTGATCTTGGCCAGAATGCTTTCGGCGCCGATTTCTTTCGCGTACTCGATCATCACCGGGTCAACCAGCTTCTTCATCGCGGCACGGTCGGCAAACGGAATGCGTTTGAGCTTGCCGGCTTTTTCGAGCGTGTCGAGCTTGGCCGAATCTTCGCTGGACTCGATCTGGCGCCCATAGGCGCCCGCTTCCTTGCCGGCCTTCACGATGGCGGCCTGAAGATCGGGCGGCAGCTTCTTGAAGGTCTTGCCGGAGAACGCGATCGGCCGGATCGTGATGGCGTGCTGCGTCATGTTCAGGTTGGGGCCGACCTCGAAGAACTTCATCGCCTCGACACCGGCGGCTTCGTTCTCGCCAGCGTTGATCACGCCGTTCTGAATCGCGTTGTAGACCTCGCTGTAGGCAATGACCGTGGGCGACATGCCGATGGCAGAGAAGGTCTTGCTCCAGATCGGCGCGCCCTGCACACGCACCTTCAGGCCCTTCATCTCGGCCAGGTTGCGCACCGCCTTGTTGGCGAAGATGTTGCGCGTGCCGCCACCGGCGTAGCCGATCAGCATGACCTCGGCCTTGGCGGCCACTTCGTCGGCCACCGGCTTGAGCGTGTCGGCTTCGAGCACCTTGTTCCAGTGGTCGAGGTCGCGGAACAGGAACGGCGCGTCGATGAAGGGCGCGGCCTTGGCAAAGGTGGACATGTGGGCCGGCGAGACGATCGCGTAGTCGACCGACACGCCCTGGTTCATGTACGCGAAGTAGTCTTTCTCGAGGCCCAGCTCGCTGTTGCGATGGAGCACGAAGTTGATCGGCTTGGCGTAGTACTTCTTGACCAGTTCTTCGAACTTGAGCAGGGCCCGGTTGAAGGCATGGTCGTCGTTGAACTGGACCGCGCCGTGCAAGGTGACGGGCGCCTGTGCGGCGACACCGAAGGACGCAGCCGCGGTCAAGGCGGCGAGGCTGCGCAGCAGGGCGCGCTTGGAAATTTGCATGGTCTCCTCCATCGTTTCGGGGCAATTCCAGACAGCGGCACCCGGTGCGGGCTCGTTTGCTGGTCAAGTGGTCAGGCCAATTGAAGCGGATTCGAGCGACCGGCGGGAACGGGGGTAACCCTCACATCGGCAGCGGGTTACGCTGACTTGACGGTGGCCCGGTACGATGAACGCGAAGCCCTTGCAAGGCCATTCTGGAGGACCCCGCATGAAGCCCTTCCACGTCGATGTCCGCGCCCGCGTTGCGGCTGCCCTGATGGCGCTGAGCCTGGTGGCCTGTGGTGGCGACGACGACCGTTCGATGCCCGGCCCGCGCCAGGTGAACCCCGCGGTGTCGGCCCTGCTCGACTCGGTCGACGCCATCGGCCCTGGCGGCGCAGGCCTGCTGTCCAGCCACCCGGCACGTGCCGATCTGGCACTGCAGTCGAATCGCGCCGGCGCCACCGTGCAGTTGCGTTTTTCATGCGCGCGCTGCGACATCAGCGTGAGCTCGGCGGGCAACACCGTCGGCGCCAACCAGTACATCGCGATCCCGTTCGCCACGCTCGAATCGTCGGCCGATGCCACGGTGCTGGTGACCGACCGCATCAGCGGCGCACAAGCCAGCTACACCTTGCACGCACGCCCGGCTGACCACCCGCGCTACACGGTCGGCGTGCAAAACAACGCGGCGACCGGCGACCTGTACCTGAGCCCGTTCGACCCGACCGGCTTTGCCGCGCCTTACGCCTACCTCGTGGGCAACGACGGCGCGCTGAAGTTCTACTACCGCAACCCGCGCGGCGGCGAAATCCACGACTTCAAGAAGACCGTGCTCACCGGCGGCGCGGTGCGCTACAGCTTCTACGACGGCGCGGCGCAGGCCATCCGCGTGATGGATGCTGACTTCAACCTGCTCGCCAATGTGGCGCCGCTGCCCTTCCCCGACGGCAACACCTACGCGCTGAACCTGCACGACCATGTGATCCTGGCCGACGGCCACTATCTGCTGGGCGTGCAGGCGTCCAAGACCGTGGCCAACATCCCGGCGCTGCCGGGCCAGGCGCTGTTCGTCGGCGGGGCGGGGCTGCAGGAGATCCAGAACGGCGTGGCGGTGTTCAACTGGCTGTCCACCGACCACCCGGCGCTGTACGCCTGTTCGACCGAAGGCAACCACTTTGCGCAGAACAACGGCGCCGACTACGCGCATTGGGACTCGCTGGCGGTAGACAGCGACGGCAACTGGCTCGCGTCGTTCCGCCACCTCGACGCGGTGCTGAAGATCGACCGCGTGGGCGGCACCGGCAACGTCGCGTGGATCCTGGGCGGGCCGTGCGACCAGTTCGGGCTGAGCGCGAACCAGAAGTTCTCGCGCCAGCACCACGCCCGGCGCGCGCCGGACGGGCGGCTCACGCTGTTCGACAACGCGGTGGCCGGTGGCCCGTCACGCGTGCTCGCCTTCAACCTGAACGAAGCCGGCAAGACGCTGGTGAGCAGCAACCCGGCCCTGCCCGGCTTCGCACAGTTCACCACCGACACCCGCAGCAGCAGCAACCTGGGCAGCGCGCAGTTGTTTGCCGACGGCAAGCTGCTGGTCGGCTGGGGCACGTTCGCCGGGCTGCTGAGCGACGTGTCGGAGTTCGACGCCGCCAGCGGCACGCTGTCGATGCGCCTCACCTTGCTGCCCAGCGACTACAGCAACGGCTACTTCTCGTACCGCGCGCAGAAGTTCCCGTAAGCCGGCTGGCACCACCCGGCGATCGGGCAACCCGCTCAATCCCCCATCGCCAAGCCTTCTCGGCGCGGGTCGGCGGCACCGAACCAGGCGGGCCGGCCGTCGCGCAGGCGGCGTTGAATGCCCTGCAAGCCACTGGTCTGCGGCATCACGCGCACGTCATGTCCGCGCGCCTGCAAGGCTTCGGCCAAACTCGGCGACACCCGCCCCAGCTCCAGTTCGGTCGGCCCGTTGCGCGAGCCGAAGTTGGGCAGTGCGATGGCCTGTTGCAAGTCCAGCCCCCAGTCGAGCGAGGCCACCAGCACCTTGGCCACGTAGTTGATGATGGCCGAGCCGCCCGGCGAACCGACACTCATCAGCAACTGGCCGCTGGCCTTGTCGAACACCAGCATCGGCGCCATCGACGAGCGCGGGCGCTTGCCGCCTTCGACCCGATTGGCCACCGGCACGCCGTTCTCGCTCGGCACGAACGAGAAGTCGGTCAACTGGTTGTTGAGCAGAAAGCCGCGCACCATGAGTTGCGCACCGAAGGCGTTTTCGATCGTCGTCGTCATCGACACCGCGTTGCCTTCCGCATCGACCACCGACACATGCGAGGTCGATGGCAACTCGGCGCTGCGGTGATCGGCCAGGTTCGCCAGCGGCGCCAGCGGCACGCCTGGCGGCGCCACGCCCATGCTGCGCGCGCCGATCAGCGCGGCGCGCTGCGCCAGGTAGGCCGGGTTCAGCAGCGCGGCCGGGCTGCCGCCGGGCAGCGCGACGAAATCGGCGTCGGCCACATAACGGGCGCGGTCGGCAAAGGCCAGCCTGCCGGCCTCGGCGAACAGATGAACGGCTTCGGCGTGCGGCTCCAGGCCGCTGGCGGCTTGCACGGGCGCCAACGCCGCCAGGTCGCGCCCGGCCAGCACGCCCAGCATCTGCCCCAGCGCCAGCGCACCCGACGACGGCGGTGCCATGCCGCACAAGCGCCACTGGCGGTGGTCGAAGCAGAGCGGCTCGCGGATCTTCGCGCGGTAGCCCGCCAGGTCGGCCTCGCTCAACAACCCCGGGTTGCTGGCATGGCCACGCACCTTGGCGACGATCTCGCGCGCCAGCGCGCCTTCGTGGAACGCCACCGCGCCACGCTCGGCCACGTCACGCAGCACGCCGGCCAGCTCGGGGTTGCGCAGGCGCGTGCCGGCCGGCTTGGGGCTGCCGTCGGCTGCGAAGAAGCAGGCGGCGGCGGTCGGGTCGTTGCGCAGCGCAGCGGCCGACGGGTCGCGCAGCAAGGTGGCCAGCCGCGGGCTGATCGCGAAGCCTTGTTCTGCGAGCCGGATCGCCGGCTCGAACAGCGCCTTCCAGGCCAGCTTGCCGTGCTGCCGATGCGCCAGCTCCAGAGCCCGCAACACGCCCGGCGTGCCAACCGAACGGCCACCGACCACCGCGTCCCGGAACGGCATCGGCCGGCCGTTCTGCATGAACAGCTCGGGCGTGGCCGCGGCGGGAGCGGTTTCGCGGCCGTCGAAGGTCTGCACCTGCTGCCGGGCCGAGTTGTCCCAATGCACCAGGAACAGCCCGCCGCCGATGCCCGACGACTGCGGCTCCACCAGGGTCAGCACCATCTGCACTGCAATCGCCGCATCGACCGCGCTGCCACCGGCCTTCAGCACGTGGTAGCCGGCGTCGGTGGCCAGTGGGTTGGCCGCGGCGACCATGAAGCGCTGCGCCCAGGCGCCGGGTTGGGTGGCAAAGCCGCTGGCGGCCTCGGGCGCCGCGTCAACGGCAGCAGGAGCGCGCGGGGACGGGCCGGTACAGCCCGCCAGCAGCGCGAGCTGCAGCGCCAGCGCCGCGAGCCACCGAAACTTCATGCGGAGTCTTTGGGAGCGAGCGCGGGCGCCGCCGTGGGCGTGGGCGTGGGCGCGGGTGCGGCTGCGGCTGCGGCGGGAGTCGGCGGCACCAGTTGGTGCACCACCCGCTGCGGAAACGGAATCTCCACGCCCTCGGCATTGAACAGATCGAGCAACGCGAAGTTGACGTCGGAGCGCACGTTGCCCTGGCCGTTTTCAGGGTCGGCGACCCACCAGCTCACGTTCAGGTTCATGCCATCGGCAGCAAATTCGGCGAGCTGGCAGTTCGGCGCTGGCTCCTGCAGCACGCGGGTGACCCGCGCCACGGCGGCTTCGATCTTCCCGGCCAGGCTGCGCACGTCGGTGCCATAGGCCACCTGCACCGTGGTGCTGACCGACACCCTGGGGTCGGCCAGCGACGAGTTCTCGACCCGCTGCGTGATCAGCATCTCGTTCGGCACGATCGCCTCGCGCCCGTTCAGCGAGCGGATCACGGTGAAGCGGGTGCGGATGTCGGTGACCCGGCCTTCGAAGTTGTCGACCTTCACCATGTCGCCGATGCGCAGCGACTGTTCGGCCAGGATCACGAAACCGCTGATGTAGTTGGCCGCGATCTTCTGCAGACCGAAGCCCAGGCCCACGCCCACCGCACCGCCCAGCACCGACAGCGCCGTCAGGTCGATCCCCACCGCCGACATCGCCAGCAGCAGCCCGACGAACAGCAGCACCACGCGCACCAGGTTGGCGGCAATCTTGCGCACCGACAGATCACTGCCGCTGCCGCGCAGCAGCTTCTTCTCGATGCCGGCCGAGACCCACAGCGCCAGCACCATCACCAGCCCGGCGGTGATCGTTCCTTCCACCAGGTTGCGCAGGGTGATCTTGGCGCTGCCGACCTTCCAGCTGACCTCGTCCATCACGTCGAGCACCAGCGGCAGCGCGCCGGTGACCCACAGCACCACGGCGAACCAGGCCAGCCACGAGATCGTCTTCTCGATCGCGCGCATCCAGCCCGACTGCGGGAACGTGGCGCTCAACACCCGCACGCTCAGGCGGATGACGACCAGCGACAGCAGGATCGGAATCGCCAGCTTGAACACCGCCGGTTCCAGGGTGCCGGCAGTGGCCAGCCTCGCCGCATAGGCAAAGGCGAGCGCCAGCACCGGGAACAGCACCCCATCGACGATGCGGCGGCCGAACCAGATCGAGCCGGCCGGTGCCTCTTTGCCGCGCAGCAGCCGCACCACGCCCCAGGCCAGCACGAAACACGCACCCAGAAACGCCAGTTCTTCCAGCGCGCTGATCTGGGTCAGCGCGCCCAGCAGGTCATTGAGTTCATTGGCGTTCAGGGTGCGGGCCATCAGTCAATTGCAGGCTGTTTTTCGAACCGCGACTGTAGTGCAGTCGTGTGGCCCGAAGTTGCAGACAGAAGCGGCTGCCCGCCTCGTTCAGAACGCCCGTTCGAGGAACGCCGCCATCGCCGCGTTCACCGGCTCGGCGTGGGTGACCGGGCGTTCGGCGCCGGTGACTGCGCATCGAGCAGCGCAAACAAGGTGGGCTCGTACAGCGCCAGCGCGCGCACCCGGCCCGGGTGGGCCAGCGCCGCGATCAGTGCCACCGCGCCGCCATACGAATGCCCCACCAGCGCCAGCTGATTAGCGGCACGTGCCGGCGGCAATGGCAAACATCGTTCTGGTGTGCATGGCGGCTCCGAAAGTGGTTGGTGGGTGGATCAGGTGTTCGGCTTGGGCTTGGGCCGGCTGATGAGCGTGCGCCGGAACCAGGCCTCGTTCATGCGCGCCAGAAAGTTCGGGTTGATGCCGAAGCCCGATTTGTCGCCGATGACTGCATCGCCGCCGCATCGCGGGCACAGCGCCGTGCCACCGCTGACCGACTCCAGCTCTTCCAGATTCTTGGCGTCACCCGAGTTCCACGCCACGATGTCATCGGGCGGGAAGATCCGCAGGCAGACGCAGCAGCCGCAAACCATGCTGGCTTCGATCTCGGCCTTGTTGTTCCAGGTGTGGTGGCGGGCGGCCAGAAGTTCAGACATGACGGTGCGTGGCCCAGTGGGCGGCCGCGATGATCACCGGGATCACCAGCTCGGGAATGAGGTAAGCCAACCACACGCTCGCCGGCTCGGGCAGCCCGACCTTGCTGATGGAAAGCAGCCGGCCGAAGGCTGCGATTGCGACGCCAAAGGCGATCAGGTAGATCAAGGTCCGCTGCTGGCGGATCGTGACCGCCGCCCACAGGCTGATGATGCCCATCGACAGATACACGCCGCCCATGAAGCGGTGCACGTTGTCGAGCCGCGGGGTTGTCTCGGGTTGCCCCATCAGCATCTGCAGCGTGCCGCCGAACAGGGAGATGGCCGCGACGAGGAAGAGGCAGACCTGCACGATGCGCTGGGAGGTGGGCATGGGACGACTCGATAACCGGTTGCTCGCATCATGAACCCGAGCGCCCCGCGGTGCCAAGCCGGGAATGCCCGCCATCGTCTCACTTGATTAGCGACGATCCTCAGGTCGTCTCAAGCACGGCGCTTGCCCGCCTTGGCCAGGTCCTGGCTGACACGCAGCCGGGTCAACCGCCCGATCAGCGCATAGGGAATCGGCTCGTCGAGCGAAAAGCGCAGGTTGCCCTTCTCCCCGGCGTAGCGCGCAGCGGCCGCCTCGATTCGGGCGTCGCCCCGGATCGGCGGATAGAAGCCGATGTGGTTCTTGAACGCGGCAAAGTAGATCAGGATGCCGTGCTGCCGGAGCGCAGGCATCCGGTAGCTGATGAGTTCGATGGCGTCTGGTGCCGCGCCGCGAACCGCCTGCCGCACCTTCTGAAGCACGGCCTGCACCTCCGGCGCGAAAGCCGCGATGTACTCGTCGACGTTGGCGGGATGACGGGCGGCCGCCATCGCGCTATGGGTCGACCGAACCGACCTCTTCGGTCTCGAAGCCGGCGGGCAGCACGATCTCGAGCATCTCGATGTCTTCGCTGTGGCCGACTTCGCGGTGGCGGATCTCGGGCGGCTGGTGCACGCACGAGCCGGCCTCCAGCCGAACACGGCCCTGGCCTTCGTACTCGAACTCGATCCAGCCCTTCAGCACATAGACCAGCTGGAACGTGGTCTTGTGCAGGTGCGGCTGGCTCGAAAATTCCTTGCCCGCCGCGGCCCGGATGACATGGGCAACCACGCGCCCGGCCGTGGCCTGGCGGATGCCCAGATCGCGGTACTCGAAGAACGAACGCAAGCCGCGCTCGAAGCCGGCGCCGCTCGCGTGCGAGACAACAAAACCCTGGGTCGTCATCGAAGTTGCTCCTGTGTCATTGGCCGTCATTCTTGCCTGGGCCGCCGGCCTTCAAGAACTGCAGCTTCATCGCGCAGTTTGACCCGGAACGCCCGCGTCGGTAAGGGACGGCCCGAAGTACATGCGGCTGACCCCGGCCTGCGCCGCCGCGGCCTGGCACAGGCCGCACGGCCGCGCCGTCGAATAGAGCACCGAGCCCCCCAGGCGCTGCCGGCCGAGCCGGCGCTGCGCATCGCGAATGGCCTCGCGCTCCGCGTGTGCGTCGATGTCCTGGTTCTTGATGACGCGGCTCGGGCCTTCGCCGACGACTGCACCTGCGAAAACCAGCACCGCGCCGTACGGTTGATCGCCCCACGACTCTGCCTGGCGCTTCATCTCTGCGGCCGCGTGGTACCAGCGCGGCTCGGGTGCCGGCTCAGGTGCCGGAGTGCGTGCCGTGCTGGCCGCCTGCGCGCGCCCCTCGACCAGGCGGCCGCTCAGCAAGATCGCCGTGCTGGCCACGATGAGCCTTCGGCGGCCGATCGGCCACGATGCGATGGTCACGGTGGCATTCACGTGAACGCTCAGACCTGAACCCAGCCCCGGAACCCCCTGGCGGCGTAGTACGACTGCGCGCCGTTGTGATAGACGAACACCTTGCCGTAGCGCCGATCACAGAAGAGCGCACCACCGAGCGATCTGACGTCCTGCGGCGTGCCGATCCAGCTCGAGGTCTTCATGTCGAACTCGCCCAGCGTCTGCAGGGCCCGGTACTGTTCCTCGGTGAGCAGCTCGATGCCCATGGCCGTGGCCATGCCGACCGCACTGTCGGCCGGCTTGTTCTCTTTGCGGGCCTCGAGCGCGTCGGGGTCGTAACAGACACTGCGGCGCCCCGTCGGGCTCTCGGCAGCGCAGTCACAAAACGTGAAGCGGCCGGTCTTCTTGTCCAGCCCGATCACGTCTGGCTCGCCGCCCGTGGCTTCCATCTGGCGCAGAGCATTCAATGCATCGGGGCTGGCTTCGAGCCTGGCGCGCACATCGGCCCAGACGATTCCCTTGTGACGCTGCATGTTCTTCTCGAAGCGAGTCTTCAGGGCCTGAAACAGGCTTTCAGATTCTTGCGCTTTCATGGGGGCAGACCTTTGCTGGATCCGGAGGGTTCACTTCGCCATCGGCGGGCGGTTCTTGCGGTACGAGTTCTTCACGGCAATCTTGCCACCGCGCAGCGTGAACAGGTCACAACCATGAACCTCGACGCGGGTTCCGTCCGCGCGGGTGCCCGTGAACGTCCACTCCGATACGCCGCGGTCGCCGTGGACAAGGTGGCGAGCGTTGCCCCAGTGCGCATCGGGAAAGGTCGCCCAGACCTCGGCGTAGCCGGCGCGCACGGCGTCCCGGCCCACGTAGCGCGTGCCGCAGATGTCGGCACCGGCAGACGACTCGAACACGCAGTCCTCGGTCATGAACGACATCAGCGCGTCGACATCGTGGCGATTCCACGCGTCGGCGAAGGCTTGCAACTCCTCGGTGGTCAGCTCGGAAATCACCGCTGACCCGATCGCGGGCTTTGTTGACACGTGGCGCGAAAAGCTGTCGAGGATCGCCTGCCAGCCGGTGCGTTGCTGCTCCTCCGAGTGGGTGGTTTCAGCGTCGAAGGTGACGGTCACGGTCACGCCCTTGGCGCCTTCGCTGAACTCGACGACGCCGGCCCGGTCGCCGAAGCTGTATTCGATGAGTTGCAGCGGAACCACCTGGGTGTACTCACCCGCAAAGTCGAAGCCGAACGATCCGTCCTTGGCTTCCATCCGCGATGAGAACTTGCCGCCAGCGCGCAAATCGACCGACGCTGCGGTGGTGTGCCAATCGGGCGAGGCCGTATTCCAGGCCTTGATGTCTTCGGGCGTGGTGTAGGCGCGCCAGACTTCGTGGATGGGGGCGGGGACGAGGGTCGAGACGGTGATCTTCATGGCGGCTCCAGGGTGTATCGCGATCCGGCCTTCAAAGGCCCGGCGAACTTGTAGCGACTCAGGATGATGCCCGACGGCATGGCTTTCGTGCCGACAAGCTCGAATGAACGTGCCCAGGCTTTCGAACGGTCCCCATGCAAGACTTTCCGGGCGATGAGTTGCGACATGTTTGATTGCCCACGACGAACCACAGTCGCGAATCTCGACGAGTCGGGTTGAGGGGCAACCCGAGGACGCTTGTCAGGCTTCGACGGGCCCGGTGGCGTCGCCGGCGCGAGCGCTGCGCGGGCCCGTCCGAGTGCAGCGCGTTGTTCGGCGACATGACCCATCTCCGAGTCAGCGCGCGCGCCGGTAGTGCATTGCGACCGCGCCGCTGCGGAGCGGCCTCGCCGAGATCAACTCGAGCCGTCGCGTGCTGGACAAGCCGCTCTCGTACAGGGTCGGGCCGTGGCCGGCGATCCTGGGGTGGACGAGCAACTTGTACTCGTCGATCAGGTCCAGCCGGTCCAGCTCGGTCGCGAGCTTGCCGCTACCGAGGAGCACGCCGTCCGGGGTCGCGTCCTTGAGCTCCCGTACGCCCGTGCGCAGGTCGTTGGCGATGGGGTGGCTGTTGATCCACGGGAAGTCCTTTCGCGACGAGGACACCACGTACTTCGGCTTGGCCTCCAGCTTGACCGCCCACTCGCGCATCGCCGGCGGTGCCTCCGCGTCGCCGCGGGCGACCGCTGGCCAGTAGCTCTCCATCATCTCGTAGGTGAGGCGGCCCCACAGCATCGCTCCGCTCTCGTCCATCAGGCGGGTGAAGAAGGCGTGCGTCTCGTCGTCCGCGATTCCTTCCTGGTGGTCG
>JANOQS010000257.1:0-3956 GCA_031414975.1 Methylibium sp. | reverse complement strand
CGCGTTCGAAGAGATGCGCGCCGAGCGTTTGCTGCAGGCGGCGGCCAGCTTCTCCAAACAGCAGGAGCGCATGGCGCACCTGCAGAAGTTCATCGACCGCTTCAAGGCCAAGGCCAGCAAGGCCAAGCAGGCGCAAAGCCGCGTGAAGGCGCTGGCGCGCATGGAAAAGCTCGCGCCGGTGCTGACCAGCGGCGACTTCCAGTTCGAATTCCGCGAGCCGATGAATCTGCCGAACCCGATGCTGGCGTTCTCGATGGTGGCCTGCGGTTACCCAGCCGCAGAGGCCGGCGGCGAGCCCAGGCGCATCGTGCAGAACATCAACCGCTCGGTGCTGGCAGGGCAGCGCATCGGCATCCTCGGGGCCAACGGCCAGGGCAAGTCGACAGTCGTCAAGACCATTGCACGCGACCTGCAGCCACTCGCTGGCGAGATCACCGAAGGCAAGGGCCTGACGATCGGCTACTTCGCGCAGCAGGAGCTCGATGTGCTGTCGCTCGGCGACGGCCCATTGATGCACATGGTGCGGCTGGCGCGCGACGTGGGCCCGCCAGCGCGCGAGCAGGAGCTGCGCGACTTCCTCGGCTCGTTCCGCTTCGTCGGCGACATGGTCACGCAGGCCGTGGGCACCTTGTCGGGCGGCGAGAAGGCGCGCCTGGTGCTGGCCATGCTGGTGTGGCAGCGCCCCAACCTGCTGCTGCTGGACGAGCCGACCAACCACCTCGACCTGACCACGCGCGAAGCGCTGAGCATGGCGCTGAACGAGTTCGAAGGCACGGTGTTGCTGGTGAGCCACGACCGCGCGCTGCTGCGCGAGGTGTGCGACGAGTTCTGGCTCGTCACCGGCGGCGGGATCCAGCCTTTTGACGGCGACCTGGACGACTATCAGAAGTGGCTGCTCGAACAGTCGCGCGAGGCGGCGCGAGACACGGGCAAGAAGCAGCGTGGGGATGCCAAGACCGCGGCCAAAACTGCGGCCAAACCCGCGGCGAAACCCACCGCCAACACCGCCCCCGCCGCCAACCCGCGCGAAGACCGCAAGGCCGCGGCCGCCGCACGCCAGCAGCGCGTTGAAGAAGCCAAGCCGCTGCGCAAGGAACTCAACAAGGTCGACCACCGGCTGGGCGTGCTGTTCGGCGAGCGCGACAAACTCGAAGCCGGTTTCGCCGATGGCAAGCTGAGCCCGGAAGCCAGCGCTGCTGCCAGCAAGCGGATGAAGCTCGTCGCCGACGAGATCGAGCGGCTGGAAGGCCGCTGGCTGGAACTGAGCACGCAGATCGACGAGATGACCGCCGCTGCCGGCTGAAGCAGGATCAGCGTTCGCGGCCGGCCCGCCTCAAGACCTCGGTCACCGGCTCGGCCAGGTACTGCAGTGGCGTGCGCTTCTCGCCGTTGATGAACACCTCGGCCGGCATGCCCGCCTGCAGTTTCATCTCACCGGCCCGCGCCAGCGAGGCCGGGTCGGCCTCGACCTGCGCCACGTAGAACGCCTGGTCGGTGTTGCGGTCCACCGTGCGGTCGGGCGCCACGTAGAACACCTTGCCATCGACCATGCGCGTGGTGCGCGAGTTGAAGGCGGTGAAGCGGATCTCGGCCGCCTGCCCCTGCTGCACGCGGGTCACGTCTTCGGTGCGGATGCGCGCCTCCACCACCAGACGCGGGTTGGCAGGCACGATGTCGAGGATCGGTTCGCGCGGCGACACCACGCTGCCCGGCGTGGCGAATTTCAGGTTGATCACGTCGCCCGCCAATGGCGCCACGATCACCTGGCGGCTCGAGGCGTCGACCGACTTGCGCTGCTCTTGCTGGATTTCGGTCAAGCGCGCCGCACTCACCTTGAGCTGGTCGCTGGCCTGCTGGCGGTAATCGCCTTCGAGCGCTTTGATGCGCAGGTCGGTGTCCACCATGCGCTGGTCGGCGCGGGCAATCTCGGAGCGCTTTTCCTCCAGCTTCACGCCGTAGTCGGCCACGGTCGCTTCCAGTTGCGTGATGCGGGTGGGCGACACGAAGCCCTCTTTCACCAGGCTGCGGTTGGTTTCGAGCTCCTGCTTCTGAAAGCGCAACGAGTCACCCGCCTGCGCCACCTGCGCCACCAGCGCCACGCGCTCCTGCGCGATCTTGTCGCGCTGCGAGCGCAGCAAAGCCACCTGGCCAGACAGCGCCTCGCGCCGGGCAGCGAACAGCGAACGCTCCTTGCTCAACTGCTCGGCCAGCCGCGGGTCGGCCTTCGCCGCTTCCAGCAGCGCGGGCGAGAACACCAGCTGCCGGCCGCCCGCCTGCTCCGCTTCCAGGCGCGCCAGGCTGGCCGTTTCAGACTGCACGCGGTAACCCACGCGGTTCACGTCGGCGTCCACCGCCACGTCGCCCAGCACCAGCAAGGTCTCGCCGGCCGCCACATGCTGGCCGTCGCGCACGCGCACCTCGCGCACGATGCCGCCTTCAGCGTGCTGCACCGTGCGCCGGTCCAGATCCACCTTCACGAAGCCCTGTGCCACCACGGCGGCGGTCAGCGGCGCAAAAGTGATCCAGGCCAACAGCGGCAGCAGCCCCAGCAGCACCACGCCGGCCGCCCAGCGCGCCAGACGGCGGGCCTCTTGCAGGTGCACGGCGACATGCCGGTCGCGGCGGTCGCTGGCCACGGCGTCGCGCGCCTTGCTGCGCCGGCTCGTGCCGCCGTGCGTGCGCCCGTCGTTGCGCCCGTCGTTGCGCCCGTTCTCGCGGCCCGCGTTGCGCCCGTCGGCCGGGTCGTCGGTGGGCAGGCCCGGGTGCCGGTCCAGGGTCATGGCGTCGCTCATGTTGCAGCCCCCTGCCCGTTCACCACCCCGGTCTTGCCCATGCCGGCCGCCGCAGCCGCCGCCTGCATCGGCGCCGCCTGCATCGCCGCCGCCAGGCCGGGCGCACGCATCGGCATGTCCACCACCTGTGCACCTGCCGTGGCCGGGCGCGGCATGGCCTGCTGGTTCATCGCCTTCATCACGTCGGCAGCCGGGCCGTACTGCGTGACGCGGCCGCCTTCCAGCACCAGCAGTTTGTCGATGTGCTGCACCAGCGTGGTCCGGTGCGTCACCACCACCACCGTCACCTTGCCACGCAACGCGGCCAGGGCCTGGCCCAGCGCCACTTCTCCGGCGCCGTCGAGGTTGGCGTTCGGCTCGTCCAGGATGATCAGCTTGGGGTCGCCGTACAGCGCGCGTGCCAGCGCAATGCGCTGGCGCTGCCCCGGCGACAGCAGCGCGCTGCCCGGCTCGATCAGCGTGTCGTAACCGTCCGGCAGCGACAGGATCATCTCGTGCACGTTGGCCGCCTTGGCCGCCACCACCACCTTGGCGCCGTCCACCTTGCCCAGGCGCGCAATGTTGTGGCCGATGCGCCCCGGGAACAGCTCCACGTCCTGCGGCACGTAGCCGATGTAGGGGCCCAGCGCCTCGCGCGGCCAGGTGGCCATGTCGGCCCCGTCCAGCCGCACGGTGCCGGAGGTCGCCTTCCACACGCCCGTCAGCAGCCGCACCAGCGTGCTCTTGCCCGCGCCGCTGGGGCCGATGATGGCGAGCGACTCGCCCGCCGCGAGCTGCAGCGACACACCGCCCAGGATCACGCGGTCGGTGCCCTGCGGGCGATACACCAGCTGGTGCGCGCTGAGCGCCCCGGTGGGCGGCGGCAGCTCCATGCGCGCGGGCTCGTTGGCCGCCTCTTGGAACAGCGCCGAGAGCCGGCCGAACGCGGCGCGACCATCGGCCAGCACGCGCCAGCTGCCGACGATCATCTCCACCGGCGCCAGCGCGCGGCCAAGCAGCGTGGTGGTGGCGATCATCACGCCGGCCGTGGCTTCGTTGTGGATCACCAGGTAGGCGCCGAGCGCCAGCATCAGCACCTGGATGGCCTGGCGCAAGGTGCGCGTGAGGGCGGCCATGGCCACCGAGCGGCTCGCCGTGGGGCCCTGCAGCGCCGTCACCTCGGCG
>JANOQS010000256.1:0-4049 GCA_031414975.1 Methylibium sp. | reverse complement strand
GTCTGGTGCAAATCGAGCTTGCGCTTGAACAGCACCATCAGCAGGTCGGCCGCGCTTTGCGGCGCTTCGGCGCAGGCGGCCAGCACGTCGGCAAAACGCTCGTCGTGGTGCTGCGTCAGCTGGTCGATGCGCGTGTGCAGGCCGCGGAACGGCCGGCCGTGCGAGGGCAGCACCAGGGTGGTGTCCGGCAACGCCTTTATGCGCGCGATCGAGGCCAGGTACAGCGGCAAAGGGTTGCCTTCGGGTTCGATGTCGAACACGCTGACGTTGGTGGAGATGCGCGGCAGCACCATGTCGCCCGAGATCAACACGCCCAGCGTGGGTGAGTAGAGCGACATGTGTTCGGGCGCGTGGCCATAACCGGCATGCAGAGTCCAGGCATGGCCGCCGATGCGCAACTCGTCGCCGTTCATCAGCCGGCGGTACTGTGCCGGCACCTGGGGCACCATGCTGGCGTAGTAATTGGTGCGGCCCTTGATCTTGTCGATGGCCTCGGGGTCGGTCACGCCGTGGCTCTGCATGAAGCGTGCCGAGCTCACGCCGCCGGCGCCCGGGATGCCGCTGGCCACGCGCGCCACGTTGTAGTCGGTGGCGCTGATCCACAGTCGCACGCCCCACTTCTCGGTCAGCCAGTGGCCCAGGCCCAGGTGGTCCGGGTGCATGTGGGTGCAGATCACGCGCAGCACCGGCAGGCCGCCGAGTTCGTTGGCGAAAACCTGCTCCCAGGCGTTGCGCGTGGCGTCGTCGGTGATGCCGCAGTCGACGATGGTCCAGCCCTGGACACCATCAAACTCGTCACGCAGCAGCCACAGGTTGATGTGGTTCAGTGCGAACGGCAGGTTCATGCGCACCCAGCGCACGCCTGGTGCTACTTCGAGCGTGCTGCCGAGCGCGGGCAGCGCGTCGCCGAGCGGGTAGGCGAGCTGCTTTTCCTGTTCGTTCATCGGGGTCATGGTGCCGGGTTCTCCTGCAATACACTTTACGTATACGTCAATTGTCCCAGTGTAAGACCCGATGCCGGACGCCACTGCCTCCCTGGCGACACACGTGTCGCACACCTTCACCATCAGCGAACTCGCGCGTGAGTTCGACCTGACGACCCGCGCGATCCGCTTCTATGAAGACTGCGGCCTGCTCGACCCCCAGCGCCACGGCCGCAACCGCGTCTACACCGCGCGCGACCGCACGCGCTTGAAGCTCACGCTGCGCGGCAAGCGCCTGGGCCTGACCTTGGCCGAGGTGAAGGAGCTGGTCGACATGTACGAGTCGCCGCGCGACACGCAGGCGCAGCTGAAGAGGTTCCTGCTCGTGCTGGCAGACCACCGCAGCCAGCTGGACCAGCAGATGGCCGACCTGCACGCCACCCTGGACGAGGTGCGCGCGCACGAGCGCGAGGCGCGACGGTTGCTGAACGCCGCCGAAAGAAGCCAGGAGAAGGCGCACGACAAGGCGGCAGAGAAGGCCGCTGACAAGCGCAGCGCGGCGGCCCGATGAAACCTGTCGACGAGCACTTTGCCGAGCGCACGCGCGACTCCTTTGCGCGCCAGCCGGCGATGACCACCTTGGGCGCCAGCTTGTTATCGGTCGCGCCCGGCCTGGTGGTGATCACGATGCCGCACCACCCGTCGCTCACCCAGCAACACGGCTTCCTGCACGCCGGCATGCTGGCCACGGCGCTCGATTCGGCCTGCGGGTATGCCGCCTTCACCTTGATGCCGGCCGAGGCCGCGGTGCTGACGATCGAGTTCAAGATCAACCTGCTCGCACCGGCGCGCGGGCCGCTGTTTCGCTTCGAAGGCCAGGTCATCAAGCCGGGCCGCACGATCACGGTGGTCGACGGCCGCGCCTTCCAGCATGCGCCCGCAGCTACCGAGCAGAAGCTGGTTGCCACGATGACGGCCACGATCATGACGGTGCAGGGCCGAGCTGGCCTGCAGCATTGAGTTCCATCGAAGAACAGGAGACACACCATGAACGACCTGCCCGGCCTGAACTTCCAGCTCGGCGACGACATCGACGCGCTGCGCGACGCCGTGCGCGACTTCGCGCAGACCGAGATCGCGCCGCGCGCCGCCGAGATCGACCGCAGCGACCAGTTCCCTGCCGACCTGTGGCGCAAGATGGGCGCCCTGGGCGTGCTCGGCGTGACGGTGAGCGAAGTGTACGGCGGCGCCGGCATGGGCTACCTGGCGCACATGATCGCGATGGAGGAGATCTCGCGCGCTTCGGCCAGCGTGGGCCTGAGCTACGGCGCGCACAGCAACCTGTGCGTGAACCAGATCAAGCGCAACGGCAGCGAAGCGCAGCGCCGCAAGTACCTGCCCAAGTTGATCAGCGGCGAGCACGTGGGTGCGCTGGCGATGAGCGAACCCGGCGCCGGCAGTGACGTGATCAGCATGAAGCTGAAGGCCGAGGACAAAGGCAGCCACTACGTGCTCAACGGCACCAAGATGTGGATCACCAACGGGCCCGACGCCGATACGATGGTCGTCTACGCCAAGACCGAACCACAGCTCGGCGCGCGCGGCGTCACCGCCTTCATCGTCGAGAAAGGCATGAAGGGCTTCAGCACCGCGCAGAAGCTCGACAAGCTCGGCATGCGCGGCTCGCACACCGGCGAGATGGTGTTCGCAGATGTGGAGGTGCCGGCCGAGAACGTGCTGGGCAACCTGAACGGCGGCGCCAAGGTGCTCATGAGCGGGTTGGACTACGAACGCGCCGTGCTCGCCGCCGGCCCGATCGGCATCATGCAATCGGTGATGGACAACGTGGTGCCTTACATCCACGACCGCAAGCAGTTCGGCCAGAGCATCGGCGAGTTCCAGCTCATCCAGGGCAAGGTGGCCGACATGTACACCGTGCTGCAGGCTGGCCGCGCGTTCTGCTACACCATCGGCAAGAACCTGGACATGCTGGGCAGCGAGCACGTGCGCCAGGTGCGCAAGGACTGCGCGAGCGTGATCTTGTGGTGCGCCGAGAAGGCCACCTGGATGGCTGGCGAGGGCATCCAGATCTTCGGTGGCAACGGCTACATCAACGAGTACCCGCTCGGGCGGCTGTGGCGCGACGCCAAGCTCTACGAGATCGGCGCCGGCACCAGCGAGATCCGCCGCATGCTGATCGGGCGGGAGTTGTTTTCGGAGACGATGTGAGCGGTTTTCACCTGTACCTCGACAGTGCCGACCTCGCCGAGCTGAAGACCTGCCTGCCGCACCCGGTGGTGCATGGCGTGACCACCAACCCGACGCTGCTCAAGCGCGCCGGTGTCTCGCGCAAGGCGCTGCCGGGGCTGGTCGAACAACTGCTGCGGCTGGGCGCGCGCCAGGTGCAGGCGCAGGTGCATGCGGCCGATGTCGATGGCATGTTGGCCGATGCGAAAACACTGCTCGCGCTGGCCGAACCGGGCCAGGTGGTCGTGAAGATCCCGGCTACGCGCCAGGGCTTGGCAGCCGGTGCGCAGCTCAGCGCGCAAGGCGTGCCAGTCACCTTCACGGCGGTCTACGCGGCCGAGCAGGCGCACTTCGCCGCGTTGCTCGGGGCCGCGTACGCTGCGCCCTACCTCGGGCGCCTGCAGGATGCGGGCATCGACGGCATGGCGCTGATTGCGCAGATGCAATCGCTGATCGAAGGAAGCGGCGCCACCACACGCCTGCTCGTGGCCAGCGTGCGCACGCGCGAGGCCTATCTGGCGCTGCTGCAACTCGGCGTCGGCTCCATCACCATCCCGCCGCGGCTGTTCGCCGAACTGCTCGACCACCCGGCCACCCTGGATGCCGAGCGCGGTTTTCTGGCCGATGCGGCCGGGCTGTGAGATGGACGACCTGGCACCCCTTCCCCAGCCTCGCCTCGGCCGCTACCGCCACTACAAGGGCGGCGAGTACGAACTGGTCGGCGTCGCGCGGCACAGCGAAACGCTCGAACCGCTGGTGCTGTACCGGCCTCTCTACAACCAGACCGGTCTGTGGGTCCGGCCGTACGCCATGTTCTTCGAGCAGGTCGAGGTCGATGGCCGGCTGCAGTCGAGGTTCTTGCTCCAGGCCGCACCCGAC
>JANOQS010000255.1:0-1758 GCA_031414975.1 Methylibium sp. | reverse complement strand
CAGTGCTGGGCATGGCCGGCCTGTACCGCACCGTCGTGCGCTACATCGACCTGCGTGTCATCGCCGCGTCCAGCCTGGCGCTGGCGGCCATCGTGCTGCTGGCATTCGGCCTGGCGCTGGTATTCGATGTGCACGTGATTCCGCGCTCGGCCCTGCTGATCTACTGGTTCGTGGCGTTCACGTACGTGATCACATCCCGCTTCATCGCCCGAGTGCTGTTGCGTAAGAGCCTTGGGCATGTGGGCCGGCCGCGGGTCCGCACCGCCATCTACGGCGCTGGCGACGCAGGCGCGCAGTTGGCGCAGACCATGCAGCTCAGCCCGGACTACAGGGCCGTCTGCTTCCTCGACGACCGGGCAGTTCTGCACGGCAAGACCGTGGCCGGCATGCGGGTCTATCCGCCCAGCGCGCTCCAGGACGCCATCTTTCGCCATGACGTGGCGCAGATCGTGCTGGCCATCCCGTCGGCCAAGACGGCGCAACGACGGCAGCTGATCTCCAAGGTGGAACACGCCGGCCTGCCCGTCAAGATCCTGCCCAGCCTGTCGCACATGGTCAACGGCCAGGCGAGTGTGTCCGACATCCGCGAGGTCGACGTCGCCGACCTACTGGGCCGCGACCCGGTGCCGCCGCAGCCGGCCCTGTTCTCGCGCAACATCGCCGGCAAGGTGGTGATGGTGACCGGCGCGGGTGGCTCGATCGGCGGCGAACTGTGCCGCCAGATCATCACGCAAAAGCCGAAGCGCCTGGTGCTGCTGGACCACTCGGAGTTCGGCCTGTACACCATCAACCACGAGCTTCACGAAGTTGACCGCGGCATCGACGTGGTGGCGTGCCTGGGCTCGGTGCTCGACGAATCGCTGGTCGAGGATTCCATGCGCGGGCACGGTGTCCAGACCGTCTACCACGCGGCCGCCTACAAACACGTGCCGCTGGTCGAGAGCAACATGCAGCAGGGCCTGCGCAACAACGTGTTCGGTTCGCTGGCGGTGTCGCGCGCGGCGTTGCGCTGCGGGGTCGAGACCTGCGTGCTGGTGTCCACCGACAAGGCGGTGCGGCCGACCAACGTGATGGGGGCGTCCAAGCGGGCCGCCGAACTGATCTTCCAATCCGGCGCGCTGCGGGGCAGTGGCAGTAGCGGTGGTGCCGGCGGTGCCAGCAGTGGCGGCGCCAAGACGGTGTTCTCGATGGTGCGCTTCGGCAACGTGCTGGGCTCGTCGGGCTCGGTGGTGCCGCTGTTCAAGAAGCAGATCCAGGCCGGTGGGCCGGTCACGATCACGCACCCGGACATCATTCGCTACTTCATGCTGATCCCGGAAGCTGCGCAACTCGTCATCCAGGCCGGCGCGATGGCCCAGGGCGGCGAGGTGTTCGTGCTCGACATGGGCGAGCCGGTGCGCATTGCCGACCTGGCGCGCTCGATCATTCACTTGTCCGGCGTGACCGAGAAGACCGACGACAACCCGGAGGGCGAGATCGAGATCAAGTACGTCGGCCTGCGCCCGGGCGAGAAGCTGTTCGAGGAGCTGCTGATCGGCGACGATGTGGTGCCCAGCGGCCACCCGCGCATCTTGTGCGCGCGCGAGCGCCACATCGAGCCGGTGCTGCTGGACAAGATGATCGAGTCGCTGCGCAGCGCCTGCGACGCGAACCAGCCCGAGGCCATGCTGCGCCAGATCCGCAACCTGGTGCCCGAGTTCAGGCCAGCGGATGAGGTGAACCGCGAAGTGGCGGCGTCTCTGCAGGTGCGCTGATGGC
>JANOQS010000254.1:0-2079 GCA_031414975.1 Methylibium sp. | reverse complement strand
CGCTCAGCCTGATGGAGCTGAACAACATCTTCATGGCCCGCCAGCAGGTGTTTTCGCTCGAGCAGCAATGCATCTACCTCGACGCCGACGGCTTTGATGAACATTCGCACCACCTGGCCGCGTGGTCGCCGGCCGGGCGCGTGCCGCTGGCGTATGCGCGCGTGGTGGCGCCGGGGCTGAAGTACGCCGAGCCGTCGATCGGGCGCGTGATCACCACATCGGCCGGGCGGGGTTCGGGCTTGGGGCGCGAACTGGTGCGGCGTGCGGTCGGGCATTGCGGGGAGGTCTACCCGGGCCTGGGTATCCGGATTTCAGCGCAGTCTCGGCTGGAAGCGTTTTATGCCGGGTTCGGCTTCGCGATCGTCGGCGAGCGCTATATGGAAGACGGCATTCCGCACACGGAGATGGTGCTGATCAATTAGTGGTGAGTGCTCACCACGCGAGAGAGTCAGACGGGGCTTGTCTGCCGTTCCAGGTCGGCCAACCAGCGAAGCGCGTGTTCGCGGCTTTCGCCGCACATCGCCCCGGACGGCCGCAGTGACAGGCACACGGCCGGTCGCTGTGGGGCACCGAACAGCGCACAGCGCAGATCGGCCGTGAGCTGAACGCAGCGCACGCCTGCTGGCTTGCCGTCCGGCATACCCGGAATCGGGCTGCTGATCGATGGCGCGATGCAGCAAGCGGCGCAGCGCTCTCTGCAGTTCATGGGCGGCAGTTCATTCGCGACAGGGGTTCCCGCCGGTTCACGGATCGCTGCCGGGCAACTGGGATGATTCGCGCGAGTGTTGGCGCCCACTGTCGCGAAGATCGAGTCTCGACATCAGCGCAGCCCCGAGGACACAGCCCAGCATGGCGCCGAGTGCGTCGGGCGCCAGATCGGCCAGCCGGGCCGCGTGGCCGACCACGGTGCTTTGAGCCAACTCCCAGCAGCCGCCCACGAACACGGCCAACGCGAATGCCAGCAACACGCGCCGGGGGCCGGCTGCGGCAAACGCCAGCAATGCCAGCACGGCACAAGCCAGGATGTGCGGCGGCTTCTTGAGCGAGAAGGCCAGCGCCGCAGCCGACAGACTCCAGTCGAACTGAAACGGCTTTCGGCCCAGGGGTGCCCAGGCGGCGATGGCGATGCTGAGCAGCGCGACCGCCAGGAACGGCAGCCAGCGCAGCCAAGGTTTGGCGGGTTGCGGCATGGCGCCGAGGATAGCCGGGCGCGCCGGGGGCCGGAACCCCACGCGTTGGCCATTTGCTGTTGGCCATTTACATGACTTCCTTGCGAGGCCTGCCTACAATCCGGTCTGCTCAAAATTTAGGCACCGCAACCAGGCACCCCATGCTGTTCCCGAAAGAGTTCGATGTGATCGTCGTTGGTGGCGGCCACGCTGGCACCGAAGCCGCGCTGGCCGCGGCGCGCATGGGCGCGGCCACCTTGCTGCTGACGCACAACATCGAGACCCTGGGCCAGATGAGCTGCAACCCGTCGATCGGCGGCATCGGCAAGGGTCACCTGGTGAAAGAGGTCGATGCGCTGGGCGGCGCGATGGCAGCGGCCACCGATGAAGCGGGCATCCAGTTCCGGATCCTGAACGGCTCCAAGGGCCCTGCGGTGCGCGCCACCCGCGCGCAGGCCGACCGGGTGTTGTACAAGGCCGCGATCCGGCGCCGGCTCGAGAACCAGCCGAACCTGTGGTTGTTCCAGGGCGCCTGTGACGACCTGATCCTGCAAGGCGACCGGGTGGCCGGCGCGGTGACGCAGATGGGCGTTCGGTTTGCCGCACGCGCGGTGGTGCTGACGGCGGGCACCTTTCTCGACGGCAAGATCCACGTGGGGCTGCAAAGCCATTCGGCCGGCCGCGCCGGTGACCCGCCTGCGGTGGCGCTGTCAGCACGCTTGAAGGAGCTGAAGTTGCCGCAGGGGCGCCTGAAAACCGGCACGCCCCCGCGCCTCGACGGCCGCTCGATTGACTTCTCGGTGCTGACCGAACAGCCGGGCGACGGCATGCCGCTGGCCGATGGCACGCCGGCGAGCGGGCCGGTGCCGGTATTCAGCTTCATGGGCACGGCCGAGCAGCACCCGCGCCA
>JANOQS010000253.1:0-4533 GCA_031414975.1 Methylibium sp. | reverse complement strand
CGCGCTTGCTCGATGACGTGAAGAAGCTTTCGTCCGAGATTCTCGGCATGCAGCTCAAGACCCACCAGACCGGCCCCGACGGCCAGAAGGTGCGCCGCCTGCTGATCGAAGAAGGCGCCGACATCAAGAAGGAGTACTACGTTGCCGCGGTCACCGACCGCGCGACGCAGAAGGTCGCAATGATGGCCAGCAGCGAAGGCGGCATGGACATCGAGGAGGTGGCGCACGCCACACCCGAGAAGATCCTGAAGGTCTTCATCGACCCTGCCACCGGCCTCACCGACGCGCAGGGTGTCGAACTTGCCAACGGCATTGGCGTGCCGCCGGCCAGCCAGGCGCAGGCGATCGACGTGTTCCGCAAGCTCTACAAGACCTACATGGAGACCGACTGTTCGCTGGCCGAGATCAACCCGCTGATCCTGGAAGGCAACGGCAACATCAAGGCACTCGACGCCAAGTTCAACTTCGACAGCAACGCGCTGTTCCGCCACCCCGAGATCGTGGCCTACCGCGACCTCGACGAAGAGGACCCGGCCGAGATCGAGGCCAGCAAGTTCGACCTGGCCTACATCCAGCTCGACGGCAACATCGGCTGCCTGGTCAACGGCGCCGGCCTGGCCATGGCGACGATGGACACGATCAAGCTGTTCGGCGGCGAGCCCGCCAACTTCCTCGACGTGGGAGGCGGGGCCACGGCCGAGAAGGTGACCGAGGCCTTCAAGATCATGCTGGCCAGCCCCAAGGTGAAGGCGATCCTGGTCAACATCTTCGGCGGCATCATGCGTTGCGACACCATCGCCGCCGGCGTCATCGCCGCGTGCAAGGCGGTCAACCTGAAGGTGCCGCTGGTGGTGCGCATGAAGGGCACCAACGAAGACCTGGGCAAGCAGATGCTGCGCGACAGCGGCCTGCCCATCATCAGCGCCGACTCGATGGCCGACGCCGCCAAGGCGGTCATGGCCGCCTTGGCCACCAAGCCGTGATGGCCGCCCTGAAAAACTGATGGCCCGAGCGCTGAAGGAACAATCATGAGCATCCTGATCAATAAAGACACCAAGGTCATCACGCAGGGCATCACCGGCAAGACGGGCCAGTTCCACACCCGCATGTGCCGCGACTATGCCAACGGCAAGAACTGCTTCGTCGCCGGGGTCAACCCGAAGAAGGCGGGCGAGGACTTCGAGGGCATTCCGATCTTTGCGACCGTCAAAGATGCCGCGAAGAACACCGGGGCCACTGTCAGCGTGATCTACGTGCCGCCTGCCGGCGCCGCTGCCGCCATCTGGGAAGCGGTCGAAGCCGACCTGGACCTGGCCATCTGCATCACCGAGGGCATTCCCATTCGCGACATGCTCGAAGTGCGCAACCGCATGAAGGTCAAGGAAGCCCAGGGCGGCAAGAAGACGCTGCTGCTGGGCCCGAACTGCCCCGGTCTGATCACGCCCGACCAGATCAAGATCGGCATCATGCCGGGCCACATCCACCGGGCCGGGCGCATCGGCGTGGTCTCGCGCTCGGGCACGCTGACGTATGAGGCGGTGGCGCAGTTGACCGAGATCGGCCTGGGTCAGAGCAGCGCCGTGGGCATCGGCGGCGACCCGATCAACGGCTTGAAGCACATCGATGTGATGAAGCTGTTCAACGACGACCCGGGCACCGACGCCGTGATCATGATCGGCGAGATCGGCGGCCCCGACGAAGCCGAAGCGGCGCGCTGGTGCCAGGCCAACATGAAGAAGCCGATCGTCGGCTTCATCGCCGGGGTCACCGCCCCCCCGGGCAAGCGCATGGGCCATGCCGGCGCGCTGATTTCGGGCGGCGCCGACACCGCCGACGCCAAGCTGGCGGTGATGGAAGAGTGCGGCTTCACCATCACGCGCAACCCGTCGGAAATGGGCAAGCTGCTCAAGGGACTGCTGTAGGCCGCAGGGGCCGGCGGGTCGCGTCTTTGCGTAGTTCCACTCACCGCGCGGCGTGCTGGAGGCCCCTACACTGAAGGCCCGCGCGGGGCACCGCGGTAGCTGCAAGGAACAACAACATGGAAATGCTCTCGACCCCTGAATTCTGGATCGCTGTCGGTCAGATCATCATGATCGACATCTTGCTGGGTGGCGACAACGCGGTGGTGATCGCACTCGCCTGCCGCAAGCTGCCGCCCAAGCAGCGCACCCAGGGCATCTTGTGGGGCACGGCCGGCGCGATCGTGCTGCGCATCGTGTTGATCTTCTTTGCGCTGCAACTGCTGGCGATCCCGTTCCTGAAGATCATCGGCGCCGTGTTGCTGGTGTGGATCGGCGTCAAGCTGCTGCTGCCAGAGCACGAAGAGGGGCACGGCAGCATCGAGGGCAGCGACCGGCTGTGGGGCGCCGTCAAGACGGTCATCATTGCCGACTTCGTGATGAGCGTCGACAACGTGATCGCCATCGCCGGCGCGGCCGAGGCCTCGGGCAGCGGCCACAGCATGGTGCTCGTCATCTTCGGCGTGCTCGTCAGCATCCCGATCATCGTGTGGGGCAGCCAGATGGTCATCAAGCTGATGGACCGCTACCCCATGATCATCACGCTGGGCGGCATGCTGCTGGGCTGGATCGCCGGCACGATGCTGGTCACCGACCCGGCGCTGGTCAACCCGGACGTGATGAAGGAGCTGCCCAAGATCGTCGCCACCGACGCCGTGCGCTATGGCGCCGGTGTGGCCGGTGCTCTGCTGGTGCTGCTGCTCGGCAAGTGGATCGCCTCGCGCCGGGCTCCGGCCCCCGCGCCCGCGCCATCGGCCGAAGCGGCGCTGGCCGGCGCCGGTCTGCGCAAGATCATGCTCGCCGTCGACGGCTCCGAAGGCTCCGATCGCGCGGTGCGCCACTGGCTGGCCATGCGCAATGACCTGCGCGACGTCGCCGGCTGCGAGGTGCACCTGCTCAACGTTCAGCGCCCTGTGTCAGGCGACGTCTCTTCGTTCGTCACCGGCAAGTCGCTGCAGGAGTACTACCAGGAGCGCAGCGAGGCGGCACTCGCGCCGGCGCGGGCCCTGCTGCAGGCCGCAGGACAGGCGTTCCAGGAACACCAGGCCGTGGGCCCGCCCGGAATAACCATCGCCGACATGGCCCAGGCCAAGGGTTGCCACCTGATCGTGATGGGCACGCGCGGCCTGGCCACCCATACGGCTGCGTTGCTCGGCTCGGTGGCGCAGAACACGATCGAACGCTCGAATGTGCCGGTGTTGTTGGTGAAGTAAGCTCAACGGGCAGGTTCCAACAAGATTCCAATCAGGAGTACTCCCCCCGTGGAGCAGATCGCTGTCTTCGTCAACGATGCGCCGCACGCCCGCAGCATCTTGCAGCCTCTGCTCGGCAGCGAGGACCCTGTGCACTGGATCGTGGTGGCATATGCCCCGGTGCTGACCCGGCACATCGGCCGCTGGGTCACTCAGGGGGCTCGCGAACAGTGGCGCCAGCGCTGGGCCACCGAATGCTTTGCGATGATCGAAACCGACCTGAAGCTGAACCCGCGCAGCAAGGTCGAGAGCATTCTCGCGACGCGCCCCCCCATCGAGATGGTCGGCCGCCTGGAGGCGCGGCTGGGCAAACTGCGCCTGGTGGATGCGCGTCGCGCGCGCGTGGGCAGGCCCGAAGCGCCGCTGACGGCTGCGCAACCGGCGGCCCGGGACGGCAGGACCTTGCCCATGTTCGCGGCCACCAGCTTCGGTGCGATGCTGGCCCTCGCCGACTGAAGCAGCGGTCGCATACCGGCGATCTCCCCCTGAAACAGGTGTGAGCGCGACGGCCGGTTTGGTTTCGTGCCTCAATCCAGGGCACAATTCTGAGACTCGACGAGCTTCCGTGCGGCTCCAGTCCTCTGCCTCAGAACCCTCGACCCATGAACCATGAGTTCTTCAGCGCAACCGACACCGGTCGGGCGCGCAACAACAATGAAGATTCAATTGCGGTCGATGACGCTTCGGCGCTGATGGTTCTGGCCGACGGCATGGGCGGCTACAACGCCGGCGAAGTGGCCAGCAGCATGGCCACCTCGTTCATCAAGACCGAGCTCGGCCGCTGGTTGTCCGAAGCCGCGGGCAATGCGTCCGACACCGACGTGCGCCGTGCGATGGACATCTGCGTGGACAACGCCAACCGTGCCATCTTCAATGCGGCCAACTCCAACCCGCAGTACGCCGGCATGGGCACGACTCTCGTGATGGGGGTGTTCCGCGAAGGGCGGCTGCTGCTCGGCCACGTGGGCGACTCGCGCGGCTACCGCTTGCGCGCTGGCCGGTTGACGCAGATCACCCACGACCATTCGCTGCTGCAGGAGCAGATCGACGCCGGCCTGATCACCACCGAACAGGCCGCGTTCTCTTCGAACAAGAACCTCGTGACGCGCGCCGTCGGTGTGGAAGACACAGTCCTGCTGGAGACTCACCTGCACGACGTGTTGCCCGGCGACATCTACCTGCTATGCTCGGACGGATTGTCCGACATGCTCGATGACGAGAGCATCCTGCAGGTCCTACTGGGCTGCGATTCGCTGGCCGAA
>JANOQS010000252.1:0-7743 GCA_031414975.1 Methylibium sp. | reverse complement strand
GTCGGTGTCCATCACCGCACCGGCCAAAAACGCGCCGACCATGAAGTGCAGCCCGGCCCAGTCGGCCGCAAAGCTGCACAGCGCCAGCCACACGAGGGCGATGTACCAACGGTCGCGCTCCTGCAGCCACCGCATCAGCTTGCGGAAGGCCAGGGTGGCCACGGTGAAGCCGATGAGGAAACCGAGCTGCCGGCCCATGCGCGTCCAGTCGAGCAGGATGACGGCCAGCACGGCCCAGATGGCAATGTCGTCCAGGCTCGCGTAGCGCAGGATGCGCTGGCCGATGGGTTGGCGCAGGATCTCGAGCTTTTCCATCAGCAGGATCAGGATCGGCAACGCCGTCACTGCACACGCCATGCCGATGCCGACGACGAACTGCCAGGGCATGGCCTTCGCGCCGATCCAGCCGTCGTACGCCAGCATGCCGGCCGCGGCCACGCAGCCGAACGCCAGCGGCATGCCCAGCGCCAGGCCGGCCGTGATGCCGCTCTCGCGCCGGTGCGCCCAGGCCTTCTTCAGGTCGAGCTCCACGCCGGCGATCATCACGAAAAGCATCACCGCCCACCACGCAATGCCGTTGAGCGACTGGATCACCGCCGGGTTGAAGACGAAGCGGTAGTACTCCGGGAACATCGCCCCCAGGATGCCGGGGCCAAGCAGGATGCCGGTGAGGATCTGCACCACCACCAGCGGCGCGTAATAGTCGGTCTGGCCGACGCGCCAGATCAGGTAGGGCACGGTGAAGATGATCGCCATCGCGATCAGGAAGATTTCAGTGGTGTTCATCGCGAGGGGTTGGCCGTTGGGGCAACGGCCTGAATTTTTGCGTCGCGATTATCGGCCACCGGGAATCAGTGTCTGGATGCGCGCTGGTCCTTCCGGCGTGGGCAGCGCTGGCCTGCCGCCGAAGCCCGGGGGTGGGCCGCCGGGCATGCGCATGGCTTCCGGGGGTGGCCCTTCGCCGGGTCGCGGCGGCCTGCGTACCAACCCGGATAGATGGCACGGAATGCCGCCATGCCGTCTGTGCCCGTGACCAGGCTGCCGCGCAGGAAGGTCTTGCCGACGGCGCTGATCGAGCAGTCGTCGCCCTGGCCGGCGAAGCCCGAGTAGATGCCCGACGCATCGCACTGCCACACATCGACTCTGCAGCCGGGCAGCGGTACCGACGCAGCGTCCACAACGTTGAGGCGCACCTCCAGCGGCACACCGGGCAGGCCTTCGGTGATGTCGGCTCGCACCGGCATGCCTTCAAGGTAGTAGGGGCCTTCGGTGGTTTGCGCAGTCAGCTCCGCGAGCACAGCCGGGGCAACAGCGGGGCGCGCCACGGGCGCGCTCAGGGCGCCTACCGCAGCCGTGCCGACGGCCAGCAAGTGCCTGCGCTTCAGCCGCGTCGTCGTGTCGCTTCCGTTCATGGTGGCCGCCTGCGCAACAGCGTGATGTGCTTGTCACCAGCCCAGCGCGTTGGCGCTGACCCAGGCGCCGTGGAAGCCCTCGTGCACCCGGCACGGGAACTTGACGATGGCCACCGGTCCGCGGTCCAGGTGCAGCGCGTCCAGCACGACCAGATCGGTGCGGTTCTCTGCCCGGCGGCCGACCATCGTGAGCAGCCAGCCGTCGCCTTCCACGCTGCTGCCGGCGCGCGGCACGAAGCACGGCTCTTCAGGCGCCGAGTCGGGCCCGGCATAGTAGAAGTTCAGCTTGTCCGCCGCTTCGTCAAAGTGGCCCAGGCAGGTGAACGGCGGTCCCTTGGGGCCCCACGCGAGCATCGGTCCGAGGCTCGGGTTGTTCGTCCCGAACCAGAAGTGGCGTGCCCGCTGCATCGCAAAGCGCGGGTCGATCACCGGCATCTCGCCGATGTGCTTGATCAGGCGCTCGATCTTGAACGTTTCAATCGGGGTCGACAGATCGAACGACCAGCGCTCGCCGAACGGCGGCTTCTCCTTGGCGTCGGGGTTGTGGAGGTCGGGAAACTGGCTGAGCCAGCCCGAGCCGGTGACGAAGTGGTCCAGGTGCAGGGTCACGCCGCCATTCACCGCTTCTTCCCAGGCGTTGAAGGTGTGCGTCTGCATCGCCACCACCGGGCAGGTGTACCAGCGGATCGCGCGCGCGCCCTGCTGGCGCGGGAAGATGCCGATCTGCGTCTTCTTCGTCGAGTCCCAGTGCCAATAGGGCTCGCCCTTTTTCACGCGCTCCCAGTCGCACACCATCGGGCAGATGACGAAGGCGATGAAGTTCCGCGACACCAGGAAGTCGTGCACCATCGAGCAGTAGGGTGCCTTGAACACCTCGGTGCGAACGATGTTGCCGGTGGGGGCGATCGTGTAGACCTCGATGCTGTCGCTGGCCACGCCCTCGGTGTTGTAGCCGAAGGCGATGCACTCGCCGGTCAGCGGGTCGAGCTTGGGGTGGGCCGTGAAGGTCTTGCTGCGCAACTGGCCGTTGAAGTCGCGCTCGCCCAAGGTCTGCAGCGTGTGCGGGTCGATCTCATAGGGCCGGCCCGACTCCTTCAGCGCGTACAGCTTGCCGTGGTGCCACAGCACCGAGGTGTTGGCGGTGTTGTTGTCACGCCCGGCCACCTCGGGCAGGTCGGTGAAGGGGTTGCGGTAGGCGCCGAACAGCGCGCGCCGCGCCTTGCGTTCGAGCTCGAACTTCTGCGTGCGCACGTAGCGCGTCTTCAGGTCGGCGTGGCCGTTCTCGAAGCGCACGCTGTGCAGCATGCCGTCGCCGTTCAGGAAGATGTCGGTGCCCAGCAGCGGCGGGTAGCTGGGGTCGGCGCTGTTGCGGAAGTAGGCGCCGTTCAGCTCAGGCGGCAGGCTGCCGATGACCTCGAGGTCGTGCACGTCGGCCTCGATGCGCACTGGCGCGGAATAGCCCTTGTAGACCAGCAGGTCGGGGAACTGCAGGCCGGGGGCCGCAACGGGATCGTTCATGTTCATGGCGGGCAGGGTT
Organism: Methylibium sp.; assembly: GCA_031414975.1. GTDB lineage: Bacteria > Pseudomonadota > Gammaproteobacteria > Burkholderiales > Burkholderiaceae_C > LGRD01. The sequence continues at coordinate 4,794 of JANOQS010000252.1, read as the reverse complement.
CAGACGAACATTTTCAGAAGGCCCAGGGGCGTGGGCGGCCGCGGGATCGTGAAGCTCACGACCTTCCAGTCGGCCGCTGCCGGGCGCGCCAGGCAGCGTTGGTGCCACTCGTGCACGCGGGGCCAGGCGTCGAGCGCGATGCCGCATTGCGGCGCCAGGTCCATCACGGTCGCCACGTTCAGGTCGGCCACCGTGAAGCGCTCGCCGAGCAGCCAACGCCTGCGCGCCAGGTGCGCGTCGAGCACCTTGAACGGGCGGTCGAGCTTGGTGATGGCCATCTGCGCCTGTTCTTCGTCGCGCGAGCCTGCGGCAAACAGCTTGCGGTTGGCGCTGGCGAACAGCAGCGGCTTCTCGACCTCGGTGATCACCCAGAAACTCCACTGCGTGGCGAGTGCGTCTTCGCGCAGGTCGGCAGGCGCCAGCGGGCCGCCGTGCTTCTTTGCAAGGTACAGGTTGATCGCCATCGACTCGAAGACGATGAAGCCGTCGTCGTCGATCACCGGCACGCGGCCGTTCGGGTTGACGGCCAGGAACTCGGGCCGGCGCGTGCTGCCGTCCATGAAGGGCGTGGGCACGTGTTCGAAGGGCAGGGCCAGCTCTTTCAGCATCCACACCGTGCGGTGAGCGCGCGAAGCCATGGCGCCGTAGAGAGTCAGCATTTCAGGGTCGCAGGCAGGTGTTTCTGATGCATCGCAGCCGACGATAGTGAGACTCCCGATTCGCGAAAAACAGTTTGATTCGATGATCGGCATCGGCCCCGTCAATACCTCCGCCCCGAAGCACAACATCACCGCCATGCGCCTGGACCGTTTCGACCTGAACCTGCTCGTCGTGCTCGACGTGTTGCTCGAAGAGCGCAACGTCACCAAGGCCAGCGAGCGGTTGCACATCGGCCAGTCGGCTGCCAGTGGCGCGCTGGCGCGGCTGCGCGAGTACTTCGGCGACGAGCTGCTGGTGCCGGTGGGCCGCAAGCTGATGCTGACGCCGTTGGCCGAGAGCCTGGTCGAGCCGGTGCGCGACACCTTGCTGCGCGCCCGCGCAACCCTGGCGCGCAAGCCCGGCTTCGACCCGGCGGTGGCCGAGCGGCGCTTTGCGGTCTGCGCGTCCGACTACGTCACCACCGTGGTGCTGGCCGAAGCCGTGCGCCGCATCGCCGCGCTGGCGCCCGGCGTGGCGCTCGACGTGCGCAGCCCGCCGAAAGACGTGCTCGAGAGCTTCGAGCGCGGCAGCGTGGACCTGCTGGTGATGCCCGAGCAATACGCCGCGCGCATGCAGCACCCGCAGCTGCGGCTGTTCGAAGACACGCAGGTGTGCCTGGTGTGGGCTGGTAACACCCAGGTGGGCGACACCCTGAGCTTCGAGCAGTACATGGCGCTGGGCCACGTGGCCGTGCGCTTTGGCGACGAACGCAGCATCACCTTCGAAGAATGGTTCCTGCCGCGCCACGGCAAGCAGCGCCGGGTCGAGTCCAGCGTCGACAACTTCAGCACCGTGCCGCTGCTCGTGGTCGGCACGAACCGCATCGCCACCGTGCACCGGCGCCTGGCCGAGCACTTTGCCCGGCACCTGCCGCTGCGCGTGCTCGACGCGCCGTTCGACATGCCGGCGCTGGTGGAGGTGATGGCCTGGCCGCGCTACCTGGACCGCGACCCGGCGCATGTGTGGGTGCGGGGGGTGGTGGAGGGCTGTGCGGCGGATCTCGATGCCGGTGTCGGCGGTTCGAGTTGATCGGCCGGGCCGGCGGGCCGTCGTACGATGGCGCCTGACACTGTCCAACTGAACCGGAGGCGTTCACCGTGGCAAGCGTGCGCAAGGGCAACAAGGCTGTTCTGCTGGTCGTCGACGTGCAGGTCGGCGTGATGGGCGAGGCGTGGGACGCGCCCCGAGTAGTCAGGAACGTCGCGCGCTCCGTCGAGCGGGCCCGGGCCGCGCGTGTGCCAGTGCTCTGGGTACAGCACTCCGACCCCGAGGAGCTGGTCCACGGCAGCCCGCCCTGGCAGTGGGTGCCTGAACTGGCGCCCGCAGAGGGCGAGCCGCTCATCCACAAGCAGTTCAACTCGTCGTTCGAGCAGACGCTGCTCGAAGAGCAACTTGCCGCACTCGGCGCGACCCACATCGTCCTGGCCGGCGCGGCGAGCAACTGGTGCATTCGCGCCACCGCCTACGGCGCGCTGGAGCGCGGTTACGACCTGACCTTGCTGAAAGACGCGCACACCACCGGCACGATGGACCTTGAGGACGGCACCCGCATCGCCGCGGCCGACGTCGTGCGCGAACTCAACATCGCAATGACCTGGCTGCGCTACCCGGGCCGAACCAACGGCACCGCGGCTGCCGAAGATGTCGACTTCGCGGCGCTGGTTGGCGCCCGCTAGCGACCTGCTGGCGAATGACTAGCGAAGGGCTGGCGACCGCTCGACTGGTTTACCGAGCGCTGTCAGACGTCGGCCACGAACCCCGACGCCTTCACGATCGGGCCCCAGCGTTCCAGGTCGGCGCGCGCCACGCGGTCGAGCTCGGCGGGGCTGGAGTGGGCCGCTTCGATGCCCGCGAGGGCCAGTGCCTGCGCATAGTCGGGTGAACCCAGCGCCGCGCTCACCACCGGCGCCACCTTGGCCACCACTTCAGGCGTGGCGGTGCCGGCGATGTAGATGCCGAACCAGTCGCGCAATTCCAGCCCGGGCACCTTCTGCTCGGTGAAGGTGGCCACCTCGGGCGCGAACTTCGAACGCGCCGGGCCGCTGGCGGCCAGCAGGCGCAGTTTGCCGGCCTTGGCTTGCTGGATCATGTCGCCCAGGGTCAGCACCAGTGCGCTGATCTGGCCGCCCATCAGGTCGTTCAGGGCCGGCGCACCGCCACGGTAGGGCACGTGCGTCATGCCCAGGTTCAAGCTGCGGCTCAGCGCGTCGCCCACGAAGTGCGGTGCGGCGCCGGCCGCTGGCGATCCATAGGTCACCTTGCCGGGGTTGGCCCGGGCCCAGGCGGCGAAGCCGCTGATGTCTTTCACCTCGGCCGGCACGGCCGGGCCCACGCCGAAGCCGAAGTCGATCAGCGCGGCCAGGCTGATGGGCGTGAAGTCCTTGAACGGGTCGTAGTTGAGGCGCTTGTAGCTGTGCGGGTTGATCGTCAACACGCCGGCCGGGTTGAGGAGCAGGGTGGCGCCGTCGGCCGGGCTCTGGCGCGCAGCGTCCACCGCAATGCGGCCGCCGGCACCGGGCCGGTTGTCGACCACGACCGCGCGCGCCAGCTTGCCGGCGAGTGCGTCGGCCAGGCGCCGCGCCACGATGTCGGGCGCCCCGCCGGGCGGAAAGCCGACGATGATGCGCGCCGTCTCCGGCAGGCCTTGTGCAGCGGCCGGACGAATGCCGAAGGCGCCGAGTGCGGCTGCGGCCAGGCCGAAGCGAAGGGTGGCGCGGCGGCTCGCGTGCTGGGCCGTTGATTGGGCCGGTGGTTGGGCCGGTGATGTCATTCGTCGCCTCCTGAGGATGCAACGAACCTTAGTGCAAGCCCCCGACCCTCAAAAACAGTTTGCTTCGATGGGCTGCATCCGCACAGGCAATACCAAGGGCAAACCCCGCCTGGCCGGGCTCGAACCGCTCACTCCGGCAGCACGCCGATTTCCTTGATCGCTGCGGCCCAGCGCGTGTGCTCGGCCTGCAGGAACGCGCCGACCTGCTCGAGCCCCATGCTGCCGTCGGCCAGCGGGCCGATCGCGCCAATGCGCTCGGCGACATCGCGCTCGTTGAGCAGCGCATTCACATCCCGGTGGGCGCGCTGCACCACGGCGGCGGGCGTGCCGGTGGGGGCGACGATGGCGAACCAGCCCACCATCTCGAAACCGGGCAGCGACTCGGCCAGCGTGGGCACGCCGTCGAAGCCGGCCACACGCTGCGCCGAGGTCACGGCGAGCAGGCGCAGCTTGCCCGACTTGACGAGCGACGCGGTCGAGGCCAGGTCGGCCACCAGCGCGTCCAGATGGCCGCCCAAGGTGTCCTGCACGCCCACGCCGACGGCCGAATAGGCCACCTGGTTCGGTTCGATCCTTGCGCGTGCGGCAATCAGGCGCGAGATCATGCCGCTGAAGGTGCGCGGGCCTTCATTGCCGAGTGCCAGCTTGCCGGGTGCGGCCTTGGCACGGTCGATGAAGTCCTGCACGGTGGTGATCGGCGACTTGGCATCGACGAGCAGGCCGAACGGGCTGCGCGCGACGAAAGCCACCGGCGTGAAGTCCTTCAGCGGGTCGTAGGGCAGGGTCTTGAACAGGTAGGCGTTGGTCACCAGCGCGGCGGTGGTGGCGAAGTAGAAGGTCTGGCCGTCGGGCGCCGAGCGTGCCGCCGCCTGCGCGCCGATGGTGTTCTGGCCGCCCGGCTTGTTGTCGATGATCACCGCCTGGCCCCAGGCCTTGCCGAGGCGCTCGGACAGGATGCGGGCCACGTTGTCCGGCCCCGATCCCGGCGGCTGTGACAGCACGAAGCGCACCGGCTTGTCGGGCCAGGCCTGCGCCTGCAACGGGCTGGTGCCGAAGAGGCTGGCACCGGCCAGGCCCAGGGTGAAGTGTCGGCGCTGCATCAATGTCTCCCGCGTGTTGTTGTGAGATCAGCCGTGAACCAGCCCCGCCGCAGCAATGCCGGCAATGACGATCTGCTCGTCTTCGTCGCCGGTGCCGCCCGAGGCGCCGGCTGCGCCGATCACCGCGCCGTCGGCCGCTTTGATCAGCACCGCACCGGTCTGCGGAATGAACTTCTGCTGCGACGCTGCGGCCAGCGCGCCGAAGAACGCCGGCAGGTCTTTGGC
>JANOQS010000251.1:0-4545 GCA_031414975.1 Methylibium sp. | reverse complement strand
GAAGCTCTTGGCGTATTCGCCGGTCTGGATGTCCTTCAGCACCTGGCGCATGACCTTCTTGGTCTCCTCGGTGACGATCTTCGGCCCGGTCACGTACTCGCCGTACTCGGCGTTGTTCGAGATCGAGTAGTTCATGTTGGCAATGCCGCCTTCGTAGATCAGGTCGACGATCAGCTTGAGCTCGTGCAGGCACTCGAAGTAGGCCATCTCGGGCGCGTAACCGGCTTCGGTCAACGTCTCGAAGCCGGCCTTGATCAGCTCGACTGCGCCACCGCACAGCACGGTCTGCTCGCCGAACAGGTCGGTCTCGGTCTCTTCACGGAAGTTGGTCTCGATCACGCCGGCCTTGCCGCCGCCGTTGGCCGCGGCGTAGCTCAGCGCCAGGTCGCGCGCCTTGCCGGTCTTGTCGGCATGCACCGCAATCAGGTGCGGCACGCCGCCGCCTTGTGTGTAGGTGGATCGCACGGTGTGGCCGGGCGCCTTGGGGGCGACCATCCACACGTCCAGGTCGGCGCGCGGCACGACCTGGCCGTAGTGCACGTTGAAGCCGTGCGCGAACGCCAGCGACGCGCCTTGCTTCATGTGCGCCTCGACGTCGTTCTTGTAGACGCTGGCGATCTGTTCGTCGGGCAACAGCATCATCACGATGTCGGCAGCGCGCACCGCGTCGGCCACCTCGGCGACCTTCAGCCCGGCCTTCTCGGCCTTGGACCACGACGCGCCGCCCTTGCGCAGGCCGACGGTGACCTTCACGCCGCTGTCGTTCAGGTTCTGCGCGTGCGCGTGGCCTTGCGAGCCGTAGCCGATGATCGTGACGTTCTTGCCCTTGACGAGGCTCAGGTCGGCGTCTTTGTCGTAGTAAACCTTCATGGTGTTCTCCTGGTGGTCAATCAAATGGTTGCGGGAATCAAACGCGCAGGATGCGCTCGCCGCGACCGATCCCGCTGGTGCCGGTGCGCACGGTTTCAAGAATGGCGCTGCGGTCGATGGCTTCGATGAAAGCATCGAGCTTGGACTTGTCGCCGGTCAACTCGATCGTGTAGCTCTTCTCCGTCACGTCGATGATGCGGCCGCGGAAGATGTCGGCCATGCGCTTCATCTCGTCGCGCTCCTTGCCAACGGCGCGCACCTTGATGAGCATCAGCTCGCGCTCGGTGAACGAGCCCTCGGTCAGGTCCACCACCTTCACCACCTCGATGAGGCGGTTCAGGTGCTTGGTGATCTGCTCGATGACTTCGTCGGAGCCGGTCGTGACGATGGTCATGCGCGACAGCGAGGCGTCCTCGGTCGGCGCGACGGTGAGGCTTTCGATGTTGTAGCCGCGGGCCGAGAACAGGCCGACCACGCGCGACAGCGCACCGGGCTCGTTTTCGAGCAGCAGGGCAATGATGTGTTTCATGATGAGTGAGAGCGCGCTCTTGGGGCCGACGGCGGTAACCGGCGGCCTGTGGCCACGCTGAATTGAATTGAACCTGAATCGACCGAAGTTCCGGTGGCTTGTTCCAGGGCCTCGGAGTCGGCGCGGTGACGCCGGCCCCAGTGCCCGGGTTCAAGCCATCAGAGGTCTTCGGACCCCAGCAGCATCTCCGAGATGCCCTGCCCGGCCTTGACCATCGGCCAGACGTTTTCGGTCGGATCGGTGCGGATGTCGAGGAACACAGTCCGATCCTTCAGCCGGATCGCCTCGCGCAACGCGCCTTCCACATCGCTCGGCTTCTCGATCTTCATGCCGACGTGGCCATAGGCCTCGGCGAGCTTCACGAAGTCGGGCAGCGCGTCCATGTAGCTGTGCGAGTAGCGGCCGCCGTAGTCGAGCTGCTGCCACTGCCGCACCATGCCCAGGTAGCGGTTGTTCAGCGAGATGATCTTGACCGGCGTCTTGTACTGCAGGCAGGTCGACAGCTCCTGGATGCACATCTGGATCGAGCCTTCGCCGGTGATGCAGAACACATCAGACTCCGGCTTGGCGAGCTTGATGCCCATCGCGTACGGCAGGCCCACACCCATCGTGCCCAGGCCGCCCGAGTTGATCCAGCGCCGCGGCTCGTCGAAGCGGTAGTACTGGGCCGCCCACATCTGGTGCTGGCCGACGTCGGAGGTGATGTAGGCGTCGCTGTTCTTCGTCAGCTCCCACAACTTCTCGACCACGTACTGCGGCTTGATCACCTCAGTGCTGTTCTTGAACTGCAGGCAGTCGCGCTTGCGCCATTCGTTGATCTGGCTCCACCAGGCCGACAGCGCCGCAGCATCCGGCCGGACCTGCGCTTCCTTGATCTGCGCGATCAGCTCGTGCAGCACGTCCTTCACGTCGCCGACGATCGGGATGTCGACCTTGACGCGCTTGGAGATCGACGACGGGTCGATGTCGACGTGGATGATCTTGCGTTCCACCGAGGCAAAGTGCTTGGGGTTGCCGATCACGCGGTCGTCGAAGCGCGCGCCCACCGCCAGCAGAACGTCGCAGTTCTGCATCGTCATGTTGGCTTCGTACGTGCCGTGCATGCCCAGCATGCCCAGGAACTTCGGGTCGCTCGACGGATAAGCGCCCAGTCCCATCAAGGTGTTGGTGCACGGGTAGCCGAGCAGGTTGACCAACTCGCGCAACTCGGCCGACGCATTGCCCAGGATCACGCCGCCGCCGGTGTAGATGTAGGGGCGCTTGGCGCTCAGCAGGAGTTGCACTGCCTTGCGGATCTGCCCGCCGTGGCCCTTGCGCACCGGGTTGTAGGAGCGCATCTCCACGCTCGCCGGGTAGTGAAACGGCGCGGTCTTGAGCGACACGTCCTTCGGGATGTCAACCACCACCGGCCCGGGCCGGCCGGTGCGGGCGATGTGGAAAGCCTTCTTCAAGGTCATCGCCAACTCGCGCACGTCCTTCACCAGGAAGTTGTGCTTCACGACCGGGCGGGTGATGCCCACCGTGTCGCACTCCTGGAAGGCGTCGAGCCCGATCGCCGGCGTCGGGACCTGCCCGGTGATGATCACCATCGGGATCGAATCCATGTAGGCCGTGGCAATGCCGGTGACGGCGTTCGTCACACCGGGCCCCGACGTGACCAGCGCGACGCCGACCTCACCGGTGGCGCGCGCGTATCCGTCGGCCGCATGCACGGCGGCCTGTTCGTGGCGCACCAGCACATGTTCGATCGTGTCTTGCTTGTAGAGCGCGTCGTAGATGTAGAGAACGGCGCCTCCGGGGTAGCCCCAGAGGAACTTGACGCCTTCGGCCTGAAGGCACTTGACGAGGATTTCGGAGCCGTTGGGCTCCTGGGAGGGGGGGTTCGGCTGCGCCAGAGCGGCGCGCTTCACGTCAGCGGCGGACATGTCCATTTGTCAAAAACCTTTGTGAATTTCTCTAACGAAAAACCATCGGTGCACCTCTCCAGACCCTTGTGAGGTCGGTGTGGTGCCTGCTTTGTCATCCCGGCAGCCAGCCTCGAGTCGGACTGGCTGAGGAGGACCCATCTGTTGTGCAATCGCGCATTATGTCACCGCTTTGGCGCCTGCCTTGCGTCGCGTGGCCGCCCAGGCGCCGGGTGAGATAATCCCGCCGGTCTTTCCGGGCCGCGGCCTGAGGCGCCCTTTCCTTGGCAACCGACAAAGAACTCTCCGACTTCCTCAAGAGCGTCGAAAAGCGCGCCTTCAAGCGAGCGGTGTATGCCGTTCGTGATGACGATGCGGCGCTGGACATCGTCCAGGACACGATGATTCGGCTGTCGGAAAAGTACTACGACCGACCTGCCGCGGAGCTGCCGCTGCTGTTCCAGCGCATCCTGTCCAACGCCACGATGGACTGGTTCCGGCGCCAGAAGGTGCGCAATGGCGTGCTGAAGAATTTCTCCGACTTCGAAGGCCACGGAGAAGACGGGGATTTCGACATCCTCGAAACTCTGGAGGCTCAAGACGGATCCCTGCAGTCTGAAAGTGCGTCAGACTTGGTGTCCAGGTCACAGATCTTGCTAGCGATCGATTCGGAAGTGGCACAGTTGCCGGCACGTCAACGTGAAGCGTTTCTATTGCGTTACTGGGAGGAATTTGATGTCGCCGAGACCGCAGCTGCCATGGGGTGCTCGGAGGGCAGCGTCAAGACACATTGCTCCCGAGCGGTGCATGCCTTGGCCAAAGCCCTGAAGACCAAGGGAATTTCGCTGTGAACACGCTCAACAATAATCACCTCCCCATCGCTGGGACCGATGCCCTCGAATCGCGCTTTGCCTTGCGGCTGACGGCGCGCCTGAGCGAACGCACGCTCGATATCGGCCCAGACATCGGCGAACGCCTGCGCATCAGCCGTGAGCGGGCAATCGACCGGGCTCGCCAGGTGCGCGCGTCCGAAGCGGCGCAGTCTCGTTCGGGCTTCACGGCGGCCGGCGCTGCCATCCTGGGCGGTGGCTGGTGGACGAAGCTCGGGATCGTGCTGCCGCTCGTCGCCCTGCTGGCCGGTCTGGTGCTGATCCAGCAGTCGCACCTCGACGAGCAGATTTCCGCCGCCGCCGAGATTGATGCGGCATTGCTGGCCGACGATGTGCCCCCCGATGCCTACAG
>JANOQS010000250.1:0-4384 GCA_031414975.1 Methylibium sp. | reverse complement strand
ACCATCCGTTGGATGATCGACTCGCCACGCCGGCACGCTCCCTTTGAGCTGCCAAACCGCCCCGCCCAGACACCCTTCAGGCTCATCCCTCGTTGGAATCACGGGCCCTGCTCCAGGCTCATACCTCGTTGGACAAGACTACAACTGAGAACGATTCGTGTTTGCAGGTAGACTCCTGCAGTCTCAAACGTCCCGGGAGTTCCCATGTTCATTCGACGCTGTGCGGCGCTCGCCGCCCTGACTTCACTGGTCTGCCTGGCCACGCCGTTCGCTTCGGCCCAGGAGGCGGTGCTCAATCTCTATTCGGCGCGCCACTATCAGACCGACGAGGCGCTGTACGCCAACTTCACCAAAGCCACCGGAATCAAGATCAACCGGGTGGATGCCGACGACGCCGGCATCCTGACGCGCCTCAAGAGCGAAGGCTCGGCGAGCCCGGCCGACGTGATCCTGCTCGTCGATGCGGCACGCTTGTGGCGCGCCGAGGCCGACGGCATGTTCCAGCCGGTCAAGTCGGACACCCTGGAGGCGCGCATTCCCGCCACTTTGCGCGGCAACGATGGCGGCCAGGGCAGTTCGTGGTTCGGTCTGTCCACCCGCGCCCGGGTGGTCGTCTACAACAAGCAGACGGTGAAGAAGGACGACGTCGACACCTACGAAGAACTGGCCGATCCCAAGAACAAGGGAAAGGTCTGCACTCGCTCGGGCTCGCACCCGTACAACCTGTCGCTGTTCGGCGCGGTGATGGAACACCTCGGCCCGCAGGCCACTGAAACCTGGCTGCAAGGCATGGTGGGCAATATGGCGCGCGCCCCCAAGGGCGGCGACACCGACCAGATCAAGGCGGTCGCCACCGGCGAATGTCAGATCGCGCTGAGCAACACCTACTACCTGGCGCGCATGATGCGTTCGACCAAGCCCGAAGACCGCGACGTGGTCGAAAAGATCGGCGTCGTGTTCCCGAACCAGCAGAGCTGGGGCACCCACGTCAATATCGCGGGCGCCGCCGTTGCGAAATACGCGCCGAACCGCAAGGCCGCCGTGCAGTTCCTGGAGTATCTCGCCAGCGATCAGGCGCAAACCTATTTTGCCGACGGCAACAATGAATGGCCGGCCGTCAAGGCCGTCAAGGTGGCCAACCCGGCGCTCGATACCCTGGGGCCGTTCAAGGCCGAGACGATCCCGATTTCAGTCGTTGGAATGAACCAGGGCAAGGTGCAGCAGATTCTGGACCGGGTCGGGTACAAATAGGAGCGGGCGCCGAACGATCGGCTCGCATGCCGCAGCGCCGCGTTTTGAATCCCTTGCCAGATAAACTGCGCTTGAATAGAATCCGCCGGTATTCTGCTCAGGTCTCTTTCAAACAAGGAATTCATCGTGGCAACATTGCAGGATTTGCTGGCACAAAAAGAAGCGATCGAAAAAGAAATCGAGAGCACCAAGAAGCACCACCGGGCCGAAGCCATTGCCAAGGTCCGCACGCTGATGGCCGAATATGGGCTGACGGCGACTGATCTGGCCGGCAAGGCCGGCGCCAAATCTGGCGGCGGGAAAACCGGCAAGGTGGCGATCAAGTACCGCAACGCCGCCACCGGCGACACCTGGAGCGGGCGCGGCCTGCAGCCCAAATGGCTCAAGGCGGCCTTGGCGGCGGGCCGCAAGATCGGAGACTTCACGGTTTGAGTCACGGCCTGAGTACGGGCTGAGGCGCGGCGTGAGTGGCGCACGCTTGAGAACTTGATCAAGCGCAATCAAACGTAAGCCGCCCATCGGGCGGCTTTTCATTTGGCCCCTCGATCGGGGGCCCTGAAACACCCCCGCAAACAGGGGGTTCGGGGCCGGGTGGCCGGGGTGGCAACGGTCATTCACCGTAAAGTCATTTATCTTCGTCCGCAAATTTGCAATCCCGTGCCCGAACTCCGCCTGTCCAGTTTCACGATCGCATTGAATGTGCCAGCGGGTTCGATTCAATGGGCCCGCTGGGTCAGTCTGCTGGCGCTGGCTTATTACGTGGGCGGGCGGCTCGGGCTGGCCGCGCCGGCGTTCGAGCCGAATACCAGCCTGTTGTGGCCACCCACCGGCATTGCCCTTGCCGCGCTGTTGCGCCTGGGCGCGGGCGTGTGGCCGGGGGTGTGGATCGGCGCCTTCCTGCTGGCCTTGAGCGCTGGCTCGGCGCCCTGGCTGGCCGCACTGCTGGCCACGTGCCATACGCTCGGGCCGGTGCTGGCGACGGCCTGGCTGCGCCGCAAGAAGCTGCACTTCGAGCTCGACCGGCGCCGCGACCTGTGGCTGTTCGTGACCATCGCCATCGTGGCGACGATGCTGGTCACGGCCGGCAACGGCGTGTTGTGGTGGGCCGCCAGCGGCAGCCTGCGCTGGAACCATGCGGGCACGGCCTGGCTGCACGGCTGGCTGGGCGACGCGTTGGGCGCGCTGGCGGTCGGCATTCCGCTGCTGACCTTGTCCAGGCGTTCGCTGGCGCGCGCCTTCGGTCAGTCTCACTGGGCCCCCACCCTGATCCTGTCCTTGGGCGCGATTGCCAGCGGCTGGCTGGCCTTTGCGGTCTCGGGCGGGGCCGATCTGGTGCTGTTGCCGCTGATCTTCCTGCCGCACCTGTTGTTGGGTTGGCTGGCCGCACGCAGCGGCACGTTCGCGGCCTCGTCGGCGGCCTTGCTCGTGGGCGTCGGCGCTGCACTGGCCACCGTCAACGGCCTGGGGCCGCTTCAGCAGGTCGACCCGCAGCGCAGCGTGGCGCTGCTGTGGGGCTATGTGTTCACCCTGGTGGCGGTGCCGCTGCTGATGTCCACCCTGATCGGCGAACTGGCGGCCGGAAACAAGCGCTGGAAGCGCGCGCTCGACGTCTCGGGCACCGGCGTGGCCGAGCTCGACGTGCCGAGCGGGCGGCTCGTCATGTCGCCGCGCTGGTTGAACCTTCTCGGCTTTGCGAGCCAGGAGTTCGGTGATGCGGTGAAGGCCTTCTGGGAACGGGTTCACCCCGACGACATCACGGCCGTGAAGCGCTCGTTCGAGCCTCTGCGTTCGGCCGCCGCCGCCGCCGCCGAGGCCGAATGCCGCCTGCTCGGCAAGGACGGCCACTGGCGCTGGTTCGAACTGCGCGCCTTCGTGGTCGACCGCGACGCCGACGGTGCCCCGCTGAGCATGCTGTTCCTGGCCCGCGACACTGCCGAGCGGCACGCCGCAATGGAACAGCAGCGCCTGTCGGACAAGCTGTTCCAGCACCTGAACGAAGGGCTGCTGATCACCGACGCGCAGAACCGCGTGCTGCAGGCGAACCCGACCTATTGCCGCATCTCGGGCTTCTCGTTCGACGAGTTGCGCGGCACCGTGCCGGCCATGCTGCGAGCCGCGGCGCCGGGTTCTCCAGAAGCCGAAGCGCAGGCGCGCGTCTACGAAAGCCTGCGCGCTCACGGCGTGTGGCACGGGGAGATGCTCACGCGGCGCCGCAACGGCGAGCCGTGCACCCTGCACGCCACCGTGTCGGTGGTGAAGAACGGCGAGGGCCTGGTGCAGAACCACGTGCTGGCGCTGTCCGACATCACCCAGTCGCGCCAGCAGATCGTGCAACTGCAGCGCCAGGCGCACTTCGACGAATTGACCGGCCTGCCGAACCGCGTGCGCCTGACGCAACTGCTGCTGGAGGCCCTGGCCACAGCTGAGCGCGACGGCAGCCTGCTGACGGTGTGCTACCTCGACCTCGACCACTTCAAGCCGGTCAACGACGAGCACGGTCACTATGCCGGCGACCAGTTGCTGCTCAAGCTGGCCGAACGGCTGCGGCGCTCGCTGCGCACCTCGGCCAGCGGCGACGACGTGGTGGCGCGCATCGGCGGCGACGAGTTCGTGCTGCTGCTGCGTGCGGCCAGCGTCGAAGAAAGCCGCCTGGCCGTCGAACGCATGCTTCACATCGTGGGGCTGCCGTTCGGGCTGTCGGGGGGCGACGCGCCGGTCGCCGTCACCGCCAGCATCGGCGCCACGATCTTCCCGCTCGACAACGCGGACGCCGAAACGCTGCTGCGCCATGCCGACCATGCGATGTACGGCGCCAAGCAGGCCGGCCGCAGCGGCTACCAGTTCTTCGACGCCGAGCGCGACCGGCTGGCCGAGGCGCGCTTCGTCGAACTCGGCCGGGTCCAGGAAGCGCTCGACTCCGAGGAGCTGTGCCTGCACTTCCAGCCCAAGGTCGACATGCGCGACGGCCGCGTGCTCGGCGTGGAAGCGCTGCTGCGCTGGAACCACCCCGAGCAGGGCCTGCTGATGCCGGCGCACTTTCTGCCGCTGATCGAGCACACCGGCTTGAGCACCGCGGTGGGCGACTGGGTGCTGAGGCAGGGCATCGAGCAGCTCGCGCGCTGGCAAAGCATCG
>JANOQS010000249.1:0-3940 GCA_031414975.1 Methylibium sp. | reverse complement strand
ACCAACGGCAACACCAGCGGCAACGCCACCACGATGGACGCCAGCGACAGATCAACCAGGTCAAGCCGCAGGTAGCGGATGCCCAGGGTGGCCAGCACATGCGTCAGGTCGGCCGGGCCGCCGCCGGTGAGCAGGTAGACGCTGTTGAAGTCGCCCAAGGTCCAGATCATCGACAGGATGGTCGAGGTCAGCACCAGCGAGCGCATGGCCGGCCAGGTGATGAACTTGAACTTTTGCCAGGTGGTCGCGCCGTCGACCGACGCGGCCTCGTACTGCTCGGCCGGAATGGCCATGCGGCCCGCCAGCAAAATCAGGGTCCAGAACGGCAGCGACTTCCAGATGTGCGCGAGCATCGAGAACGTCAGCGCCAGGGTCGGGTCGTTGAGCCAGTTCGGGCCATCCAAGCCGGTGAGCTTGAAGATCGCGGTGTTGATCACGCCCCACTCGGGGTTGAGCATGAAGCGCATCGACAGGATCGTCGGGATCGACGGCACCGCCCACGGCAGGATGAAGATCGCCGCGAGGATCTTGACCCACCAGCGCGTGTTCAGGAAGAAGCCCGACAGGAACAGCGCGATCGCCATCTTCACGTTGACCGCCACCACCACGAAGATGACGGTGTAGATCAAGGTGCGGAAGAAGATCGGGTCGGCGAATAGCTTGACGTAGCTCTCGGGGTTGCGGGCCAGCCACAGCCCGTAACCCACCGGATAGATCACGAAGACGAGGAAGATGATCAGGTAGGGCACCACCAGCGCGGCGCCCCACTTCTCCCACGAGGTCAGGCCCTTGGCCGGCCGGCGAGCCGGCATGGGGGCTTGATTGGCGACGACAGCGCTCACGGCAACACCCGGCAGGTCAGCGTCGCCACTCGCATCAGTTCGCGACCGTCTTGATGCGCGCGATCATCTCGTCGACCGCCTTGTCCACCGGCACCTTCTCGTTCAGCACGCGGTTGGCGGCCTTGGCCCACACGTTCTCGTTGTTCAGGATCGTGAACTTGTAGTTCTTCGTGAATTCGAAGTTGACCGTGCCGTCCGAGAACTGGTTGTGGACCGCTGTGCGGTGCGGGTCGGCCTTCCAGAACGGCCGTTGCTGGGCCGTCTTCATGACCGGGTACCAGCGGCCGAGCGAGCCTTCGACGTAGGGCGTGAGGTTCTCGTCCTGCATCAGGAAGCTGACGAACTCCTTGGCGCGCGCCTTGTTCTTGGCCTGGTTGAAGATCACGCCGACCTTGATCGCCGCGCGGTACTGCATCTTGCTGCCGTCCGGCTTGGCCGGGAAGCCGGCGGTGCGGATGCGCTCGGTGTAGTTCTTCTTCGCGTTGTCACGCTGCTCTTGCGTCAGCGTGGCGTTGTTCATGTCGTCGAGCCACTTGGCGGCGATCGAGATCGTGGCGTTGTGGGTCAGCACCGTGGTCTTGTTGTGGAAGGCGACGTTGTTGTCCGGGTCCTTCCAGCTCGTGCTCGAAGGCGGCGTGCAGCCCTTGGTGTAGATGTTGGTGTAGTCGGTCAGCGCGCCGATCAGGCCGGTGCGCACGGCCGGGTCGTCGACCAGCAGCTTGCCGCTGTCGCTGACCATCTTGACGTTGTAGGCGTCGGCAAACGTCAGGAACGAGAAGAACGAGTCGCTCGAATCGACCCCCAGCGGCTGGCCGATGCCGAAGCTGCGCGCGCCGCTCTTGGCGCGGTGCGCCGGCTGCACCTTGTCGCACCAGAAGGACCAGTAGTCGGCCCACTTGGTCGGGATGTCACTGTCCTTGAAGCCCGCATCGGCCAGCATGTCACCCCAGTACTGGATGTGCATGGTCTGCTGCTTCATCGGGAACGCGTAGTACGCGCGGCTCTTGGTCGCGTCGTTGTACAGGAACGCGGTTTCGGCGGTGTTCGGTGCAAAGCGCGCGCGGATCGGGTTGATCACGCTGCTGATGTCTTCGAGCTTGTTGTCGAAGGCCCACTTGCCGGCGACCTGGAAGTCGTAGACGTCGGCATACGCAACGTCGGGCGGGTTGCCCGAGTCGAGCGCGGCCACGGTCTTGGGGATCATGTCCTGGATCGGGTACTGCGACAGTTCGATCTTGACGTTCTTGTTCTTGGCTTCGTACTTCTTGATCGCCTCGAACAGCGCGTCGTCTTCGGCCTTGTAGAAGCCCTTGACCCACCAGACGGTGAGTTTTTCCTGGGCAGCGGCCTGGCCGGCCACCATCAATGCAGCACCGGTCAGAGCGGCAGTGGCGAGCAGTTTGAATTTCATCGAGAGGTCTCCTTGGCACCGGGATTGCAAAATCGCTGCGGCATGATAGGTCCCGTCATTTTGCGAATGACACAGTAAGTACCCTTGGCGCGAAAGCGGCCGCAAGGCCGTAACCACGCGGTAACCACCCGCCAACCGCGCTGATCGGCGCCGAACGGTGCACCAACTCGGCGTTGGTGCCCACCGCTCTACAGGATCAGCAGGGCCCGGAAGTCGTTCACGTTGGTGAACGTCGGCCCCGGCACCACCAGGTCGCCGAGCGCCTGGAAGTAGCTGTAGGCGTCGTTGCGGTCGAGGAACTCCTGCGCCTTCAGCCCCGCCTGCCGGGCGCGCACCGGCGTGCTGGGCGTGACGATCGCGCCGGCGTTGTCTTCCACGCCGTCGATGCCGTCGGTGTCGGCCGCCAGCACGTACACCCCGCGTTCGCCTTCCAGTGCGATCGCGCAGCCAAGCAGGAACTCGGTGGCGCGCCCGCCGCGCCCACCCTTGGCGTTGACGGTGACCGTGGTCTCGCCGCCCGACAGCACCACGCAGGGCCGCACGAAAGGCTGGTTGCGGGCAGCGATCTGGCGCGCCAGCGCGGCG
Source organism: Methylibium sp. (assembly GCA_031414975.1). Taxonomy (GTDB): domain Bacteria; phylum Pseudomonadota; class Gammaproteobacteria; order Burkholderiales; family Burkholderiaceae_C; genus LGRD01. Next base: position 1,102 of record JANOQS010000249.1, on the reverse strand, counting down.
TGCATCTTGCCGATCTCGCGCGACTCGCCTTCGATGCGGTCGCTCAGGATGTAGGCCTCGACACCCGCTTCGCGCGCCGCGAGTGCCGCCGCTTCGAGCGACTCTTGCGGCGTGGCGATCATGTACACCCCATGGCCGGCAAAGCGCGGGTCGCCCGGCTTGGGCGTTTCGAACGCGGCGCTCTCCAGCCCGGCCCGCGCGGCCGCCGGAATCTCGATGCCGTAGCGGGTGAGGATGCGCAATGCGTCGGCACAGGTGCTGGTGTCGGGCACGGTCGGGCCGCTGGCGATGACCTCGGGCGAGTCGCCCGGCACGTCGCTGATCAGCAGGGTCACCACCTTGGCCGGCGCACACATCGCCGCCAGGCGCCCGCCCTTGATGGCCGACAGGTGCTTGCGCACGCAGTTCATCTCGTCGATGGCCGCGCCACTGCGCAGCAAGGCCTTGTTGATGGCCTGCTTGTCTTCCAGGCTCAAGCCCTTGGCCGGCATCGACAGCAGCGACGACCCGCCGCCGGAGATCAGGCACAGCACCAGGTCGTTCTCGGTCAGCCCCTGGGTCAGCTTGACGATGCGCTCGGTGGCCTTGCGGCCGGCTTCGTCGGGCACCGGGTGAGCAGCTTCAACCACCTCGATGCGGCCCGGCTTGAGCCGGTAAGCCGGCGGCACATGGTCGTAGCGCGTGATCACCAGCCCCGACAGCGGCGACTCGCGCGGCCACAGCGCGTCCACCGCCGCTGCCATCGAGCCGCCCGCCTTGCCGGCGCCGATGACGATGGTGCGGCCTTTGGGCGGGTGCGGCAGGCTGGGCCGGGTGATTTCGGCCGGCAGGGCCCGCGCCACGGCCGCGTCGTACAGAGAGCGCAGAAAGCCGCGCGGATCGGTATGGGGGGAGGGCTTGCTCATTCGCCCATTGTCAGGGGATCGACGAGCCGTTTCAATGGTCAGGGGCGACCGGGTGGTCGGCCATCAACTCCAGCGCCTTGACCAGCGCCGAGTGATCCAGGTCGGCCATGCCGTTGGCGGCGCAGACCTGCATCAGTTGCGCGGCGCCGGCCGTCTGCGGCAGGGCCACACCGAGCGCACGGGCGCCGGCCAGCGCC
>JANOQS010000248.1:0-8443 GCA_031414975.1 Methylibium sp. | reverse complement strand
CTTGCCTGCGCCAGCTCATCAACCAGGGCCTGAGCGTGATCTTCATCAGCCACAAGCTCGACGAGGTGTTGCGCGTGTCGCACCGCATCGCGGTGCTGCGCGGCGGCAAGCTGGTGGCGACGATGGCCTCGGTTGACGCCGACAAGCCGCGCCTGGCCGAGGTGATGGTGGGCCGGCGCATCGACGCGCCGGTGCGCCGCGCCCGCGCTGCCGGCGACCGGGTGTGCCGCTTGAAGGGCGCCACGATCAACGCGCCGCAAGGCCGCCGGTTGCTCGATGACGTGAATCTCGAACTGCGCGGTGGCGAGATCGTCGCGATCGCCGGTGTCGCCGGCAACGGCCAGGGCGCGCTGGCCGAGTTGCTGTTCGGCCTGCAGGCGCTGGACGGCGGCACGGTCGAGTTGCTCGGCCGGGCGATGCCGGCGCAACCGCGCGCCTGGGTCGAAGCCGACGTCGCGCGCATTCCCGAAGACCGCCACGCGGTCGGCGTGGTCGGTGACCTGCCGGCGTGGGAGAACGCGATGCTGGAGCGTTATGCGACACGCGCGTTCGCGTCGGCCGGCGGCTTCATCAAGCGCCGCGCCGCGCAGGCGCACGCCAAGGCGCTGATCGAACGCTTCGACGTGCGCGGCACCGAGTCGCGCGGGCTCGAAACGCCGACGCGTTCGCTCTCCGGCGGCAACATGCAGAAGCTGATCCTCGGCCGTGCGCTGGTGGGCGACCCCGGCTCGAACCGGCCGCCATCGCTGATCGTTGCCGACCAGCCGACCTGGGGCCTGGACATCGGCGCGGTCGCCTACGTGCACCAGCAGTTGCTCGACGCCTGCGCGCAAGGCGCGGCGGTGCTGGTGATCTCGGAAGATCTGGAAGAAATCTTCGCGCTGGCCGATCGCGTGGCGGTGATCCACCACGGGCGGCTTACGGAAGCGCGGCCGGCAGCGCAGTGGACCCTGGCAGAGATCGGCCTGGCGATGGCCGGCGGCGACCGTGCGCGCGCCGCCGGCTCGACGAACACCGAACCCACGCATGCGCATTGAACGCCGCGCCGAACTCTCGCGTGCCGCACAACTCGGCGCGCCGTTCGCGGCCGTCGTGTTCACCTTGTTCGTTACCTCGCTGCTGGTGGCGTGGGCCGGTGCGCCGGTAGTCCATGCTTACGCGCTGTTGCTCGACGGCGGTTTCGGCTCGGTGTTCGCGTGGACCGAAACGCTCACGCGCGCCACGCCGCTGATCCTGACCGGCCTGGCCGCCGCGGTGGCCTTCAAGGCGCGCCTGTTCAACATCGGCGCCGAAGGGCAGTTGTATGCCGGTGCGCTGGCCGCCGTGGCGGTGGGCGGGCTGCACGGCGGCAGCGGCATCGAGGTGTCGGCGTGGCTGCTGTTCCCGCTGATGATGGCCGCCGCCGCGCTGGCCGGCGCCCTGTTGCTGCTCGGCCCGGCGCTGATGAAGAGCCGGCTCGGCGTCGACGAAGTCGTGACGACACTGCTGCTGAACTTCATCGTGCTGCTGTTCGTCTCGATGATGCTCGACGGGCCGATGAAGGACCCGACCGCGATGGGCTGGCCGCAGAGCGTGGTGCTGCAGGATGCCCTGCAGCTGGAGAAGCTGATCCCGCGCACGCGTGTGCACACCGGCTTGTTGTGGGCGCTGATGCTGGCGATGCTGTTGTGGATGTTGTTCAAGCACACGACCACCGGCTTCGAGATCCGTGCCGTCGGCGCGAACGCGCGCGCGTCGGAGTTTGCCGGCATGCCGGTCGGCTGGGTCACCGTCAAGGTGGCAGTGCTGTCGGGCGCGCTGGCCGGGCTGGCCGGGGCGATCGAGGTCGCGGGGCGCACGAGCTACGTCACCTTGGACATGTCACCCGGCTACGGCTACACCGGCATCGTGATCGCGATGCTCGCGGCGCTGAACCCGCTCGGCGTGGTGGCCGCGGCGGTGTTCGTCGCCGGCATTCTGGTCGGCGCCGACAGCATGAGCCGCGCCGTCAACGTGCCGACCTACATCGCCGACGTGATCGTTTCGGTGTCGCTGCTGGCGATGCTGGTGGCGACGATGATGGCGCAGTACCGGGTGGTCTTCACGAAGGTGCAAGGTGCTCGCTGAAACCTTCGACCTGTTCCTGAGCGTGCCGTTCTGGGTCGCGGTTCTGCGCATCGCCACGCCGCTGATCCTGGGCACCTTGGGCGTGTTGTTGTGCGAGCGCGCCGGGGTGTTGAACCTGGGCATCGAAGGCATCATGGTCGCGGGCGCGTTCACCGGCTGGCTCACGGTCTACCACGGCGGTGGTCTGTGGGCAGGCGTGCTGGTGGCCGCGTCGGTGGGGGCGCTGCTCGGGCTGCTGCACGGTTTCCTGACCGTTACCTTGTCGCTGTCGCAGCATGTCTCGGGGCTGGGCATCACGCTCTTTGCCACCAGCGTGGCGAGCTACGCCTACCGCGTCAGCTTTCCCAAGGTCGACAGCCCGCCGACCATCACCGCGTTCACGACCATGGACTGGCTGCCGATTCCGGTGCTGAACGCGCAGACGCCGCTGACCTTGCTCGCGCTGCTGCTCGTGCCGCTGATCGGCTACGTGCTGTACCGCACCCCCGTCGGCCTGGCGGTGCGCATGGTCGGCGAGAACCCGTCGGCCGCCGAAGGGCAGGGCATCGACGTGGCGGCGGTGCGCATCGGGGCCATCGCCGCCGGTTCGGCGCTGATGGGCGTGGCTGGTGCGTTTCTCACGCTGGCGGCGTTCAACGCGTTCTACTTCAACATGGTCAACGGGCGCGGCTGGATCTGCGTCGCGCTGGTGGTGTTCGCGTCGTGGCGGCCGGGCAAGGCGCTGCTCGGCGCGCTGCTGTTCGCGCTGTTCGACGCGCTGCAGTTGCGCCTGCAGCAATCGGGAGCGCCGGTGCTCGGCGTGACGCTGCCGTACCAGATCTACCTGATGCTGCCGTACGCGCTGTCGATCGTCGCGCTGGTCGTGATGGCGCGCCGAGCGGCCTACCCGCAGGCGCTGATGAAGCCGTATCGCAAGGGGGAACGGTAGGTCGCCAGGGCGTGCCGAAGCCCTTCGGTCGTCCTCTTCCGCATGGCGGCTCAGCCGAAGCGGAAGCCGAAGAGGCCGCCTTCCTCGACGTCGTCGGACAGTCGTGTTTCGAGCACGACCATGCTTGGGTCGATAGCACTTGGCAGCGGCAGCCGCCCGAAAATGTCGGAGTTCATCGTCACGATGTACTGCAGCCCCTTGCCTTGCGTCGCTTCCAAGCCCAATTGCAGTGCTCCTGCAATCTGTCGCTCATCGACGCCGTCAAACAGGTGGCTGTCGTGGAGCAGGAATCCCGGCCCGCCCAGGCGCGCTGTCACGACTTTGAAGAGCGCGAGGTCGAAGCAGAAAATCTCCATGTTCGAGATTCCGCCACCCCGGTCGCCTTCAATTGAAATGCGGAACTCCGGCCCGTTGTCGGTCGCCTCGACAACGAACCGACCGGCGCGATCATCGTAGAGGCTCGCAATAGCGTCGGCGATGATGAGGATGGCTTCGTCAAGCGCAGCGGAACGGATATGGTGATCCTCCTGCAATCTCCGCTGCAAGTTGGCCCGGTCAATGTTGAGCTTGGTTGACTCACCTTCCAGCACTTCCGCCGCCTTGAAGCGCTCGCGTAGCGTCGCCGCCTGTGCGTCCCACTCTGCCAGGTCGCGTTGCAGTGCCAGGAAATCATCGAGCGCGCCGTGCCCGTCGAGGCCCTGCAGGATGGCACTGCGCTCGCGGTCGAGACGACCGACCGCTGCTTCTTCCGTTGCGATCTGAGCCCTTACGCTGGCAATCTCTTTCTCCAGATGGACGCGACGATTGGCAACCACCGATTCATAGAACGAACTGACTTCATCGAACCGGCGCAAGGCAACACCCGGCAGTTCGATGCCTGCCGCCGCGTAGAGCTGCTGGATGTCAGACCGCTGTGGCGGCTTCTCTGACTTGAGAGCGGTCTCAAGGTGTTCCAGGTTCTCGTTCAGCGAGACGGTGCGGCGAACGATGGCCTGCATTTCTGACTTCGCCTGCGCAGCCCGCTTCGACAGCTCCTTGTAGCTCTCGTGCACCTCGAAGCCGGTCAGCTCGCGGCGCAATTTGTCCGCCTTCGCATCGGCAATCGTGACCTGAGGCCGCAATTCGGCCACTGTGCCGACGACTTTGCCAAGCGCACCTGCTTTAACCGCCTTGCGCAGCTCTTCGAGTGTTTTTTCGCGCAGGCGAATCTTCGTGAATTCAAACGGAATTTGCCAGTCCAGGCCGAGCAGGTACGAGAGGTTGACCTGCCAGTCCGACCGGTGCTGCTTCTCCGCCTGCCGCTCGGGGCCGATGAAGGCGCCGGAGTCACGCCGCCGGGCGAAGTAGGAGAACATCGACCGGAAGCTCGGCGTGTAGGCCTCGTCGAACGCAGTCCCACGGTTGTCCAGCGGCAGACCAAACAGGCTATGGCCGAGGAAGGCCTTCCAGTTGGTATTGGAGACGTATAGCCGCTCACTGGCCTTGTCGAGCTTCTTCGGCATGTCTTTCCGCTCTTCCCCACCAGCCAGCAGGAAGACCTTGGATGGTTCCGCGCCGCCACGCTCGACTGTGAACTCTTCGCCGCCGACGCGGAAACGGCCCTTGAACGTGTGATCGACAAGCTCAGGCACCCGCAGGAGTGAGTCCGTTTCGCAGTCCGCGCCGTAGAGAAAATGAATGATCTCGACGAGGCTGGTTTTGCCCGCGCTGTTGCGCGTTTGCTTTTCCGTGGACGACGCGCTCTTGTCCGAAAGGAGGACATTGAGCCCTTCCCGGAAGGCCACTGGCTTGAAGGTGTTGAGCGAGCTTTCAATGCTCAGAATCATTGCGAAGCCTCGCGGTGAACGACGCCATTGCTGTATTCAATCGCGGCAACGGCATACAGCAGATTCAACGCCAGTACAAACCAGTCGAAGGACAGGGGCGTCGCTGCGAGGCGCTTGTTTCGGTCTTCTCGGACACACTCCCACAGTTCAGAAACCGAGCGCGGTTCCTTGAGCTGGGCGAGGACTTCTGCCCCGACGCTCAATAGCGCGCGGTCGTGCGGGAGATATTTGGTTGGCAAGATCACGACGCCGCCAGCTCAGGATCGCGCTCAAAAATATCGCAGTTCTCGAAAAGGAAGGCCAACAGGGCCTGCGCGGCCACCTGCTGCTGCGGCAAGACATTGCCGATACCGGTCACGAGTGCGAACAGGGCTGCCATGATGTCGCCGGGTGCGAGGTTCTGGGCTTTGAAGTAGCTGTATTTGCCCTTGAATAGCGCCGCAACCTTGTCCCCCGTCAAGGGGTCTGGGTGGCGTTCGAAATATGACGCGACGAGCGGGGCGTTGATCCAGCCGCCAGATATCAACGACTTCCAGTGATTCGGCAGCTTGTTGTAGACGAGCTTGTCCACGGGCACAGGGCGCAGATCGACGGCCTCCGGCTGCGCCGCATCCGCTGCCGCAGCAAGGTCATTGACCAGCTTGCGCAGCGTCGTGATGTCGAGATTCTTTGCGTCGGTCTGCGAGGCCGTGGGCCCAAGCAGGCCCGCTATCTGCTCGGCAGTCAACTTGAAGACCCGCTCAGCAAAGCCTTCTAAGCCGATGAACCCGAACTTGATCTTTGGATTCGCCATCTCCAGCGCATTCTTCGTGGTAATAGCTTCCGTGGGCACGCCCTCGATGAGGTTGAGCACCATGTGCCACTCGCGCATGATCGCCGCCAGCTTAGTTGCCGCCGTGCCGAAGTCGTCCGTCATCTTCTTGGTCAGCTTGGCAACCTGTTTGGTCTCCCCGTTCATCGCGCCGTAGCACTGGAACACCTGACCTGAAGAGTTGAGGTAGCCGTCACACCCCTTGTCGCCGAGCTTGCCAAAGGGCCTCACGCGCACAAAATCGTCGCCATGCAACTGGCCCATGACGACCGAGAAGAAGTCCTGAAACGCATCACCGTTGGATTTGCGCAGGCGCAGCTCTAAGGCAATACGCCACCAATAGCGCTGCTCAACGGAAATGTCTGGATCGAGTTCCATATGCAGTGTTGCCTCCCGTTGTCGCAGGCTCCTGATGCCGGTTGCACTTCCGCCGCGCCAGTCCTGCCGTCACGCGACGACTTCGAGGCCGCGCTTTTGCACCAGGTGGAGCAGCTTGAGGGCAGTGCCGGTAGGTTTCTTCTGGCCGATTTCCCACTTCTGCACCGTCGAGAGACTCGTGTTCAGCAAACGGGCAAAGACGGCCTGGCTGACACGCGTGGTTTCGCGAATGTGTTTGATTTGCTCTGGTTGCAGCGGCTCGACCGGCGGCAGACAGAGTTGATCGAATTCGCGCAGCGTGACCTGATCCATCACGCCCGCCTTGTGTAGCCCCTTGGCGGTGTCGTGAACCGCTTCAAGGATTGGTGACTTAGTCTTTCGCATCGCAATCCACCTCAATCAGTTCACCGGCACTCTGTGCCTTGCCGAGCGCCTCCGCCGTCAGTGACAAGAGGTGCGTCGCCAGCTTCTTCAATACCTCGGCTTCGTCCTTGTCGATGTTGCTGCGCTCGTTCTTCGGGAAGCCAAACACGAATACCCAGCGGTTGCCTTTATTGGTGGCGACCAGCGTTCGATAGCCGCCGCTCTTCCCCTGTCCGGGCCGCCCAATCCGCTTCTTGAAAAGGCCGCCGCCGAGATCAGCGTCATACAGGCCTTCGATCATTTCGCGAACTGCGACGCAGAGGCTGGGCGTGCTCAATCCTTGTTTGCGTGCCCAACGGGCGAACCATCGCGTCGTGTAGATCGCCATGCAGCGTCTCCCCCAAAACATTGTATAGCACCAAGTGCTATGGATAAGCAAAGGGATCTTGTCTAGATTGCAGGCTGCGGCTTGTTGCCCAAACGCCTAGCGACCCTTGCGCCGGTCACAACCGGACACCATGCCGCACCGGCGATAGGTGTGATCGCGATCCAGCCAAGTTATGCTCATTTCGCTCCACAAAGGTCCGGCACCCAGCCCGGCCGCAGAGCAGAATCTGCGCAGCACGGGCTGCACAAAATTGAGCGAGGAGCACCTCATGAAACACGTCAGCGTCGCCGATGCGAAGGCTCGGTTGAGTGAACTGATCGAACAGTTGGTCGAGGAAGAAGAGATCGTGATCGTGCGCCATGGCCAGCCGGTGGCGCGGCTGATCACCGTGCCGCGCATCCGCCTGGCCGACCACTCGATCTCGCAGCCGATCCCGCTCGCGCGCGAGACCATGGCTGCCGAGCTGGACGAGATCGACTCCGGGCCGATCACGCTGCGCTGATCTGCTGCGTTCAGAATGGGCGGGCACGCTGCGTGCTCATCGCCTGTTCACCATGAACCTGTTCGTCCGCAACGCCACCTTCCCCGACGGCCGCACCGGCCAGGACCTGCGCATCGCGGCCGGTCGCATCGAGGCCATCGGCCCGAACCTGCCGGTGCCCGAGGGCGCGCCGCTGATCGACGCCAACGGCCAGTTGCTGAGCCCGCCCTTCGTCGACCCGCACTTCCACATGGACGCGACGCTCAGCTACGGCCTGCCGCGTGTCAACCAGAGCGGCACCTTGCTCGAAGGCATCGCGCTGTGGGGTGAACTGAAGCCGCTGCTGACGCAGGAAGCGCTGGTCGAGCGCGCCCTGCAGTACTGCGACTGGGCGGTGGCCAAGGGGCTGCTCGCGATCCGCACGCATGTTGACGTGTGCGACGACCGCCTGCTCGCGGTCGAAGCCTTGCTGCATGTGAAAGACAGAGTCAAGGCGTATCTGGACCTGCAGCTCGTCGCCTTCCCGCAGGACGGGCTGTTGCGCTCGCCGACCGCGCTGGCCAATCTGAAGCGCTCGCTCGACATGGGTGTCGACGTGATCGGCGGCATTCCGCACTTCGAACGCACGATGGCCGACGGTGCCGAAAGCGTGCGCGCGTTGTGCGAGCTGGCCGCCGAACGCGGCCTGCGCGTGGACATGCACTGCGACGAGAGCGACGACCCGCTGTCGCGCCACATCGAGACGCTCGCCTTCCACACGAATCGCCTCGGGCTGCACGGCCGTGTCACCGGCTCGCACCTCACGTCGATGCACTCGATGGACAACTACTACGTGTCCAAGCTGCTGCCGCTGATGCGTGAGGCGCAGCTGCACGCGGTGGCCAACCCGCTGATCAACATCACCTTGCAGGGCCGCCACGACACCTACCCCAAACGCCGCGGCATGACGCGCGTGCCCGAGCTGCTGGCGGCCGGCATCAACGTTGCCTTCGGTCACGACTGTGTGATGGACCCGTGGTACTCGCTCGGCTCGGGCGACATGCTCGAGGTGGCGCAAATGGGCCTGCACGTGGCGCAGATGACCTCGCAGGCGCAGATGCGCGCCTGCTTCGACGCGGTGACGGTGAACGGCGCGGCACTGATGGGTTTGCCCGACCACGGC